>CAZYWA010000060.1:0-22618 GCA_964650975.1 uncultured bacterium
CTCAGGTACTGGCCGTGGACGTCGATGTCGATCGGTCCCGGCACCACCGAGACCAGGTGCGGAAAGCGCCCGCCGAGCCCGATGGCGAAGATGTGCACGTTGGTGTCGGCGAAGTTGTTGAAGCCGCGTGGCGTGGGCGCCGGCGTCGGCCGGTAGCGGTAGCCGCCACGCAGGAAGAGCTCGATCGAATCCTCGTGGAAGAACCGCCACTCGGTGCCGATGGCGGGGATCACGATGTCGTGGAAGTCGGGAGGCGGCAGGCCGAAGTTCGGGTTCTGGCCGATCAAGAGCGCGAGCCCGCCTTCGTAGGTGGTCGCTCCTTCGGGCGAGGGCTGGCGGAACGCGGACCACATCGCGTAGGTCACGTCGAGGCTCAGGAGCCAGTCCTCGGTCGCGTTCCACGCGGCGCCCAGCGTGTACTGCTGCGGGCTGAAGAAGCTGAACACGTGCTGGCGAAGCTGGATCGTCGACGGCGGCAAGAGCGGCACCGGGATGTTCAGGATGTGCAGCGCCTCGATGTTCACGTCGATCGGCACTTCGTAGAGGGCCTCGTTCTTGTCGCGGAAATCGAAGCCGAACCGGAGTCCCTCCATGGGTCTCAGCAACAGGCCGCCCACCGGGTAGAAGCGCGGGTGCTGGGTGGCCGAGATCGTGCCTTCGCTGAAGAGGCCGGCGTTATCGGGCCGATCCTCGCGCAGCAGGAAGTCGGGACCGCCGCTCGAATCGACGAAGAGCGAGATCCCCGCGCCCACGGAGAGCCAGTTGTTGAGCTCGAAGCAGAACGGGAACATCACCATGGTGCGCTGCAGCCGCGAGCCGTAGAGCACGTAAGTCGGCTGGTCGTAAGGGATGGCGAGCGTGCGCGCGACGCGCTTGTCCGGCAGGTGGAAGAGCCCGCCGCCCGACATCTTGATGCCCCACGGCAGCTCGATCGGCGGCGACACGAACCCCGCCACCAGGCCGCTGGTGGTGTCCTCGTGAATGTCCTTGCCGTTGATCTCGAGGGTCGGCGGTGCGTAGAAGTAGCCGAAGCTCGCCTCGATGCCGCCGTTTTGCGCGAGCCCTGCCGGGTTGTAGTAGACCGAGCCGAAGTCCTGCACCACCGCGGTGACGGCGCTCGCCATGCCGGCCGAGCGCGAGCCGACACCGTAGGCGTCGAAGGGATTGGCGTGCGCGGCGGGCGCGATCGCCAGCATCGCGGCGACCGCCGCCGCTCGGAGGGCGGCGGTCCCTCGCCGCCGCAGCGCTCGATCCGGTGCCATCGCTGCGGTCGCGAGGGACCGCGACCCTCCGAACGGACGTTCCGGGTCCATCACGGTGAGCCCGTGTCGGCGCTGATCGCGACGCCGAAGTAGTAGACGGCGCCGCTGCCCGTGACCGTGGGCGAGCCGGGATTCTGCGGAGGCACGTCCGGGTTCTTCTGGGCCGAGACCTTGCTTTCGAGCTGCGTCTGGAACGTCAGGTTGAGCGTGGGCTTCGACTTCGAGAGATCCATGCCGAAGAGATTCTTGGCCGAGAGCCCGGTGCCGATCCCGAGGATGTGCTTGTTACCGTCGACGAAATTGGTGGTGTGGTTCTGCCGGGGCGCCGGTGTCGGATCGAACGCGTAGCCGCCGCGCAGCCACACATCGAGCGCATCGCCCTCGAACACGCGGTAGTCCGCGCCGAGGCGCGGGGTGATCGTGTCGTGGAAGTTGGGATCGATGGCCGGCCCGCTCTTGAGCTCGAGCGGCAGGATCGGGATGTCGATCTTGGTGTCGATCACCAGGGACGGCGACTGGAAGTTCGCGTAGCGGTTCCAGGCCAGGTCGAACGCCAGCACGCCGTCGGGGCCGAAGTGGTACGCGGCGCCCACGGTGTACGTCTCCGGCGTATAGAGCAGCTTGGACGTGAAGTCGAGCTTGAGCGGAATGCCGGAGAGCAGGATGGTCAGCGGGATCTGCAGGTCGAGCTTGAACGGGTAGCGCCAGGTGAAGCCGAAGGTCCAGGCCTCGAGCGACGGTGTCAGCTCGTTGCCCTTGATGAAGAGTCCCGCGTCGGGCGCGAAGATCGACTTCGACTCCTGGTCGACGGTGGTCAGGATCGACGCGACGCCGTTCAGGCTGCGGATGCCGGGCTTGAGATCGAGGCTGCCGCCCAGGTCGGCGTTGAGCGTCGCGCCGAAGCCCACCAGGAGCCAGGGCAGCGGGTCGGTCGCGAAGGCGCCGTGCATCACGTTGGCGCGCGGATACTGCTCGACCAGCACGAACTGCGGCTGGGTCGCCGCGGGCACCTGCAGCGACAGTACGTAGTCGACCGGCTGGTAGTAGTTGTAGGCGAAGGCGATCCGGTCCTTGAGCCAGTCGATGAACGGAATCGTGAACGCGAAGCCCAGGTAGATGCCGTCGGTGCCGCCGCCTTCGGGATCGTCGTGGCCGTCGGTGCGCAGCGACAGGTTCTCGTACTGGTAGCCGACGCCGATGCGCGTCGAGGTTTTCTGGATGACTCCGGCCGGGTTGGCGTAGCCGCCGGTGAAGTCGTCGGCGACGGCGGTGAACGCTCCGGCCATCGCCGCGTAGCGCGGCCCGGGGCCGAAGAGGTGGAAGTCGGTGGCGCTCGCGAGGCTGCCGAGCGCCAGCTGTCCCGTGAACGCGGCGACGAGCGCCAGCGAGGTGGCGCGGACCCGGCGGCTCGGTCGAGCTTGGATGTCGCGAGTCACGTAGCGGCCGAGAGCCGAGCAGACTCGATCGCGCGCGAAGGCGGCGATGGGGCTCTCGACCGGGGGCGCCCGGTTCTATGCGATTCCGCTTGCTGGGAGCAACCGGGATCGAGGGAGGGACCGCGCCTGTTGCGGCCGGGGCCGCCCGGCGCGCGCCGCGGCACGAAGCGGAGAGGTTGGAGGGACCGCAGCCCTCCGGTGGTCTCGGGCCGATTTCTTCGGTCTCGAGCTCGGTTTCAGCTGGCCTGGTCGATCCAGGAGACCAGCTGGGAGGAGGGCACCAGGCCCGCTTGCTCGCGCACCACGCGCCCGTGTTTGAGCACCACGAAGTTGGGGATGCCGCGGACGCCGAAGCGCGCGGCGAGCTCGGGGTGCCTCTCGGTGTCCACCTTGAGAACGAGCGCGCGGCCCGCGGTCTCATGGGCGGCGCGCTTCACCTCCGGCGCGGCCTGGCGGCACGGCCCGCACCATGCGGCCCAGAAATCGACCAGCACCGGCACGGCCGCCTGGGAGACGATCTCGTCGAAGAGCGATGGGTCGACGTCGATCGGCTCGGAAACGGCCCCGAGCGCTCCCTTGCACGCCCCGCAGCGCCCGGTGCGGGCGAGATGCTGCGCGGGAATTCGATTGGGCTTCGAGCACGACGGGCAATTGCGAATCACGATCCCCTCCGAGACCGAACGTGGGCATCGAACCCCGCGCCGTCAATCCCCACCGCCTTGCGCGTCGGTCGGTCAGGTCGACACGGCGACACGGCTCGACGGGAAGAATTCCCGTGCAGCGAACGTGCAAGGCATCTTCTTGTCAGTCGGTTCGGGGCGTTTCACTCGCCGTCCTCCCCGAACCGACCGCTCGCGTGGATCTCGGGCAGGCGCCGAGAGGCGCCCGGCGAGCGCGGCGAGCCGGCTTGGGGGTGGGGGCTGGAACAGCCCCCCCGGGAAATCAGGTCATTCGATCGCGGTAGGCCTTCTTGGCGCCTTCGAGCGCCGCCTGGCGCACCTCCGGCACCCCGTCGCGGAGCGCCGAGAGCAGCGCCGAGGCGGCGGCGCGCGACGCGGGCCCGAGCCTACCCAGCGCGCGCGCGGCGCGCGCGCGGATTTCCGGATCGGGATCGCCGATCGCGTCGGCCAGCACCGGGACCGCGGCGGTGGCGTCGACGCCGAGCGTGGTGAGCGCCACCGCGGCGTGGATCTGCACGCGCGCGTCGCCGTCGCCGAGGGCGCGGCGGAGCTCGGCCTCGGCCGGCAGCGCGCGCTCGCCGATCGCGCCCAGCGAGCGAGCCGCGGTCACCCGCACCGACGCGTCCGCGTCGCCCAGCGCTCCGCGCAATCCGTCGATCGCGGGCGCGCCGATCTTGCCCAGCGCCCATACGGCGCGCTGCCGCACCTCGAGGTCGGTGTCGGCCAGACGGGACGTGAGCACCGCGGTCGCGGGCTCGGCGTCGCGCGCCAGACAGCCGAGCGCCTGGGCCGCCACGCGCCGCACCTCGCTGCGCTCGTGTCCCAGCATTTTCGTGAGCTGTGGCACCGCGGTGGCGCCGATCGTGCCGATCGCGCGCGCTGCGCCGGCGCGCACCTCGTCGGCCGGGTCGTCGAGCAGCTCGAGCAAGGCCTGCGGCACGGTACGCGCGGCGCGGCCGATCCGTCCGATGGCGGCACCCGCCGCGTCGCGCGCGGGCGCGCTGCCTGAGCGGAGCACCTCGATCAGACCGGGAACCGCGGCATTTCCCAGGCGTCCCAGCGCCAGCGCGGCGCTCATGCGCCATTCCGCCTCGCCGTGCTCGAGGTCGTCGATGAGCGCGGCGATGCGGGCTTCGGGAGGCGGGACTCGGCCGGTGTCGCTCATTGCGCCGCCGCGGGGTTTCGTGCTTGAACGCGGCCTGTCGACCACTAGACTACGCCGACTCGCGGACGCGCCCGACGAAGACACTCCCAACATCCACCCAATCCCAGGAGGGATCAACGTCATGAGCTCGATTCGACGTCACACCTTGGCGCTGACCTCGGTGGCGGTGCTGGTCGTTTCGCTCGCGCCGCTGCGCGCCTACGCAGGCCCCCACATGGAAACCAGCCCCACGGTCAAGCGAGGCGAGTACCTTTCGACGATCCTGGGCTGCGGCGATTGCCACACGCCCGGGACGTTCTACGGCGCGCCCGACATGTCGCGGAGGCTCTCGGGCAGCGAGCTCGGCTGGCAAGGGCCGTGGGGCGTGAGCTACGCGCGCAACCTGACGCCCGACAAGGAGACCGGCCTCGGCGGCTGGACCGACGAGCAGATCGTGAAGGCGATTCGCCAAGGCATCCGCCCCGACGGCCGTGCGCTGCTGCCGCCCATGCCGTGGCCCGATTTCGTGGGCCTCCACGACGACGACGTCCACGCCATCGTCGCCTATCTGAAGAGCATCCCGCCGGTCCATCACGCAGCGCCGGCCATCATCCCGCCCGGCGCGCCGGTGACGGGCGCGGTGATCACGTTCCCGCCGCCGCCCGCGTGGGACGCGCCCAAGGGACCGCCGCCGGGAGCGTCCGCACCGGCTCCCACCGCGACTCCGGCGAAGTAAGCGCACGCGCGAACACGCGGGGCGCCGGAGGGCGGCGGGTCTCTCGCCGCCGCGGCGTCACATCTTGATCGATCGCTGCGGACGCGAGGGACCGCGTCCCTCCGGCCGATCGATCGCTTCGGTCACGGACACGGCGCGCCGGGCTCTTCGTCCGGGACGACCGGCGTGAGATCGCGGGCGAACGTCGAGTAGAAGCACTGGTACTGGCGCTTGGGGGCGTCGAGCTGGAACATGATCTCGTGGCCGTCCTCGACGCCGTCCTGCGCGTACTGGACGACCACGCCGGTGACGGGTTGGCCTTCCGAACCCGTGAGGTTGCCGCTCGCGGGTAACGCGATGCGTGTACCGCCGGAGAGCACCAGGATGTCGTTGATGGTGTCTTCCTGGTTGGGGCCCGCGAGGTCGAGACCGAACGAGCCGGTGCTCGCGTTCGCGATCGAAGGCGTGATGTAGGTGTCGACGTTGCCCTGGAACATGAGCACGTGGCGTGAGTGTCCGGTGACCGGCTCGTGGATGATGGAGCGGCCGAAGGTCGGCGGGTCGGCCGCCTCGGCGGCCCACTGCAGGACCGAGAGGAACGGGTCGGTGCGCGTGAGCGTGGCGCCGTACTTGCCGTAGCGGAGGATCGCGGTGGCGATCGGATCGATGTCGAGCGGGCTCTTCTTGTAGAGCACGTTCTCCAGGTAGCTACCGCCCTCGCCGTCCACGACCGACACCCGGAACCGAGCGGAGGTGGCGAGCGCGAGCGGGGCGACGGTGGCGCCGATCGAGTGGCCCTGGACCGCCATGCGGCTGCCGTCGATCGCCGCGCGGCCGTTGGGGCGAGCGCTCGCGTCGAGACCGGGGCAGACCGACGCGGGCCACGAGAGCGTCGCGAAGAGCCGGCCCACGAGCGCCGTCTCGGCCGCGGTCTCGCGCACGTTGTCGACCAGCGCCTTGGGGTTGAAGAAGTTGTAGACGGTCAGGTCTTCGTTGATGCCGGTCACGTCGCGCAGTCCACCGTGCGGTCCGTCGAAGCTGATCGCCGCGAGGCCGGCGCGCGCGATGTAGCGAGCGGGACCTTCGCCCGGCTCGATCGCCGGCTGGCCGGTCCCCGGCTGGCGGCCGCGATCGACGAGCGGCCGGTCGCCGCCGCCGCCGGTGCGGATGAACACCACCCCCGGGAAGCCGCTCGCGGGCTCCGCGCGCCGCGGCAGCGTCACCACCAGCCGCGACGGCTCGGTGCCGGTCTGGATCGGAGCGCCGCTCGCGTCGAACGCGATGTCGCCGCCTTGCGTGAAGAAGGGCGGCTTCCCCTGCTGGAAGATGGGCATGTCGATGCGCGATTCGAGCACGCAGAAATCGTCGAAGAGATCGGTGAGCTGCCAGTCGGTCACGGGCGTGGGCAGCGCGATCGTCTCCTCGGTGTCGGAGAGCGACTGCATGCGCCGCATCGGGTTGCCGGTGGTGAACACCGCGACCGCGGCGAGCGAGCGCGGCGCCACGCCGAGGTCGGCGAGCGCCGCGATGCCGTCGCGATAGTGCGCGAACGCGGCATCGTTCATTCCATCGGGCTGCTTGCCGCGCGCCAGCGCCGCGACCTCGGGCGCGATTCCGAGGTGCGCGCCCGACGTGTCGGTGATCGCGGTGGTGATCCCCGCCGCGTAGCGAGTCCCGGGGCGAAGTGGAATGCCTTGCACCGGCACCATCACCAGCAGGTTGGTGGTGCCGAGCGGACCGGCGTCGTCCTGGAAGCCGACGTAGAGCGGGAATCTGCGGCCGCGCTCCGGCGACCTAGAGTCGACGTCGATCAGGAACACGGGGCTCGACACGGTGAGGGTGTCGCCGGGCGCGGCGGGAAGGCTCGCCGGATCGAGTGCGCCGCTCCACCGGAAGAAGGCGCCCGAGCTGACGCCGAAGCCGTCGCTGTCGTGGACGGCGAGCGCCAGCACGTCGTCGACCAGCGTGATGCCGTCGGGGTTGGGAAAGCCGGCGAGCGAGATCTTGCCGTCGGCTCCCACGCGGTGATCGGAGGGGAAAGGCGAATCGTAGAACGCGGCGCCGTCCTGGAAATCCGCGATCGTGACCGTCGAGCCGCCGCTCGCGGTTCCACCGCCACCGGCACCGCAGGCCGGCGCCAGCGCCACCAGCGCCGCGACCGCCGCCAGCAGCCACTTCACGGCCGCATTCCGGGGACCGGATTCGAGTCGAGCGCGTGGCGCACCGTGCGGCGCAGCTCCTCGGGGCTGAACGGCTTGGCGAGCCGCACGTTGGGAACGCTCTCGAGGAACGTGCGCGTCTCCTCGCGTAGCGTGTCGCCGGTCATGAACATCACCCGGCTCTCGAGCCCGCTGCGGTTGCTGCGGATCCAGTAGTAGAGATCGATGCCGTCCACGGGGCGCGGCATGCGGATGTCGGTGAGCACCAGGTCGAACGTGTCGTCGCGCAGCTTGAGCACCGCCTGGTGGCCGCTGCGCGCAACGGTGACCTTGTAGTTCGCGTCGCGCAGCACCTTCTCGGTCACCGCCAGGATGATGTCCTCGTCGTCGACCACCAGCACCCGCTCGCCGTTGCCGCGGGTGGCCACGACCCGCGTGGTGGGAGCCAGCATCGCGCGCGCCGTCGTGGCGCCGGTCACCGGCAGCCACACCACCACCCGCGCGCCGCCCTCGGGCCGGTTTTCCGCGGTGATCTCGCCGCCGTGATCGCGGATCACTCCGTAGCTCACCGAGAGCCCGAGCCCGGTGCCCTTGCCGACGCCCTTGGTGGTGTAAAACGGATCGAACACCCGCCGCGGCTCGGCGATCCCCGGTCCGTCGTCCAGGAACTCGATCTCGACGCGGTCCTTGCGCAGCCGGGTGCGCACCACCAGCGTTCCGCCGCCGCGGGTGGCGGCCATCGCGTCGTGGGCGTTCTCGATCACGTTGAGGAACGCCTGTCGCAGTCGGTGCGGGCTGCCGCTCAGGGTGGGCAGCGCCGGGTCGAGCTCGCGGCGCACCGCGACGTCGCTCACCCGCAGCGCATAGTCCTTGAGCGTCAGGCACTCCTCGAGCAGCGCGTTCGGCTGGTAGGGCAGCTCGCTCTGCGGCTCGGCGCGCGCGAACTTGAGCAAGTTGGAGATGATCTGCTGGGTGCGCTGCGCGCCCTCGAAGATCCGCTCGACGTCGGAGCGCAGGTCGGCGGGCAGGGTCGCGCCGCGCTCGAGCACCATCTGCGCGTAGCCCAGGATGCCGGTCAGCGGATTGTTCACCTCGTGGGCGAAGCCCGACACCAGCTGACCGAGCGAGGAGAGCTTCTCGGTTTGCAGCATCCGCTCCTGCAGCCGCTGCTCGCGGGTCGAGTCGCGGATCGCGACCAGCGCGAACACCCCGTCGGACGCGTGGATCGGTGCGATCTCGAGCTCGGTCGCGATGCTGCCGCCGTCGGGGCGCACCAGCACCACATCGTCGACACGCGCCGTCTTGAGCCCGGCGAGCGCGCCCTCGATCACCGCCTCACGATGCGCGCGACTCTCCTGGGTGAGCAGGTCGCCGAGCCGCCGGGCGCCGAGCGCCGCCGCGGTCCAGCCGCTCGACTCCTCGAACGCGAGGTTGGCCGCGACGATGCGCCCCGCCTCGGGCGTCACGATCAAGAGCGCGTCGGGAGATTGATCGAACGCGGCCCGGAACCGGTCGGCCGGCGCGAACGGTGGATCGTGGAAAGTGCTCATCGGGGCGGATGATACAGCGCTACGCCTGGCTCGACCCACTCACCACAGGAGGCCCGGGACCTTGACCGAGCCCAAGGACGGCACTTCGGGCGCGGCGACGTGGAACGTGTCGAGCAGCGTTCCCGCGGTGCGTGCGTACGCGATGTAGCTCTTCTCGAGATCGGTCCTGGCCCTGATCTCGTTGCCGCGCGCCTCGGCCAGCGACACCTGCAGGTCGAGTGTTTCCTGGCTCGACGAGTAGCCGCGCGCCAGCTTCTCCTCCTCGGCGTGCAGGTTCTTCTCCGCGAGCTCGCGGGTGAGGGCCGTGGTGGCGAGACGCTCCTGGTTGGTGTTGAGCCGGCGCACGATCTCGCGCACCTCGATCTGCACCTTGCGGCTCATCGACTTCAGGCTCTCTTCACTGCGCTTCTGGTCCGCCACCGCCTGGATGTAACGTGCCTCGGCGGTGTCGTTGCCGAGCGGGATCTCGATGTTGAGCCCCACCTGCCAGGTCACGAAATCGGAGTTCTCGAGCGCGTCGAAGTAGCCCCCGACCAGACTGCGATCGACGGTGCCGGCTCCCACCAGCAAGTTGCCGAAGAGCGCGTTGAGCAGCTCGTAGGTGGCCGGATACTGGTTCCGGAACTCGATCAGCTTCTGGTTCTGCTTCTCGGTGCCGGCGAGCCCCGAGAGCTTCACTCCACCGGTCAGGTTGAGGGTGGGCAAGAGCGCGTTCCGCGCCATCGTCACCGCGACCTTGCGACCTTCGAGCTCCTCGCGGGCCTGCTGCACCTCGACGCGCGAGTCGGTGGCGTGGGAGATGGCGCGCTGCTCGTCGACGTCGCGGGCCGGATACTCGATCGGGCCCACCGGCACCAGCTCGCGGTCCCAGAAGCTCGGGTCGCCGTCCGGCGCGATCGAGTCGCGCAGCCGGTCCTCGGCGTCTTGCACGGACTTCCGCGCCAGCACCAGCTCGTCGTCGCGAGCCGCGGCCGCGACCTCCGCCTTGAGCACCTCCACCTGGGCGAGCAAGCCGCGGTCGACCTGCGCCTGCACGGTGTGCTGCAGGCGCTGGGCGGCCGTGAGGCTCTGTTCCTTGACGTCGAGCAAGGCGCGCGCGAGCGTCAGGTCGAGCAGCCCGGAGAGCGCGGTCTCGACCACCGACGCCGCACGCCCTCGGTACTGCAGCAACGCCGCTTCGCGGGTGTGCCCGGCGATCTGCGCGGTCCCGTCGTTCACGTCGAGCCCGAATCCCTTGAGCAGCGGCTGAACCACCGTGAGCTGCGAGTCGATCCGGTAGTTGGGGTCGAGCACGTTGAAGGGGAAGTCGGTGGCGGTGTGGGTGTTGTTGATCGAGAGGTCGTAGCTGGTGCCGGTGATGAGCGCCTGGCGCAGGCCCACGTTCGCGTTCCACACCTGCTGGTTGTTGCCGGTGAGGGAGGAGGAGCTGGGCACGTTGCTGTCGGTGTAACCGCCCTTGCCGTAGAGCACCACGTCGCGTGCGCCCTGCGCCGCCTGGACCTCCGCCATCGCGCGGAGCGCGCTGAAGCCTTCGCCGCGCAGCGTCGGGCTGTTGGTGAGCGACAGCTCGACCACGTCGCCCAGGCTCAGGAGGATCGGCTTGCCGGGAGGCGGCTCCGAGCTTGCCGGGCCGGACGCCGCGAGCGAGACCGCGAGCACCGCGACGGCCACGCGAGCGCTCACCGCGGTTGCGTGCTCGGCGGCGTGCCTGGGGCGCGTGGCCCGGTGCGCGAGATTCCCCATCCCGGCGCGCAATCGTAGAGAGGGGAGCGCCGATTGTGAAGCACGCTCTTTCGCCGAGCCCCGCCAGACGCCCTCGCCGATGCGTAGATATCCCTAGACCCTTGACCACCCGAGGCGAGGGCCCCTAGCCTTGGCCGAGCGTGCAAACGCTCGAGTGGCGTCCCCGTCCACCCGATTTCTCGAGAGCCGGGGCACGGGTCGAGCGTGCCGGCGCGAAGACCAGCAGGCGGATCTTCTTCGCGGGGGTGAGTTACGAACCTCGCGCGCCGCGGTTCGAGCCGGTACCAGAGCATGAAAGTCCTGGCCTTCGCCGACGCCAACTTCTTAGCGCACGTCTCCCGTGCGCTCGAAGTGTGCAAGCTGCTCCGCGACCGCCACGGCCACGAGGTGGTGTTCGCGGGCGACGGGCACTTCTTGAAGCTCGCCGCCGAGCAAGGCTTCGTCACCGACGGTGTCTTCACCGTGCCGCGCGCCGCGAGCCTGAAGCTCGCCAACCGCGCGACGCTGGTGCGCTACGGCTGGTGGCGCGACATGGTGCTGCGCAGCATCGAGTCGGACGTCGAGGTCATCCACCGGCACCAGCCCGACGTGGTGCTGGGCGACATGCACTGGTCGCTCTCGGTCTCGTCCGAGCTCGCCAAGGTGCCCTACGTCTCGATCACCAACGCGCACTGGACGAATTACTTCGCGCTGCCGCTCGAGGCGTTCCGCGGTCACATCCTCACCCGGTACGTGGGCGAGAACCTCGCGACCGCGCTCATTCCGCTGCTCAAGGCCACCGCCACCCGCTACTGGAGCTACCCGTACTGGAAGTACCGGCACGATCACAGCTTGCCGATGCGTCACTGCGACGGCCTGCTCGACGTGATCCAGGGCGATCTCACGCTGCTCGCCGACGTTCCCGAGTACGGACCGACCACCGCCGCGCGCCCGCCGCACGTCCACTACGTGGGGCCGATCCTGTGGGAGCCCGACTTCCCCGATCCGCCCTGGCTCGAGCGGCTCGATCCGGACCGGCCCACGCTCTACATCACCATGGGCTCGACCGGCGATCCGCTGTTCTTCGAGAAAGCCACGCGCTACTTCGGCGGCTCGCGCTATCAAGTGGTCATGACCACCGGCGGGCTCTCGGTGGACATCCCCGAGGTTCCCTCCAACTTCTTCATCGAGGAGTTCGCGCGCGGCGACCGGATCGTCGCCAAGTCGCACGTGGTGATCAACCACGGCGGCAACGGCTCGATCTACCAAGCGCTGGCGGGCGGCGTGCCGGTGATCGGCGCGCCCTATCACGTGGACCAGGACGTGAACCTGCAGATCGTCGAGCGGCTGGGCTGCGGCATCCGCCTCAGCAACGACCGCAATCTCTTTCCCACGCTGGAGCGCGCCATCGAGGAAGTGCTCGCCAACTCCAAGTACCGCCGCGCCGCCAAGGCGGTGCAGCAGAGCATCCGCGATCACGGCGGGGCCACTCGCGCGGCGGCGATCATCGATTCGTACCTGCGCAGTTGAGTTGCCCGAGCTGACTCAGCCGTGGCCGCGACGAGCTTCGCGATCGAGGGTGTGGCGCTCGCGACGCTGCTCGCCGCGTTCTTCTGGATTGTGCGCAACCTTCGCGCGCTCCCGGAGCCGCCGCTCGCGGCGCGAGTGGACCGCGCGGCGCTGCCGCCGCTCAGCGTGATCTTGCCGGTGCGCGACGAGGAGCAGGACGTCGAGGAGTGCGTGCGCTCGATCCTGGCCCAGGACTACCCGGAGCTCGAGACGATCGCGGTCGACGACGGATCGAGCGATACGACTCCTGCGATTCTCGCCAAGCTCGCCGCTTCGGATCCGCGCCTGCGGGTGCTGCGAAACGACGGGCTGCCCGCCGGCTGGATGGGCAAGAACCACGCGCTCGACGTGGGTTTTCGTAGCGCCGCGGGAGAGTGGCTCTTGTTCGTGGACGTCGACGTGCGGCTCGAGCCCGATGCGCTGGTGCGCGCCATGGGGCTGGCGCTCGAGCGCCGCGCCGACCTGCTCACGATCGTTCCCCACATGATCACCGTGAGCTTCTGGGAGCGGGTGGTGATGCCGTTCATCGTGAGCTTGATCCTGATGGTCTTCCCGGCGCGCGAGCTCAACGATCCGTCGCACCCGGCCGCGTCGGGGAACGGTCCGTTCATGCTGTTTCGCCGCTCCGCGTACCAGGCGATCGGTGGGCACGACGCGATCCGCGGCGAGGTGATCGAGGATCTGGCGCTGGCGAAGAAGATCAAGGAGACCAAGCGCAACCTGGTGTACGCGCGCGGTGTCGAGCTGGCGCGGCTGCGCATGTACCGGACGCTTCGCGACATCTGGAACGGCTGGTCGAAGAACTTTCACGTCGCCGTGGGCGGGAACGTGGTGCTCGCGGCGCTCGGCGCGGCGGCCTTGCTGACGCTCTTCGCCGCGCCGTGGGTGCTGCCGCTCGTGGCCATCCCGTCGCTGCGCTGGCCGCTCACGGCCTCGGCCTGGTTCGGCGTGCTGTCGCTGGGCGGCGCCTACGTGCTCGCGTCGCTCACCATCCGCCGGCTCTTGCGTGACGTCTTCTCGCTCGACGACTCACTCGCCTGGCTGACCCCGATCGGTGCCTGCGTCACCGCCGCGATCCTGGTCAACTCGACCCTACGCGCCGCGAGCGGCCGCGGAGTCGCGTGGAAGGGCCGAATTTACGGCACCGCTGGAGAGGGCGAAGTCGCTTGAGGCTTCCTACCGCATGTTGCCGGTGTGCCCGAGCGAGTACCGGCCCGGCTGTGGCCACACGGTGAGGCCGTGGGGGCCGCGGCCCACCGGGATGCGGTGGGTGATCTCGCCCGAGGTGGTGTCGAAGACGTAGACCTGGTCGTCGTAGCGGCCCGAGAGCCAGAGCTCCTTGCCGTCGGCGCTCACGTTCCCCATGTCGGGGCTGCCGCCGCCCGGCACCGGCCACGTGGCAACGATCTGGAGCGTCGCCGGATCGAGCACCGCGACGCTGCCCGGTCCCTTCTTGCAGCCGTAGATGTGGTTGCAGCCGCGGTTGGTGACGTAGAGCAGCTTGCCGTCGCGGCTCGGGTAGATGCCGTGGGCGCCCTTGCCGGTCGGGACGAAGCCGGTGCGCTGGAAGGTCGCGGGTTCCACCACCCACACTCCGTCGGCCATCATGTCGGCGACGAATGCGCGCTTGCCGTCGGGGCTCAGGCGAATGTCCTGCGGCATCGACTTCTTGCCGAGCCCGCCGGGATCGAGCGCCAGGTAGCCGACGATGGCGCGCTTCGCCACGTCGAGCTTGAGCAGCGAACCGGAGAACTCGCAGGTGGCGAAGGCGAAGCGACCGTCGATCGAGAAGTCCATGTGATCGACGCCCTTGCACGCGACTGGAGTCGATTGCACCAGCGCCATGGTGTGCGCGTCGCGAAAGTCGAGGCGCTTCAGTTCCTCGGCCACCACCACGGCGAACTGGCCGTCGGGCGTGAAGTACATGTTGTAGGGATCGTCGACCGGAACCGGCACGCCGGGCTGGCCGTTTCGCGGGTCGATCGGCGTCAGCGTGTTGCCGTGGTTGTTGGCGACCCACAGCGTCCGCAGATCCCAGGACGGCACCACGTGCTGCGGATGCTTGCCGGTCGAGAAGATCTCCACCACCTGATACGTGGCGGTGTCGATCACGCTCACCGTGCCGTCCTCGCTGTTGGGCACGTAGGCGCGGTGCACCGCCGCCATCGCTTCGGGAGCGAGCATGCCGGCGCCCGCCTCGGAGTTGAGGTTCGACGCATCCGGGACCGGCGGCATGCCTGGCAGCAGATTCGGGATCGCCGAGACCTTGGGCGGTAACGCGGGTGGAACCGCCGGCGCGGGCACGGTCGCCGGGCGTGGATTCTCGGCCGGTGCTTCGGACGACGTGGGATGGGACGAGCGGCAGCCGGCGAATGCCAGCAGCAGCACGGCGGCGAGCACGCGCACGTGGAGCGAGGAATCGGTTCGCATGGGGCCGGATGAGCTCCTCTCGCCCGGTCGGGACCGGACGCGAGAACGGGGTTGATCGTGGCGTGGACCCGCAAGGGTGGCGCACGCGCACTCGCGCATCAACGCCCGCCGGGCCGCAGAATCAGCAACAACCCGAGACCCAGCGACGAGACCGCGGCGCCTGCGAGAAACGCGGCGCGCGGACCGAACGCGTCCCACAGCGCGCCGAAGAGGACGCTCGCGAGCAAGGCACTCATGCCCAGGGTCAAGTGATACCAGCCGAAGCCGGCGCCCTGTCCGCGCTTGGGTGCGAGCGACGAGACCAGGGCTTTCTCGGCCGCTTCGCTGAGACCCGCGGGAACGCCGTAGGCGAGAAACAGCGCCCACACCCAGCCGCGCGAGGTGGCGAACGCGAGCGCCGCGTAAATCACCACGTGAAGCGCCCAGCCGGCGGAGATCACCCGCATGCGTCCGATGCGATCGCTCAGGACGCCGCCGCGAAACGAGCACGCCGACTTGATGACGTGCAGCCCGATCCAGAGCAGCGGCAGCGACGTGAGGCTCGCCGACTGGGTTCCCGCCTTGAGCAGCAGGAAGGTCTCGCTCGAGTTGCCGAGTGTGTACGCGGCGAGCGGCGCCAGGAGCGGCATCAGCTTCCCGAGCCCGACAGGCGCCGGCGGAGACGCCGACGCGGCGGCGCGTGGATCGGCCGGGGGAAGTTCGTCCTCGCGGATACCGGCCACGATCGCCAGCACCGCGAGCGTTCCGGGAATCGCCGACAGCCAGAAGAGATGGCGCAGGTCGCTGGTCCAGTAGCGGAGCACCAGGAACGCGAGCGTCGGGCCCACCACCGCGCCCGCGTGGTCCATCGCGCGGTGAAATCCGAACGCGGCGCCGCGCTGCTCGGGAGCGACGGCGTGTGCCAGCAGCGAATCGCGCGGGCTGGAGCGAAGCCCCTTGCCGGTGCGATCGGTGACCCGCACCGCGAGCACGTGCCACGGCACCTGAGCGACGGCCACGAACGGTCGCGCGACGCTCGAGATCGTGTAGCCGAGCAGCATGATCGGGCGGTTTCGCCCCAGCCGATCGGCCCACCGGCCGGACACCAGCTTGAGCGCGCTTGCCACCGCGTCCGCGAGCCCCTCGATCCAGCCGAGATACGCGGCCCCGCCGCCCAGCACCGTGGTGAGAAATGCCGGCAAGAGCGGCAGCACCATCTCGCTCGACGCGTCGGTGAGCAGGCTCACGACACCCACGGCGATGACATTGCGCGTGAGCCACGCGCGCCTGGCCGGAGCCGCCGCGGTGCACGCGGCGGGATCGCTCATCGGCGGGCGAGGAGCGCGGCGAGCGACGGATGAGCGGCGTGCTCGCGCGCCTCGCGCTCGATGGCCGCGCCGAGCGCCAGCGCCACGTGGTCCTGCCACGGGCGCGCGGCGACCTGGACCGCGATCGGGAGGCCCGCCGAGCCGCGCTCGGTGGCGAAGGCCGTGCTGTCCATCCTGTCCTTCGACGGTGCGCGGTCGCTCTCCTCGCCGGCGCGCACCCGCGTGGCCGGCACCGCCAGCGCCGGGTAACCGAGCACGTTCCACAGGCACGAGTAGAGGCCCATCACGGTGACCTCGGCGGAGGCGCCGTGGCGCAGCGCGGGCAAAGCGGCGGCGGGCGAGAGGATGGCGTCGAGGGGGCCGCCCGCGGCGTCGTCGAGCGCGCGGCGGAAACGCTCGCGATAGGCGAGCGTGCGATCGACGAGATCGAAGTAGCTCGCGGTGCGATGGTCGATGTAGACGCCCAGGATCTCGGCGAGCTTGCCGCGCCCGCTCAGGCGAGTGATCGCGCGGAAGAGCGGCCGCAACCTGCCGCTCATGCTCATGCCCACGAGCAAGAGAGCGATGCGCGTGTCGCGGCGATCGCGTCCCAGGAGCTGCTTGAACGTGGCGCCACCGTCGGCGCCCAGGAGCCCGAAGAACGCCGCCTCGACCTCGCCGGGATCGGGCAGCTTCCACTCGCTCACGCGCACTCCGCGTGCGCGCAGCGAGTCGGCCGCTTCCGCGACGGCGCGACGCGCGGCCGGGCACGCCGGGAACGTCCCGTCGAAGTCGAAGACGCCGACGTGGAGCTTCGACAGGTCGACGGCGCGCCAGTCGCCGAGCGTCATGCGCGGATCGGCAGCGGCCGCGGCGGAGCCGCCGTTCGCGACCTCGAGGCCGAGCGCCACGTCCTCGACGCTGCGCGCGAAGATGCCGATCTGGCTCTCGATGGTGCGCTCGGCGGGTGGAAAGCTGAGCCGGCCTTCGTCGGGCAGTCGCCCTTGCGTGCCCTTGAAGCCGACGATTCCGCAGAACGCGGCCGGCACGCGGTTGCTGCCGCCGATGTCGGTGCCGAGCCCGAGCGGCGCCCCGCCCGCCGCGATGATCGCGGCCTGTCCGCCGCTCGATCCGCCCGGCGCGCGCGTGAGGTCCCACGGATTCTGGGTGCGGCCGTAGAGCGGATTGTCGCTCTCGAGGAATGCCAGGAGCTGCGCGACGTTGGTCTTCGCGAGCACGATCGCGCCCGCCGCGCGCAACCGCGCCACGTGTTTCTCGTCCGCGGTGGCCCGCGTGCTCGCGCGCGACGGCAGACCGCTGGTGCTGGGTGTCCCGGCAACGTCGATGCATTCCTTGATCACCACCGGAACGCCGTGCAGCGGTCCCACTGGAGCGCCGGAGGTGAGGCGCCCGTCGGCGGCGCGGGCCTCCGCGCGCGCTTCGTCGTAACGCCGCACCACCACCGCGTTGAGCGGTGGATTCGCCGCTTCGATGCGCGCGATGTGCGCCTCGACTACCTGGGCGGCGCTCAGCTCACGACGAGCGATCCGCGCCGCGAGCTCGGCGGCACCGAGTGTCCAGAGAGGTGCTTCCGCGGCGGACAGCGAGCGTGCTGACATGGGCGGTCAAGGTCCCTGGAATTTCACCCGGATGTCCTCGATCCGGCGGCGATTGACGCCCAAGTCGCCCTTTCCGACCCGCGACGCGGAGCGGACGTGGATGGTCTTGCCGTCGGGATCGAAGGAGAACTCGACGTCGTCGACGAAACGCCAGATCAAGCTCGTGTACTCGGCGTCGAGGTAGTCGTCGGTCTGGCTCACGATCTCGGCGCGCGTCGTCGAGCGCACCACGCTCGCGAGCTTGGTCATCGCGTCGGCGCGCGAGCCGGTGTAGGTGAGCGGCGCGATCTTGTGCTCGGGATCGGTGTCGCGATCGCTGACGCAGTTGGGGCTGTCGGGACAGGGCGCCAGGAAGCCGTTGGTCGCGCCCAGGTTCGACGGCCGCGTGCCGTGGCACGCCGATCCGCTCAGCGCGACTCCCGCCGCGGCCACCGCCAGGGATGCTCGAAATCCGCGCTTGGCGCGCTCACGCTCGATCCTCACGTCGCCCCCTCTCGCGCTCGCGCGCTCACGAACCGATGCGGATGCAGAGTTTCCCGAACAGCTGGCTCTTGGCGAGCGCCTCGAACGCCGCCGGCACCTGATCGAACTCGAAGACCCTGTCCACCACCGGCCGGAGCCCGTGGAGCGAGATGGCGCGGTTCATCGCCTCGAACGACTCGCGGTCGCCCACCAGGATCCCTTGCACGCGCACCGCCTGCATGAAGATCGGGTTCAGGTTCAGATCCTTCTGATTCCCCGACAGCACGCCGATCAAGCTGATCTGCCCGCCGATCCGGATCGCCTTGAGCGACTGCGCCAGCGTCCCGGCGCCGCCCACCTCGACCACGTGGTCCACTCCGGCGCCGCCGGTGAGCTCGCGTGCCACGCGGCCCCACTCGGGCTCGGTGGCGTAGTTGATGACGTGGTCGGCGCCGAGCGCTTTCACCCGCTCGAGCTTCTCGTCGCTGCTCGAGGTCGCGATCACGCGGCAGCCCAGGACCTTCGCGAGCTGCAAGGCGAAGATCGACACTCCGCCGGTGCCTTGCACGAGCACGGTGTCGCCGGCGCGGACCGGCGTGTATCCGGTGAGCGCGTTCCACGCGGTGAGCGCCGCGCACGGCAGCGTGGCGGCTTCCTGGTCGCTCAGGTGCTCGGGGACCTTCACCACCGACTCGGCGTCGAGCACCATCTCCCCGGCGAGCGTGCCGTCGAGCGGGCCGCCGAGGGTCGAGCGCAGCTTCTCGTGGGTCGGGACGCCGCCGATCCAGCGCTGCGCGAAGATCGGGCTCACCCGATCGCCCACCCGGACGCGGCTCACCTGCGCGCCGGTCTCGGCCACCACGCCGGCTCCGTCCGAGCACGGTACCAGGGGCAGCTTCTGCTTGGGGTTGTAGGCGCCCCGCACCATGAGCGAGTCGCGGAAGTTGAGCGACGCGCACTTCATGGTGAGGCGGATCTGGTGCGGCGCGAGGGCCGCCGAAGCGCGCTCGACCTGGCGCAGGTGGTCGATCCCGAACGCCTCGTCGATCACCCACGCTCGCATCGCGACTCCTCGCACGCGCCGCGCGCTTCGCGACGGCTCACTCGTTTCGCTCCGGAAGGCTCACTCGACCCAGGACCGCTTCGGCCTCGCCGAGCTGCGCGTCGACGCGCTCGAGCGTCTGCGCCAGCGCGTTCCGCGCACCGGGCTCGAGCGCCGCGTGGAAGCGCTCGAAGGCGCGTCGGTTGTAGGCCAGCCCGAGCGGCGAGCCCTTCTGCAGGTTGAGCTCGATCGAGTCGCCGAGGATCGCGAGCGCGTCTTCGACCCGTCCGCTCGCGGCCAGCACCTCGGCCAACGCACCCGAGCTGCGCGCCAGGCCCAGCACGTCTCCGAGCTTGCTCTGCAGCTCCACGGCCTGGGTGAGGTGCTCGGCGGCCGCGTCCGAATGGCCGCGGCGCAGCTCGAGCCTTCCCATCGTCTCCCACACGCGTCCCGCCTCGCGCATGGCATCGAGCTCGCGGTAGCGGCGCTCCGCCTCGCGGGCGTGCTGCAAGCCCATCTCGATCGCGTCGCTCTCGCGGCCGGGGCGCGAGCGCACGTGGAGCGGCAGACGCGCGATCAGGTGATCGGTCTCGGCGAGCTCGATGCGCGCGGCCTCGTCGTCGGCGGCCAGACGCTCGAAGACCGCGCGCGACTCGGTCAGCAGATGATTGGCGCGCACCGGATCGCCGAGGCGAACCCACACCGCGGCTTGATCGTTGAAGAGCCGCGCCGCGCCCAGCGCATCGCCGGAGGCGTGCAGGTCCTTGCTGGCGCGGGTCAGCTCCTCGAGCGCGCGCTCGAGCGACGGACCGTCGCCCAGGTCGTAGCAAACGCTGGCCACCAGCGCCCGCAATCCCGCGCCGATGGGCACCGGATCCTCAGGCCGTACCAGCTGCTGCGCCTCCTCCAGCACCTTGAGCGCTCCGGTGAGCGTGAAATCCGATCCCGGTCCGGCCGCTTCCCATTGCAGCCGCCCGAGGCGCGCCAGCACTTGAATGCGCAGCAGGCGGCGCCGCGCGGTGGCGGGAAGCCGCGCCAGGATCGCGAGTGCTTCGCGGCCGTGATCGATCGCGAGCCGGTTCGAGCCGCGCGCCGCGGCCTCCTCCGAGGCGATCAGGTAGCGCTCGACCGCGGCGTCGGGCTTCCCCGCCTCCGCCAGGTGGCGCGCAGCGCGCGCGTCGAGCGCCGATCCACGCGCCGGTCGCGCCGGCGACCCGGTGAACGCGGCGAGCGCCTGGTCGTCGCTCAGCATCTGCGCCTCGGTGGGAGGAGCAGCCTCGATCGGGACCAGGCTGCCCGACGCGGGCGGAGTTGCGACCGGCGGAGGCGTCCGGCGCGAGCTCCGCGGCGGGAGATCCGGTGCCGGCGATCGAGCGCTCTCGTCGGCCGGCGGCTCGACCGGCGCCGTGACGGGAGCGGCCGGTGCGCCGCGCGGCACGAAGCCCGGCGGCGGCACGACGCGAGTGGACTCGGGGTCGCGGCTCGCTACCGTGGCGGCGTCGATCAGCTCCGCGAGCCGGTCGTGCCACGCCGCCGCGAGCGACGGCAGCACCTCGCGCTTGAGCTCGTCGACCCACGCCCGGGGCCAGCGGAAGCGGCCGTCGCCGCGGTCGTCGAGCGGAACCCCCGCGTCGCGCGCCTCCTGGAAGAGCTCCAGCGCCGCGAGCGGGTCGACGCCCAGCAGCGACGCCACCAGCGAGCTCTCGAACGCGGACCCGATCATCGCGGCCGCGCGCAGTGCGCGAACCGAGTCGGCGCGCAGCGCGGGCAGCACCTCTGGCACCGGAGCGTCGGCACGCGCTGGGCGCTCGGATCGCTCGGAGCCGTCGGACCGCACCACGCCGCCTTCACCTTCGGTCTCCCGCACCGCGCGCAGCAGCTCCGCCGCCGCTCCCTCGCGGGGATCGCTCTCGAACCACAAGATCAGCGGGATCCGGAGCCAGCCGCGCCGCAGCGCTGCGCGCCGCAGCAGCTCCAGGCTCGCGGGATCGGCGCGCTCGACGGCCTCGAAGAGCAGCGCGACACCGTCGTTCGCGTCGGTGCCGAGGCGGCGGAACGAGTCGAGCAGCCAGTCGCCGTTGGCCCCGTCGGTTTGCCGGCCGAGGAGATGGGAGCGCGGGCTCGGCTGAGGAGCGCGCCGCGTGGGCTCGTCGAGTGGCTCGGGCGAGCCCAGCCAGCGCGCCAGCTCGGCGCGCGCCTCGAGCAGCGGTTCGAGCGGCCGCTCGTGGAGATCGCAGCGCACCGCCACGACCACCAGCGGGTAGCCCGCCGGCGGCTCGCCCGGATCGACGCCAACCACGGCCGTGCTCGATCCTTCGAGCGCTCGTTTCCAGACCGGATGCATACGCCCGCGGAGCCTAGCCCCGCCGAGGCACGAACCAAACCGAGCGCCGCGGTTGCGGGGACACGCGGCCCTTGCCTCGGATCTCGCGGGTATCGAGTGCCCCACGGAATCGCGGGAATGCCGTTTGGAGCGCGCGCGGTCCCTCGCGCGCGAGCGCTGGAACGGGCACCATTCGAACGCTTGCCCGCCGAGGGACCGGCGGGCCTCCAGGGGACCGATCAAGATCCTCCCGATGGATCCGCACGCTCCGAGAGACCGGTGGTGCGTCTTGCCACGCCGCGTCATGAGCGCCTACCTTGCGGGATTCGCCTGTTTCAAAGCCATTCGAATCACGGTTCACGAATCACCGGGCACGAGCCGCGCGCGCCGCGCGAGCTGGGGGAGACGATGGCCAAGACCAGCGGCCGCAAGGATGGGAACCGCGTCGCGATCGTCGCCGGCCTGCGCACGCCGTTCGCGCGCCAGGCGACGCTCTACAAGAGCGTTTCGGCGCTCGATCTCGGGCGCACCGTGGTGGCCGAGCTACTCGCTCGCACCGGCTTTCCCGCGAGCGAGGTGCAGCAGCTCGTGTACGGGCAGGTGGTGCCGTCGGTGTCGGCGCCCAACATCGCGCGCGAGATCGTGCTCGGCACCGGCATGCCGCGCGACGTCGAGGCGTACAGCGTGTCGCGCGCCTGCGCCACCAGCTACCAGTCGACCATCAACGTGACCGAGTCGATTCTCGCGGGCGTGATCGATTGCGGCATCTCGGGCGGGGCCGATTCCAGCTCCGACGTGCCCATCACCGTTTCGAGGAAGCTCACCGAGGCGCTGCTCGAAGCGAGCAAGGCCAAGACCATGGGCGCTCGGCTCAGGGCGTTCCGGGGCGTGCGGCCCAAGGATCTGGTGCCGGTGCCGCCGTCGCCCACCGAGCCGTCGACCGGGCTCACCATGGGCGAGAGCGCCGAGAAGATGGCGCGCGAGAACCACATCTCGCGCGAGGCCCAGGACGAGTTCGCGCACCGCAGCCACACGCTGGCGGCCAAGGCGTGGGCGGAAGGCAAGCTCACCGACGAAGTGATGCACGTGCTCATCCCGCCCAAGTACGCCGTCACCGCGACCGAGGACAACAACGTCCGCAAGGATTCCACGCTCGAGTCCTACGCCAAGCTCAAGCCGGTCTTCGATCGCAAGTACGGCACCATCACCGCCGCCAACA
>CAZYWA010000061.1:0-22577 GCA_964650975.1 uncultured bacterium
TCCGCGATCTGCTCGGCGAGCCCGCCAAGCGCCGGGTGTTTCTCGCACCGTCCGTCGAGGCTCCGGCGGAGACCCGCAGTGCCGCGATCCAGGCGCTCGCCGCGGCCGGTTTTCCGTCGGTGGTGGTGGCCCCCGACGCCGCGATCCGCGACCGGCTCGTCGCCTCGCTCGACGAGGCCTCGGTGGGTGAAGCGGCCGCCAGCGCCCGCAAGAAAGACCCGGCCAGCGACATCGAGGTGGAGGGCGCGGTCGGATTCAACGCCGACCAGGCCGCGGCCTTCGCCGAGGAGCGCTATGGCGAGGTCGTGGGGCAAGCCGCGAAGGCGTTTCAGGACCAGCGCTGGAAGGAAGCCGCCGATTCCTTCGCGGAAGCGCTGAGCCTGGAGGAAGTCCTCGACCGCCCCGCAGACCGCGAGAAGCTGCTCTTCCGGCTGACGGACGCGTGCGCGCGATCGGACCAGTGGACGCGCGCCGTGCGCTTCCAGGAGCAAGCCGTGGCGTTGGCGCGAAAGCACGGCGAGCCGCCGGCGCTCGCGACCGCGCTCTTCGACCTCGGTGTGTTCCGCTCGCGCGCCGAAGATTGGGACGGATCGATCCAGGCACTCGGCGAGTCGGCGGAGATCTGGGGCAAGCTCGGGCGCGTCGCCGAGAAGAGCGACGCGCTCGCCAAGCTCGGCAACGCGGAGGAGAGCGCCGGCCGCTACGAGCGCGCGCTCGCGAGCTTCGATACCGCGCTCGGTCTCGAGGAGTCGAGCGGTTCGACCGAGGGTCAGGGCCGCCAGATCCGGCGCATCGGACGCATCCAGCTGGTGCGTCTCAATCAGTACTCCGAGGCGGAGGCGAGCTTCCGCAAGGCGCAAGCGCTCCTCGACAAGGCCGGCGACATCCCGGGCTGGATCGAGGCCACGCTCGAGATCGGCCTCGCGCGCGAGGCGGTGGGCGATCTCGCCGGAGCGATCGCGCAGTACAAGGAAGGCCTCGATGCCGCCAAGGACTCGAACGACAAGACGCTCGTCGCGAAGGCGCTGGTGTATCGCGCGGAGGCGGAGTGGCTGGGCGCCAACTACGGCGACGCCTTCGCCGACATCCGCGCCTCGCTCGCCGCCGCAGAGGACGCGCACGCGGACCGCCAGGTGTTCATGGCGCAGAATCTCAACTCGCTGGTGCGCTGGAGCCTGAACGACTTCGACGCGGCGCTCGACGAGGCCGGCCGCGCGCTGACGCTCGCCTCGAAGCTGGGCGAGAAGGCCGACGTGTCGGCCGTCCACAACAACCTGGGCATCATCCACCGCGACGCCGGCCGCCCCGCGCAGGCGATCGAGGAGCTGAACCAGGCGCTGGTGGTCGATCGCCAGATCGGCTCGCGCTGGGGCGAAGGCTACGACCTGCGCAATCTCGGCATGACCTACCTGCAGATGAATCGCCTCGACGCGGCCGAGGAGAACCTGAGCCAGGCCGTCCAGGTGAGCCGCTCGATCGGCGACCGCGTGAACGAGGCCAAGGCGCTGGTGAGCCTGGGCGACACGCAACTGGCGCTGCGCCGTGCGCCAGATGCCGAGAACACCTTCGTCGACACGGTGGCGCTCGCTCACGAGATCGGCGTCCGCGAGGTCGAGTGGCGGTCGCTCTGGGGCCGCGGCCGCGCCGAACGCGACCAGGGGAACCTCGACGCGGCCAAGACGAGCTTCGAGAGCGCCGTCGACCTGGTGGAGCAGCTGCGCGCCTCGCTCAAGATCGAGGAGATGCGGAACGGCTTCATCACCAACAAGGTCGATCTTTACGAGGACCTGATCCGCCTGCTTCTCGACCGTGGCGACGTGGCGACCGCCTTCGACGCCGCGGAGCGCTCGCGAGCGCGCGGCTTCATCGACCTGCTCGGCAACCAGAAGCTGGCTCCGGCCAAGGGTGCGAGCCGCGAGCTGCTCGACAAGTCCCGCGCGCTCGACGTGCGCGCCGACGGATTCCGCAGTCAGCCCAAGAGCGCCGAGCGCGATCAGGCGCTCGCGGCCATCGAGAGCGAGCGCAAGGACCTGCTCACCCAGATCCAGCTCCAGGACCCGGAGCTCTCGAGCTTCGTCTCCGTGTCGCCGCTCGGCGTCGAGGGCGTCCAGAAGCTGCTCGCTCCCGACACCGTGCTGCTCGCCTACTTCGTCGCGAAGAGCGAGGTGATCGTGTGGGTGGTGCGCCACGACGCCCTCGACGTGGCGCGGACACCGGTCGGCCGCGCCGACCTCGAGAAGAGCGTGCTCGGCTTCCGCGAGCGCATCCAGAAGGTCGAGCCGGTCGAGAGCGATTCGCGAAGCCTCTACGACACGCTCATCCGACCGGTGGCGGCGCGGCTACCGAAGAACGCCACCCTCGCGATCGTGCCCCACGGCATCCTCCACTATCTCTCGTTCGCGGCGCTGAGCGACGGCAAGCAGTACCTGCTCGAGCAGCACCCGCTCTTCTACAGCGCCAGCGCCAGCGTGCTCGGCTACACGCTCAAGCCGGGCGCGGCGGCGCAGAAGTCGTCGCTCAAGGTGCTCGCGATCGGAAACCCGGATCTCGGCACCCGCGATTTCGACCTGCCGTTCGCCGAAAAAGAGGTGAAGAGCCTCCAGTGGACGTACCCGCAGATCGACATCTTGACCGGCGCCAAGGCCACCAAGGAATGGCTGCTCGCGCACATCGGCGAGTACGACGTGATCCACCTCGCCTCGCACGGCGAGTTCGATCCGGTGAACCCGCTCGCTTCCGCGCTCAAGCTCGCCACATCCTCCGGTCACGAAGGCGGCGGCGATCTCTTCGCCAGCGAGGTCTTCGGCCTCGACCTCAAAGCCACCATGGTCACGCTCTCCGCGTGCCAGACCGGCCTCGGCAAGGTCGAAGCCGGCGACGAGGTGATCGGCCTCAACCGCGCGTTCCTCTACGCCGGCACCCGCAGCCTGCTCTCGAGCCTGTGGCGCGTGTCCGACGTCTCGACCGCGATCCTCGTCAAGCACTTCTACCGGAACTTCGTCCACGAGCCGCGCGCCGAGAGCCTCCGCCAAGCGCAGCTCCACGTGATGGCGTACTACCCACACCCCACCTACTGGGCGGGCTTCGTGCTGAGCGGCGACTACCGGTAGCTTCTCGGAGGACTGTTCCAGCCCCCGCCCGAACGCGTCTGTCGGGTCTTGCGACGACCCCACACTTCAACGGGCGCGATTTTTTCGGGGCCCCACCCCCGAGTCGGCCACTTTTGGGGGCCTTTTCTGTGCCTAGCGGCTCGAATGCTTCCCCGGCCGAGCGCTTTGGTAACGGAGAATCTTCCCATTTGGTAATATTAAATTGACCATTTTAGTAATCATTTATTTACCAATCTGGTAAGTTCTCATCTACCACTCCTCGAGACCCCGATCTGCCCGCGGGACGCCTCGGGGGTCACCTCGGAGCGGCCGTGTGCGCGCGGATGGGCGCGCCTGGATGACGACGCTCGTTTTCGCGTGTGAGGGCGAGGATCTGCCCCGAGTGCAGCGAGGCCCCAGCTACCCACGCCGGCGCGCGGCCAGCACCAGCTCCGGGCCCTCGCCGTACGGCTCACCGGCGTAGCCGCCCCAGCGGGCGGTGACGGAGAAGCCGTGCGCTTCGACGACCGCGCCGAGCTGGTCGGGCCAGTAGCAGCGCATCGAGATCGGCAACACGACCTCCTCGACCAGCGAATCGCCCTCGTACACGCGGTAGATGAGCTCGGGGTGAAGCACGAGCGGCTCGGGCTCGGGGCGGACGCGGCGGTGGAGATGGCGAACCCGGCGTGTGCCCACGTTCACCTCCCAGCCCGGGCGCTCGTCCGGCGAAGCCCAGTTCGCGCGCGTGGTCGCGGGATCGGCGGCCGGACGGAACGCGGAGACCACGAGCGCGCCGCCGGGCTCGAGATGACGGTGCGCGCAGCGGAAGAAGCCCGCCACCTCGGCATCGGCGGCGAGGTTCTGGAACACGCGATACGGCGCCACCACGAGATCGAAGCGGCGGCCCAGCTCGAAATCGGTGATGTCGCCCAGCGTGAGGCCCACCCTCGGCGCCGGGATCGCCGCCGCGGCGAGCTTGCCGCGGCAGATCGCGAGCATCGCCGCGGACAGCTCGACGCCGTGCGCGTACGAGCACTGCCCCGCGAGCGCCACGAGGACACGGCCGGTTCCGCAGCCCAGCTCGAGCAACGTCGTGGGCCGAGCGTCCACGAGCCTGCGATAGAAGGGCAGATCGTCCGGGATCTCCGGATTGAGGTCGAAGAACCGCGCGGCGCGGTCGCGTGGATCGGCTGGCATGATCGAGGCCCGAGCCTAGCGCGCGGTGGAAGCGCGGTGCACCGGCCCGACGACCGCTCGCGCGGTTACGCTGCGGGGTGGTCGTTGACCGCTCTCGACACGCGGAGGAAAATGCCGTGACTCGAGGCCCAGCGAGATCTCCCACGCTCCACCCATCGCCCGAGAGGATGCAATCCGTCATGACCGAACCACTCGATCGAGGGGCCCGGAGGCTCGGTGCCCGAGCGGCACTCGGATTCGCCGCCGCGCTGCTGGTTTTCGCGACCGCCGCGCACGCGGAGACTCTCTACGTTCGCTCCGAGGACGCGAGCCTCAAGGCTTCGGCCGACGCCGACGCCGCCGAGGTCGCGACCCTCGCCCGCGGCACCGAGCTCACCGTGGTGAGCCGCGACGGCTCGTGGGTCCAGGTGCAAGCCGGCGGCAAGAGCGGCTGGATCCACAAGCTCAAGGTGTCGTCCGACAAGCCCGACAGCGGCTCGAGCGTCCTCGACGGGCTCGGCGGCGGGAACCGCGGCAACTACGCGCAGGAGGCGGAGTCGGGACGCGCGGCGCGCGGGCTCAGCCCGATGGCCGAGAAATACGCCCAGAACAAGGCACTCTCGCCGGAGTCGATCGCGTCGGTGAAGCGCATGGAGCAGGTCGTGGTGACCAAGAAGGAAGTTCAGGGCTTCCTCAAAGAGGGACAGCTCGGGGAGTACGCGCGATGAGCCGGCCGATCTCGAATCGAAAGCTGGCACTCGCGCTGGCGGTCTCGGGTCTTGCGTCCGTCGCCGCCCTGCTCGCCGCCGCCGGTTGCTCCGGCCTCGGCAAGGCCGCGCAGAACATCACCTACGCGGCCACCGGCAACCAGAAGCTCGCCGGGATCGCCGGCGGAGTGGGCACGGCGGCCGAGGGCGTGGCGCCGATCGCGTACGACGAGGAAGTGGCGATCGGCGGCGCCATCGCGGTGCAGATCGTGAACCGCTTCGGCGGGGAGTACCACGGCGCCGGCAACCAGGGCGCCACCCTCAACAAGTACGTGAACACGCTGGGAACCGCGATCGCCCTCAACTCCGATCGCCCCGACATCCCGTATCACTTCCTGGTGCTCAACGACGAGCCGCCCAACGCGCTCGCCGCTCCCGGCGGCTACGTGTTCATCACCAAGGGGACCATCAAGGGCTGCAAGTCCGAGGCGGAGCTGGCGGGCGTGATCGGCCACGAGATCGCGCACATCACGCAGAAGCACACGCTTTCGGTGCTGCAACGCGGCAAGATGCTGCAAGGCGCCGCACAGGCGGGAGCCGCGGCCCTGCAGGCCAACCCCGAGATGTTCTCGGGACTGATCGACGAAGCGACCAAGGTGATCTTCGAGACCGGGCTCGATCAATCGAAGGAGTTCGAGGCCGACAAGCTCGGCACCGAGTTCGCGTCGCGGGTCGGCTACAACCCGCGCGGGCTGCAGGACTTCCTGCGCACCCTCGGCGGGCTGGTCGGGTACAAGAGCTCGGTGCTCTTCAAGACCCATCCCGATCCCGCCGCGCGGATCGGCGAGATCGAGAAGGTCATGCCCGGCTACCGCGACCGCTTCGGCTTCCCCGACGTGAAGGCCCGGCTCGACAAGGTGAAGGCGCTCGCGGGACTTGCCTGACGGTTCGCGGCCGCGGCCGCGGGCCTCACCAGACGGTGCGCACCCGCGCGACGGCGCGCAGCCGCGCGTCCTTCGTGACCAGCACCGTGTCGTTCACGATCGCGGTGGCGGCGATCATGCGATCCGCCGGATCTCCGTGAAAGCCCGCCTCGCCGAGCTCGCCCGCCAGCACCGCAACCTCGGGCGTCAGTGCCGCCACCACGCTCCGCGGATGAGCGAGTGCCTGGCGCATCCAGGTGTGCAGCGGCCGGTCGAGCTCGAGCTTGCCGCGAGTGACCTTGGTCGCCAGCTCCCAGCAGCTGATCGGCGAGATCCCGACCCGGTCGCTGCGATCGATCGCCTGGTGCGCGGCGCGCGACAGCCGCTCGGGCTCGCTCAGCCACCAGAGCCAGGCGTGGGTATCGAGGACGATCACGGCTGGTCGGCCTCCCATTCGTCGTCGACCGGCGCCAGCAGCTCCTTCTCGGAGCGGTAGCGCACGCTGCCCAGCAAGCTCGGCGGCGGTTCGTCATCCACCGGAACGACCTTGGCCACGGGGCGCCCGCGCTTGGTGACGACGATGGGTGCGTGCGATTCGGCCACTTCGTCCAAGAGCGACAGGCATTGCGCCTTGAATCGGCTCACGGGGATCTCCTTCACCAGTCGTGCCATCCGAACCCTCCGTTGAGCGTGGTGGCCGTGATCTACCATGGTCATATAACCATGGTCATCGTATCACACTAGAATTAATAATTGAATTACGAGAACTTCCGTCAGGCCCGCGGCCTTCCACTGCTAAAGAGGGTATGGTTGCAGGCCCTGTCCGGCACCACCCGTCTCAGCCGCGGGACGCTCCCTGCGAGCGCGACGTGGACGGTGGCGATCGAACGAGAGCGAGCGACGTGCGAGGACCAAAGCGAGCATCAGTCCGACCGGCAGGATCGCCGCCCGCGCACCGCTCGCTCCATCGATCGCTCCCACCACGCACCCGCCTCCGCCGCCACCCCCGCCGCCGCCGCGGACAGTGATCGTTCGGGTATCGGCGACGCCGCTCGCGCGGCCGGCGCTGTTGGTGCACGTGAGCGACACGGCGAACGTCCCGGCCGTCGCGAAGGTGACGGACCCCGGATCCTCGGCCGTCGATGGCGCCACTCCCGAGTCGCCGAAGGTCCAGGACGCGGTGACCGGGCCGGGCGTGAACGAGTCGACGCAGCTTCCCGAGAACGCGACGGACTCGCCCGGACGGATCGTCACGTCGGCGGCGGGCACGTCGATCGAGGCAATCGGCGCCGAGCCGACCCGCTCCGCGAGCAGCTGCGCCGATCCCATCGCATCGGCGCGTCCCGCGCCACCCACGTCCTCGAATCCGGGCGCGCCGATGTCGACGGCGCCGTCCATGAGCGCGGCGCGAAGGTCGGCGACCGAGGCGCTCGGGAAAGCGCTGCGGAGCAACGCCACGATCCCCGCCACGTGCGGCGCCGACGCGGAGGTGCCGCAGAAGGGCGACTTGATCTCGCCCCGTCCGGTCACCGACACGCAGTCGATGCTGCTCACCTCGGGCTTCCGCCGCTCTTCGTCCGCCGGGAAATGGATCGTGGACGGCCCCGCCGAGCTGTAACTGGTGACGTCGTCGTGGCCGGGGTCGGTGGCGTTGATGGCCGCCACCGCCACCACGTCGCGGGCCGCCGCGTGGCCGAAGACCGAGTCGAGCGCCGAGCCCAGGGCCTGCGGTCCGTAGCCGACCCGCTGCTCGAAGAAGAGCTCCAGGTCTTGCGCCACACCGCTCTCGCGGCGGATCACCACGTCGAGCATGCAGGCCGACGACTGGCTGCACGGCAGCACCAGGCCCTCGAACGGGTGCCCCGGATCGAAGCGCGTCGAGCATGCGGTGGTGGTGACGCCGCCGTCGGTGGTGATGCAGAGCGCGTAGTCGTCGGTGGGAGCGTCGTACGGATTCGACCACTGGAGGTACGCGGTCAGGCCGGCCGGCGGCACGCGGACCGGCATGGTGATCTGACCGCCGAAGTCGTGCGAGTGGGCGGCGTCGCCGGCGTCGGCGAAGTGCGCCTGATAGTGACTGTCGCCGAAGTTGCCCGCGGCCGAGACCCACACCGCGCCCTTCGATACCGCTCCTTCCACCGCGCTCGCGTCGATCCCGTCGGCGAACCACGGCGTATCGAGGAAGTTCACGTCGTCGACGATCACCTGGGCGCCGAAATCGTCCACCAGCGACTGGGCGCACGCCTCGAACTCGAGGATCGTCTGGGGCGCCTTGTTCCCGCCGCCGCAGAACGCGAGCTTCGCGGCGGGTGCCAGGTCGTGAATCACCTCGAGGAGCGTCGAGCCTTCGTCGCCGACGCCGCCGGGACCCTGGATCGTCACGTCGGCCGGCAGGTCGCCGGACGCCTGGGCGAGCTGGATCTCGAGCGCGCCGTCGGAGATGGCGCCGACGCGCACGCCCTGCCCGTCCACGCCCTTCGCGCGCAGCGCGTCGGCCCGCACGATGGCGTCGCCCTCGGTATCGACCGAGCCCGTCTGCGCCACGCCGTAGCTCGGCGGCACCACGGCGCGGACGAACGGCAGCGCGGCGACCGCCCCCACGCGCGCCGCAGGCACCCACGCCTGCACCAGACCGTGCCGCTCGCTCGCGATCTCGATCTCGGCGCCCGAGGCCACCAGTGCGGCTCGCTCGGCGTCACCGATCGACGCGACGCGCACGAACACCTGGATCCGTCCGGCGGCATCGGCCCACACCGCGCGATCGGCACCGACGGCCGCCGTCGCGGAGCGCCCGAACGACGACGCGATCGCGGCGCGCGACCCGAAGGCGCCGGGCTCGCGCAGCGCCTCGAGCGCCCGCTCGATGAACGGGCTGACTCGCGCGGTGGCGCCCGATACCGGCCGATCGGCGCCCGCGTGCGCCGCGGACACGGTCCAGGCAAGAAGCAGCACACTCGCCCGTGTCGCACGTGCCCACCCGCGAGTTGGGAGCTGGAATGCCGCCATCGGTCTCGATCCTCCCGGCAAGATCGTGGAGCCTATACGCGCCCGGCCCAGTTTGCGCGCGACGACGCTCGTGCGAGGATCCCGCCGCGAGGATGAATCCGTGAAGCGAATCGAGCGAGGCCCGCGCCCAGGCGTTTCATCGATGCTGCTCGCGCTGGCGAGCTGCGTCGCGATCGGCTGCGGCGGGACCACCGGCGGCGGCGTCACCGTGCGCGACGCCGGCTCGACCGTGACCATCGACGGTCCTGGCGCACGGGTCGTCGCCTCGCGCGATCCATTCCGGCTGACACTCTCCTCGACCGGCAGCCCCACCGTGCTGGAAGCGCCCGATCGCGGGCTCTTCTACGTGAGCAACGGCGCGCGCGTTTATCTCGAGACGCTCGAGCGGGTCGATCGCGCCAGCACGGTCGAGCTCCGGGTGGCGAGCGCGGGTGGCGTCGCGACGGTGGCGGTGTCCTTTCCCGCGAACGGGATCGCGCGGATCGCGCTCACGCCTCCGTCCGAAGCGCACGCCACCGCCGCGGGAGAGCGGCTCGCGTCGCCCGCCGACGAGTCGATCTACGGCCTCGCCGAACGTCCGGTCACCAACGCGATCGTCTCGGAGCTCTTCGCGGTCCCCACCGGCGGGCTCGACCGGCGCGGCACGACGGTGTCGATGAAGATGGAGGCGACGGTGGCGCTCTTCACGCCGTTCTTCCAGACCTCGCGCGGCTACGGAGTGTTCGTCGAAGGCACCGCGCTCGGGCGCTACGACCTGGCGGCGGCGAATCCCGACGCGCTCGAGCTCGAGTTCGACATCCCACGCGGCCGCGACTCGCTCGTCTACGATTTCTTCGGCGGACCGACGCCCGATGACGTGCTCGACCGCTACACCTCGGTCTCGGGCCGGCCGGTGCTCCCTCCCGAGTGGACGTTCAAGCACTGGCGCTGGCGCGACGAGCACCGCATCGGCACTCCCGCGATGCTCGACGGCGTACCGATGAACGCGGATTTCGTCGACGACATCACCCATTACGAAGAGCTCGGCATCCCCATCGGGAACTACACCATCGACCGTCCGTGGGGAACCGGGGATCTCCCCAATCTGACCGAGCCCGAGGAGCCGGGCTTCGGCGATCTGGAGTGGGACACCACGCGTTTCCCCAACCCCGACAAGATGATCGCGGCGCTCACCAACCGCGGCTATCACTTGTTCCTGTGGGTGGCGCCGTGGGCGACCGGTGTCACGACGAACCGCGAGGCGAAGGAAAACGGCTATCTCGCGCCCAATTCGAAGTACATGATCGATTACACGAATCCCGCCGCCGTCGCGTGGTGGACGCCCAAGCTTCAAAAACTCATCCAGATGGGAGTTGCCGGCTTCAAGATCGATCGCGGCGACGAGGACACGCCGAGCGACGACACCGACGTCTACTACGACGGTCGCACCGGCTCCGAGATCAAGAACGCGTATCCCGAGATCATGGCGAAGGTGCACTACGACGCGGTGAAAGCGGTGCGCGGCGACGATTTCCTCAACTACCCGCGCGCCGGCTACGCGGGCAGCCAGCAGTGGGCCGGTTTCTCGGCGGGCGATCTACCGGGCAAGGACTTCTTCAAAAACCCCACCGACGCCGGCCTCCGCCTCGGCATCCTCGCCGTCCAGAACGCGGCGCTCATGGGCTTCCCGATGTGGGGCTCGGATACCGGCGGCTACGAGCAGTTCGGCCAGCGCGAGGTGTTCGCGCGATGGCTCGAGTTCAGCGCGTTCTCACCGATCATGGAGATCGGCGGCACCGGCACTCACGCGCCCTGGGACATGCCCACCGAGCCCAACTTCGATCAAGAGATGATCGACATCTACAAGCACTTCGTCACCATCCACCATGCGCTGGTGCCGTACTTCTACTCGCACGCGCAGGAAGCCCACCGCTCCGGACGCCCGATCGCGAAGCCACTCTTCATGAACTACCCGGACGACACGCGGGTGCGCGATCTGTGGCAGGAATTCCTGGTCGGCGACGACATCCTGGTGGCACCGGTCTGGCAGGTCGGCACCCGCGAGGAAGACGTCTACCTGCCCGCGGGATCGTGGGTGGATTACTGGGATCCGTCGCGCACGTTCGATGGGCCCAAGGATCTGAAGGCCGAGCCGGCACCGCTCGACCGGATTCCGATTTACGTCCACGCCGGCTCGGCGGTGCTCGGCACGTTCTGAAACGCGATCGAGCGCTGCCCACCGAGGGACCGGTGGGCCTCCAGTCTGGAGCGCGCGCGGTCCCTCGCGCGCGAGCGATCGATCGGCCGCGGTCTCAGCCGCCGCCGCGCACGAACGCGGCGATCTGCTCGAAGACCCAGCCGCGGCGGCCGTAGCGGTAGTCGTGGCTGCCCTTCGCCACCGGCACGAAGGTCGCGCCCGGGATGGCCTGGGCGACTCGTTTCCCGAACTCGAACGGAATCACCGGATCGGCGTCGCCGTGGAAGACCAGCGTGGGCATGTGGATGCGCGGCGCCTTGGCCAGCGTGTCGAAGTCGACCGGCGTCAGCCAGCGCGCCGGCAGATACGGAAACTTGAGCATCGCCATGTCGGGGATCGAGGTGAAGGGAGCTTGCAGGATCAGGTGCGAGCCGTAGCCGCGGCTCGCCATCTCGGCGGCGACACCGGTGCCGAGCGAGAAGCCCCACAGCGCGATCCGCGAGTCGGGGAGTCCGGAGGCGCGCAGGTGATCGAGGATCGCGCTGGAATCGGCATAGATCCCGCGCTCCGTGGGGCCGACACTCGACGATCTCCCGTAGCCGCGGTACTCGACCAGCACCGCGCCGAAGCCCAGCTTCTCGAGATCGCCGCCGATCCACTGGTCGATCCCCACCAGCTCGCCGTTGCCGTGGAACTGCACCACGATCGGCGCGTCGTCGCTGGGCGGATCGAAGACCAGCGCGTGCACCGGAACGCCATCGGCCGACGTGAGCGTGAGCACGTGCGCGCCGGCGACCAGCGGCGTCGGATCGTCCTTGGGCGCGGGAAAGATCATCTGAGTGGCGAACAGCACCACGCCCAGGGTGATGCAGGCGTAAGCGACGGCCAGCACCAGCAGCGCCCGTGACAACAGGTGCGCTGCCTTCCGTGCCAGGCGGCGTGGCGCCGCCGCCTCGCTCATGTCAGGCCTCGCCCAGCGCGAACGCGACGATGCGATCCAGCACCCAGTGGAACTTGGCGCCGCCCGCGTGGCTCATGCCGGGCACCGGCAGGAACTCGGCGTGAGGGATCGCCTTCGCGACCTGCTCGCCCATCGAAAACGGCACGACGTCGTCCTCGTCACCGTGCACCACCAGCGTCGGCAGCCGGATCGACGGCGCCTTGGCGAGGGTGTCGAAGCGATCGTCGATCAGGAGCTTGACCGGCGCCCACGGGACGCGCGCGGCGCCCATTTCCGGAATCGACGTGAACGGCGCTTGCAGCACCAAGCGCGCGGCGTGGCCGCGCGCCGCCATCTCGGCCGCGACGCCGGTGCCGAGCGAGTAACCCCACAGCACGATGCGCGTGTCGGGAACGTCGCGCGCCGCGAGCGCGGCGAGCGCCGCCTCGGCGTCGCGGTAGAGCCCGTCCTCGCACGGCGAGCCCTTCGTCGAGCGCCCGTAGCCGCGGTACTCGACCAGGAACATCGACGGGCCGCGCTGCGTCACGTAGCGGGCGAGACCGAACACGTCGCCGATCACGTTGCCGTTTCCGTGGAAGTAGACGATCACCGGCGCGTCCGCGCGCGCTCCCGGGAACGCGACCGCGCGCACCGGCACACCGTCGGACGCGGTGAGCGACAGCTCCTCGGCATCGGCCGGCACCGCGTGCTCGTCCGTGGTGGGCGCCGGATACACCATCCAGCCGCAGCCGCCGAGCCACACCAGCCCGGCCAGCAACCACGCACTGCGCCGAGTCACCGAACGCGTCCCGTGGGGCTCCACTGACGGATGATCGGCGAGATGCCGTGCGTGAAGAAGTCGGTGACCGCGTTCCACAGCCACTCGCCCTCGCGCGCCAGCAGATCGGCGTGGTCGCCGCCCTGGATTTCCACCAGCCGCGATTCGGCGAGCACTCCGCGCAACCGCTCGGGCATCGATGCGGGGATCACCCCGTCGCGATCGCCGTGCAGGATGAAGGTGGGCACCTGGATGGATTTGGCCTTTCGCAGCGTGTCGAAGCGATCGTCGATCGCCCAGCCCGCGGGGATCCATGGGTGGAGATGGCGGGCGACGTCCGGAATCGACGTGTAGGGCGCCTCCAGCAAGAGCCGCGCGCCGCGACCACGAGCCGCCATCTCGGCCGCGACACCGGTGCCGAGGGAAAAGCCCCAGAGCGCGATCCGGTCGGGACCGATCCCTTCCTTGAGCAGATGATCGAGCGCCGCCGTGGCGTCGGCGTAAAGCCCTTCCTCGGTCGGATGGCCGGACGCCGCGGAGCGGCCGTAGCCGCGGTACTCGACGAGCGTGGTCGCGAGCCCGCGCTGCGCCAGATCGCCCGCCAGGTCGACGTGGCTACCGATGACCTCGCCGTTGCCGTGGAAGTAGACGACCATCCACCGGAATCGCCGCGGACGGGTCTCGAGCACGTGCACCGGCGCGCCGTCCGCCGCGGTCAGCGTGATCTCGCGCACCGAGGGAGGGAGCATCCCTCCATCCTCGGCCGGCGCCGGATAGAGCATCTCCCGGTAGCGCTGGTGCACCGCGCCGCACAGCAACGCGTACGCGAGTCCCAGGGCCAGCGCCACACGGCGCAGCAGCAGCATGCCCGGATACTAACAGCCCGGTCGTGAGTCAGTTCGAGGCCTGGCCACCGAGGGACCGGTGGCCCTCCAACCGGAATCTCGGAGATGCCGTCTGGAGCGCGCGCGGTCCCCGGTGGTGTCGCCGTTTGCCGATCTCCGGTTCGAGCGCCGGCCGTCCGACGGCCGCGCTCGGGCACGGCTCGGCCACGATCGAGACCCGATCGTACGCTCGCCTCGCCTGCATTCGCCCGCGCGATCGGGGCTCACACCCCGCGAGTGCTCCCGGTGGGCGCGGGCTCGAGCGCCCTCGCACAGCCACCGGCCGTCCGTCGCCCGACCCGGTCCAGGTGGGCAAAGTGAGACGCCACCCGGTCCCCCGAGGCAGAGACTGCGCACGGCGCGCTCAGGCATACTGGCGGGTCGCGCGCCCAGCGCAGCCGAGGGATCTCGGCCCAGCTCGAGGAGAAACCGTGGCGAAAGTCGGCGAAGAGATCGAGTCGGTCTGCGGCAAGTGCGGCGACGTGTGGCACGTGGTCGCCGCCATGATCGGTTCCAAGGTGGTGAAGGTGGTCTGCAAGCGCTGCGGCAGCCAGCATCGACACCGTCCGCCCACTCCGGGCGGCGCCGCTGGCGCAAGCGCGCCCGCCGAGGCGAAAGCCCCGGCGGCGAAAGAGCCGAAGAGCAAATCCAGCAAATCGAAGGCTTCGGCAGCAACCGAGCCCGCGGCGAGGGTCGAGGCGGACCTTTCGAAGCCGGTGCGGCCCTATCGTGTGGTGGACACCTACAAGCCGCGCGAGCGGGTCGAGCACCGCACCTTCGGGCTCGGCGTGGTCGAGGAGCTGGCGGGCGCCGGAAAGATCCACGTGCGCTTCGAGACCGGCGTCAAGACGCTGCTGCACGGAACGCCGCCGGCCGCGTGAGATTTTCCGGGGGCTCTTCGCTCAGCCTCGGTGGAGGGCTGCGGTCCCTCGCAGCCGCTGTGTCGCGTCGCGATCCATGGCTGCGCACTCGTGGGACCGCATCGCTCCGACAGGTCCGTTCCGATCCGTTCGCACCGAGAGGCATGTCGGCGCGTCGTCGCGCCGGATTTGCGGTGGGGCCCCGAAAAAATCGCGCTTTTTTCGGGGCGGGGGCTTGGAAAGCCCCCGAAGCAACCCGGACGCGAGGGACCGCGTCCCTCCATCCCATCGAGCGCGATCATCGGTGGTCTGCGACGTTCGCCGTCCTCGCGCTGCTCGTCGGTGGCGCGCGAGCGGCGGCGAGCGAGCGTCTGCCGCGGCCGGTCCTGGTGGTGATCACCGGCGCGGGCCTGGTGCCGGCGATCGCGAGTGTCGAGCCGGGCGCCCCGGTCGCGTGGCTCAACCGGACCGGTACCGCGTCGATCGCGATCTCGTTCGAGAGCGCCTTCCCCGGCGACGCGGACGCCTGCGAGCAGCGACGTGCGTTCAGCGTGGTCCCGGGCTTTGGTCCCTTCACCACGCTCGTTCCGCCCGGTGCGGTGGTGAGCCTGTGCGCGCCCGCCGCGACCGGATCGCGAGGTGGCGCGCCGCAGCGGTTCCGCTACTCGGTCCATGGCGACCTCTCGTTCGAAGGCGCCCTCGACGTGAGCCCGCCGCCGTGACGATGCTCGGCCGACCGCCCGGCGCGCTCCGCGCGCTTCGCGCCGGATGCGCGGCGGGGGTCATCGCCTGCGCCGGCTGCGGCATGCTGCGAGCCACGAGCCCCGGAACGGAGCCCACGGCCGCGCTCTCCGCAACGCGCGCTCGAGCGCCACGCGACCTGGCGGTCGCGCCGCCGGTCTGGGCGGTCGATCGCGACACCTCGCCCGCCCTCGCGAGCGAGGTCAGCGACGCGTTCTCGGAGGCGCTCGCCACCGGCCTCTCCGACGAGGGTTTTCGCGTCCACGCCGCGGGAGCCGAGACCGGCGACGCCGGCTTCCCGAGCAGCGGCGCCCGCCTCGCGACCTCGCTCACCGCGCGCGAGAGCGCGGGAGGCGTGCGGACCGAGGTCGAGCTCACCGCTCGCGCGCACCTCGCGGCCTCGAACGGCGTCGGCTCGGAGGACGCGGACGCCACGGAGATACGGGTGGTGACGAAGGGCGAGCTGGCCGAGGGATACGAGGCGCTGTCGGCGCCCGCGGAGATGCTGGCGCGGCTCGGAACCGCGACCGCCCGCGAGGCCGCGTCGCGACTCGGCGCCGAGGCCGCGGCATCGTGGGAGCCGCACGACCCCGAAAACCCCGTGCTGGTGCGGAAGCAAGCGCCCACCGAGAACGCGTGGGCGGTACCGGTGGGTGGCACGCTCCCGCTTCATGCCTGGGACGCGATCGACGTCAACGTCGACGGCGACCCCGGTCTCAGCGGCACGCTCTCGGTGGCCGGCTGGCCGCAACCGTTCCCGCTCGTCGAGTCGCGGCCGGGACGCTACGCGAGCCGCATCCGCGTGCCTCCAGGATCCGGCGCGGCCACCCTCGATCTCGAGGCGCGGCTCGAGGACGCGCACGGAGCCGCGGCGGAGGTCGCGATCTCACCCGGGGCGTTGCTGGCGAGCGCCGCTCGGCCCGCCCCGCCCGTCGGTCTGCACGTGCGCCGCGTGGCGCGCCCCGCGGCGTTCGCGCTCACCTGGAGCTGGGTGCCCGAGGGTGGCGTGGTGCGCCGCTACCGGGTGTTTCGCGCCGACGGCTTTCCCTATCGATTCCATGCGATCGGCGAGACGCGCGACCCGGGGTTCTCGGATCCGCTGGCCTCCGATTCGCACGGCTACTTCGATCTGACGCGGCGCTACTACACGGTCGTGGGATACGACGCCGCGGGGAACCCGTCTCCTCCCTCGGAGCTGGTGTCGATCGCTCCCGACCAAGCCGGCGCCACCGGCAAGATGCTGTTCGCGCCGGGACGTCCGCTGGTCGAGGAGGCCGCGGCGCGGCGCGACCGGCCGTCGCTGGTGGCGCGCTACCGCGTCACCACCCGCGTGACCGGCCCGGAGCGGGTGGTGGTGGCCGCGAGCGAGATCGGCGATCCGGGAGCACGCATCGGATACGCGGCCGGTCGGATCGCGCGCGAGGCGGAGAGCGGCGACGAGCTCGACGTGGTGCTGTCCGGCAGCGCATCGGCCGCCGCGTCGGTGAGCCTCGGCGCGTCCTCGCGCGCGTGGCCGCTCGCGGAGGTGGAGCCGGGCGTGTACGCGGGAACGATGCCTCTCGGGCTGGTGCGCGGTGCCACGCGCTTGCCGGCGGCCGCGCGCGTCGTGCTACGCGACGCGGCGGGCTTCGAGGACGTGCGCCGGATCGCGATCGAAGCCGCGGCGGCCGAGCCGGGCTCGCTGCCTCCGGCGCCGGGCGAGGACGAGCCCGCAGCCGAGGACGAGACCCAGCCCGCTCCCTGAAACGGAAGCGATCTCGCCGGCGGAGTCGGCCAGGTCGCCGCCCGGTGCGATCGCACAGCCACCGCCGCCGCCCAGCGATCGAGGCGGCGGCTCGCCGCCGCTACCGCCGCTTCCGCCACTGCCCCCGCTACCGCCGCCGCCACTGGGCTGGCACGCGTCGCCGATGCCGTCGCCGTTCGAGTCGGTCTGATCGGGGTTGTAGACGTCGGGACAGTTGTCGCCGATGTCGGGAATGCCGTCGCCGTCGCGGTCGATGGTGGTCGGGTTGTCGCGCAGCACGCGCACCGCGTACTGGAGGTCGAGCGGACCCGAGACTCCGGGCGTGACCAGACCCTGATCGGTCAGGTTGTCGTCCGAGAGAGTCACGGTGACGTGGCCGTCGATCGGATCGGTGACCACGGTGCCGGGCAGCGGATCGGCGGTCTTCACCCAGTCGGTGCCGCGCCAGTAGCCGCGCTCGACGGTGAACACCTCGCCGGGCGGCACCGGCTCCTGGATCTCCGCCGAGTAGGAGACCCCGAGGATCGTGAAATCGGAATCGGCGGTCTGCACCACGGTGCCGCGCGCCGGCGAGGTCGCGTTGCCGCGGTCGACGAGGTGCACGTTCACGCCGCCCACGTTCCAGGTGCCGCCGGAGAAATTGTCCTCGTCGGGGTTGAGCACCACCCGGTCCCAGAACGAGATGAGCTTGGGCGTCCCTTCGTAGCGCGCCAGCCACGGGCCGGCGCTGCGGATCGCGTGGAACGAATCGCGCGAGTAGAACGCGCCGGAATAGGGCACACCGAGCGCGTCCTTGAAATAGGTGCCGAAGGGCAGCTGGGGGACGATGCCGCGCTGCACGCCGTCGCTCACCAGTCCGAGGAAGAGCGGCTGGAGGTCACCGTAGAGCGAATAGACGCCGTAGCCGGCGCCCACGTACGCGGGGCCGGTGTCGGGCTGCAGGCTGTCGCCCGCGATGTTCGAGCCCAGCATCCCGAACACCTGGAAGTAAGGCCGAGACTGCGAGCCGAACTCCGGCACCCACGGCAGGTTGCCGGCGATCGAGAACGGCCCGCCCTCGAAGACCTCCCACTGGTAGCCGAACATGTCGGGCCCGACGAGGCTCGCGCCGGCGTCCAGGTAGCCCTGCACGTGGTGGATCGGCGAGCCGGGGTTCTCGGTCTGCGGCGTGGTCGTGTCGTCCTCGCCGTAGCTGTTCACGATCACGGGCAGCTCGGGCACCACGTTCCGCACCGCGCGGATGAGCTCGCGGAAATAGAGGTCGAACGACCACTGGTTGAAGGCCTCCTCGATCGTCACCTTCTGGGTGAGCGTTGGGTAGCGGTCGAGGAACTGCTGGAAGGTGGGCGCGTCCGAACCGAAGCCGTCGGGCACCTTGTCGCGGTTGTTGAAGAGGTAGTCGGAGAGCGCGCACCGGCAACGCGGCAGCGCCACCACGCCCTCGTGCTGGACCTGCACCCGCACCTCGTTCTCGAGCTGCAGGCTCACGATCACGTCGCCCTGCGCGTTGGTGTCGCGAATCCAGCCGGCGAGGTCCACGATGGCCGCCTTCTCGCGGGCCAGCACGTTCGGCCAGTTGGGGCAGTAGACGCCGAAGTTGGCGGGCGGCTCGTCGGCGTCGGACGCGATCTGACCCTGGTCGTCGGTGAGCAGCCCGTAGTCCGGGAAGTTCACTGGATCGTGGACGTAATCGAAGTTGGCGGGAGGCACGATCGTGCCCTGCGCATGGAACGTGCCCGACGGCAGAGCCGACGCCGGCGCCGGCGGATACATGTCGGAGGTCGCGCGATTGCTGCGGCCGGTGATGTTGCTGCCCTGCCAGACCAGGTTGATCGCGAGTCCGCGGAGCCGCGCCTCCGCCACCATGCCGTCGAGCTGCGAGCGCGTGAGATCGTTCGTCACCACCGCGGTCCGCTCGACGTGGTCCGACCAGGTGTTCCAGTTGAGCAGCGCGCGCACCGCGTTGAAGCCCAGCTCGTGCGCCTCGTCGACGTACTGCTCGACCGGCACGTTCTCGAGCTCGGAGGGAGCGCTCTCCTCGAGGTGCACCGACAGATTGAAGAACGGCTGCTCGCCGACGATGAACGCCGGGTGGCCCTCGACGGTGCCGATGCGCGGCGACGCGGCGGCGCGCGTGGCCAAGGCCAGGGCCGCGCACGCCGTCAGAACCAGAGACGCGCGCACCGCGATCCGGGTGGGACGGCGCATCAGGCACCTGGAGAAAGGGCCGCCCGGACGAATCGGACGGCCCTTCACCGGCATCTTGGGCTCGGAGGCGAGTGGAGTCACTCGGCCTTGGGCTCGTCCTTCTTCTTGGTCGCCTTCGCGGCAACGGGCTTGGCGGCTGCCGCGGCGGCCACCGTCGCAGCGGAACCTTCCGCCTTGGGCGCCGAGGCCTGCACCGCCTTCTGCAGCTCTTCGAGGCGATCCTCGAGCTGACGGAGCCGGTTACCGAGCTTGAAGAGCGAATCCTCGTTGGCCTCGCCCTTCTGGTTCACCAGGTACGCGACGCCGACGATCGCGCCGAACAGCACCAAGTGCCAGAACCAGCCGGTGAAGAGCGGCAGATCGACCTTCTGGAGCGTTTCCTTCCCGTGGCCGCCGCATCCGGCGATGAGACCCACGACGGCGAGGGTGAAGCAAACGGGAAGTGCGCGTCGGATCATCGGTTTCCCCCAGGCAATTTCGTTGACGAATGAGCGTCGATTGAGCGTCGAATCACGCGATCGGCGAAGTATAGCGACGGGTCCCACCCGCGCCAACGCAACCCTCGCGATGGATCGCGCGTCGAAAGGCAGGGGACCGGCTCCCGCGGGCCCACGCTCGCGCGCGGTCGATCGAGGCGCGGCAGGAGCCGCGTCCTCCGGCGATTGGCTACACTCGGCCCTCATGCGCAGATCGGCATCGAAGAGCCCGGCGGCGCGCGCCGCGGGCCGCGCGGCGCTCGTCGCGCTGGCGCTCCTCTGGACCTCCACCGCGGCGCTCGCGGCCCCCCACATCGAGACCGCGAACGGTCACCCGGTGCTGATCGTGGACGGCGCGCCGTTTCTCGATCTCGCCGTGCAGCTCCAGGAGAACTCGGACACCGACCCGGACGACATCACGGTCGACGAGTACCTCGATTCCGCGCGCGACCTGGGCTTCAAGGCGATCCGCGTGCCGGTGCGCTGGCGCACCTTCGCGTCGGCCACCACGCGCACCGTGTTCCGCGCCAACGACCCCACCCGCGCCGATCTCGACGCGGTGGCCGCGGGCGCCAAGGCGCGCGGCCTCAAGATCAACCTGGCGTGGGAAGGCTCGAACGTGATCGGCAAGGCCAACTTCGCGCCCGACGACATCGCGCAGCACTCGGGCACGTTCCACGCCAACGGCTCGCTCAAGCCGCCCGCCAACTTCGACTTCGTGAACGGCCCCGCGAGCTACGGAAGCTACGTGGTGGTCACCAATCCGGACGGCTCGATCGCCGCGAGCCAGCCGAGCACGACGTCGAATCGCGGGGTCTTCTGCTACGACTGGCCCAACGTGCTGGCGCGCGAGCGCACCGATTTCCTGGCGCTGGTCGACTGGGTGTCGCGCACCAACGCGAGCGGCGACGTGATCATCACGCTGCAGGTCGAGAACGAGCTGGCGCTGGTCGACGAGGACGACACCAGCACCAAGCCGACCCAGCGCTGCCGCTGTGCGCTCTCGGAGCACCTGTTCGCGAACGCCAACGAGCGCACCACCGGCTTCGACCCCTCGTTCCCGACCTTCGCCCAGTACCAGCAAGCGCGCGCAGATCTGGTGCAGAAGCTCGGGATCGACGAGGTCTACACCCAGTGGTCCGAGCAACGCTACTGGGCCGAGCTGGCCAGGGCCGCGCGCGCGAAAGTGCCCAATTTCCCGCTGATCCTGAACCTCTTCGGCCACGACGATCCCGCGACTCCCGAGCCCGATCACCCCGGCTCGCCGTTCCACGACGTCGACGGCTGGATCACGTACGCGGGTGCGTCGAGCGCGGGCCCCGACATGTACGGCTACAAGTCGGAGGTCTACGACCCGCAAGCCGACTCGGCCAAGAACTTCCTCTACGCGCCCGAGTTCGGCGCGCAGTACTACCCGCACTTCCAGGTGTTCGGCGTGCTGGGATCGAACGTCGCGACCGGCGGCGCCAGCTACATCGGCCTCGGCATGAGCAGCTACGCGCTCTACGGCGACATCGTGAGCCTGTTCGTGGGCATGGTGAGCGACGGCGTCACCCGCGGGATCTTTCCCAACGCCGCGAAGGGCACCTGGTTCCAGTCGATCGTCGGGCAGACCTACTCGGCGGCCTTCTACGAGCGCGCCACCAATGCGGCCCTCGGCTCCGCGATGGCGCCGCTCGCGCGATTTTCGGGAACCGGAAGCTTGGTGGCGTTCTTCGACACGGTGTACCTGCCCAGCGGCAACAGCTTCACCGGCGGCACCGTGAGCGTCGGCGGCATCCAGACGACGCTCACGGATCTCGGCAGCGCGTCGAGCCCGGCGCGCGGCGCCCTGGTGCGGACCGGCGCCGACGACTTCACCGTGGTGGGCGTCTCGTACAAGGCGCGTCTCCAGGTGACGCCGCCCTCGGGTGGGTTCGTGGTCGAGCGCGGCGCCTGGAACGGCGACACCTGGCAGAAGAGCGCCGACGCGCTCGACGGCTCGGTCACCGTCGAGTCGAACGCCGTGACGGTGACGATGTCCGCCGACGAGCGCTCCACCACCGGACCGCTCACCATCGGCGTCGGCGGACCGCTCGATCTGCAGTACGCGGTCCGCATCCGCGCCGCGTCCGGCGGCGGCGCACCCGACGCCGACGGTGACGGCGTTCCCGATTCGAGCGACAACTGCCCCACGGTCTACAACCCCGACCAGAAGGATTCCGACGGCAACGGCGTCGGCGACGCCTGCCAGACGATCGCCGACCGCGACGGCGACGGCATCCCCGATTCCACCGACAACTGCCCCGACACGCCCAACGCCGACCAGGCCGACGCGAACGGCAACGGCGTCGGCGACGCCTGCGAAACCCCGCCTCCCACCGGCGGCGGAGGCGGCGGCTGCGTCGTGAGCGGCACGACGCCGCCGGCGGGGTCGATCGCCGCGATCGGCCTCCTGGCGTTCGCCCTGACGCTCCGCCGCCGACTCAGCTGACGCGACCGATCGCCCGGAGGGACGCGGTCCGGACGCGGTCCCTCGCATCCGCGGCGATCACGCTGCACGGCGCGGACTTCCTGCGCGGCGCGCCGTCGAAACGGTTACGGTTTCTGGCCCGGTCCGCGGGTCGCCGATTCGGGATCGGCTGGACCCCGCTCTTGCTGGCGTACCTGCGACGTCGTTTCGTGAAGCGCAGGCTGCTCGGCCCGGTGCGGAAGGCGGGTTGCGGAGCTCGTAGTAAGTCATTATCTTACACCGCCATGAAAACCACCGTATCGACCAAGGGCCAGATCGTCTTTCCGGCCGAATTCCGCCGGCAGGATGGGATCGAGCCTGGGCAGGAATTCGACATCGAGCGGATCGATCGCGGCGAGTACAGGCTCATCCGGCGCC
>CAZYWA010000062.1:0-22459 GCA_964650975.1 uncultured bacterium
CTACTACGCACCGGGCTCGGCGAAGGCACGGTTCTGTGTCGCCGGGCGAGATGCGCTTTACCGGCTCTGCGCCGAGCGCGGCGTGCCGCACCGCAGGATCGGCAAGCTGATCGTCGCGACCAGCGCGGAGGAAGAGCCTGCGCTCGAAACGCTTCGCGCTCGCGCCGCTGCGAATGGAGTCCTGAACCTGGAAGCGCTCGACGGACCCGCCGTTCGCGCCCTCGAGCCGAACGTGAAGGCCGGGGCGGCGCTCTTCTCGCGTGATTCGGGGATTGTCGACCCGCTGGCGCTGGTGGCGGCGCTCTGGCGTGAGGCGCGCGATGGCGGTGCCGAGGCGGTGCTCGCCACCGAGCTGGTCGGCCTCGATCGTATTGCCGGCGGCTGGAAAGTGACGTCGCGGACCGCGGCTGATGCGACCGAGTCGCACGAGTCGCGCGTGGTCGTGAACGCGGCGGGACTCGCGAGCGATCGCGTCGCGGCGCTGGCCGGCATCGACGTCGACGCCGCCGGGTACCGGCTGCACTACGTGAAGGGCGATTACTTCTCGGTGACGCGCGCGCAGGCCGCGAAGGTGACGAGGCTCGTCTATCCGGTCCCACCGGTTGCCGGACACGGCCTCGGCGTCCACTGGACGCTGGATCTCGAAGGCCGGGCGCGGCTCGGACCCGATGCCACGTGGATCGAGCGTGTCGGCACGGCCGGGCTCGGCACCGCGGGCGGCCCGTCTCCCTCGGCGTACGCGGTCGATCCGGCGAAGCGCCAAGCGTTTCTCGCGGCGGCGCGCCGCTTCCTGCCGTTCCTCGAATCGAACGACCTGGCGCCCGAGATGAGCGGCATCCGGCCTTCGCTGCGCACGCCAGGGTCGCCGGAACGCGACTTCGTGGTGGTGCACGAGACCGGCCGCGACATGCCCGGACTGGTGAATCTGGTCGGCATCGAATCGCCCGGGCTCACGTCGAGCCTCGCCATCGCGCGTCACGTGCGCGACGATCTGACGGCCTCCGGGCTGATCGACTGACGGTCCCGAACGGCCCGCGTTCTCGTCTCACTCGTCTCTCGGCTGAGACGGCGCCGCTCGCGCCGAGCGTCCGATCGCGCGAATTTCCACGGATTTTCGCGCCGTCGGCGGTGGCACGGCGTTTCCACTCACGAGCGGGCCAACCCGCACTCGGAGGAGGAACCCCGATGCACCGAATGCACCATATCGATCCCCGCTTGACGCATCCCGACCGCCGCTCACCCCCGCAGGTCGCGCGCGACACCACTACCGTCGTCCGGTTCGGCGGCATCCGTGCCGCGGGATTCCGGGATGGCGGCGGCGCGCCGCCGCGGACCCGCTCGGGGCGCGCCATGGTGCGCAGCTGGCGTCAGGTCCGGGCGCTCGATGCGGCGCGTCCGTCGATCGCCGCTCCCGCACGGCCGGTCCCCATCTCCGAGACCGCGATCACGCTGGGCGGCATGGCGCTCGGCGGGATCGCGGGATTCTGCGTGATCCGCCACCTGGCTCCTTCGGCCCTGCGCGCCGACTGGCTGGTGGCGACGATCCCGCTGCTGGCGCTCTGGGCCTCGCTCGGCGGCCTCGCGGCGATCAGCGTGGCGCGCGCGACGCGCGGGATGGAGCCGCTGCCCGAGCTGAGCTTCGTGGACCAGCTGGGCCACCCGCGCTCGGCGCTCAAACCGATCGCGCTGGGTGTCGTGGCAGGCGTGGTGCTGGTGGGGATCCTCCAGATCGCGATCGCGGCGTGGGGCTGGGCCTCGCTGCACGTCGGCTAGCTGGCGCGCCGGCGGTCGATCCGAGCCCGGTGCACTTTCACTCGCCGAGCCAGGTCGACCGTCGGAGATCGATCAACCACGACTCGAGCTCATGGGCGTTGCGAGAGTCCTCTCGCTCTCAGGTCGTCAGCAGGCCGATCCGGCCCAGCCGGTGCTGGCGGTCGCGGGTGCACCGCGCCGCCAGGTGGTCGACGTCGATGCCCACCATCGCCATGTCGTCGCGGGTGCCGGCGATGGTGGCGTCGACCAGCGACGACCAGTGATCGGCCTTGTTCTGGAGCCGGTCCTTCTCGGACTTGGCGAGCAAGGGGAAGCGCTGCGCCAGGTAGTAGACGCCGAAGGCGACGTGGCGTGACTCGTCGTGGCCGACGTAGCGCATCAGGTAGTCGGCGAAGAGCATGTTCATGGCCTTGAGCTCTTCGATGCCCGCCGCTTCCAGGTCCATGCGCTTCGCGAGGGCCGCGCCCTCGACGAAGGTGGTCTGCGCCAGGCCCTCGATGATCACCTGCATTCCGAGCAGCAGCTCCTCGGCGGTATCGCTCTCGAACACTTCCTTGCAGAGCTGCTCGAGATGCGGCGACACCGAGCCGGTGACGCCCAAGCCGCGGATCACGTGCGAGAAGAACTCGACGTGGCGCGCCTCGTCCATGACCTGCGTCGAGCCGTAGTAGGTGGCGATGAGATCGGGTGCCTTGGACACCACCTTCGACGTGACCATGAGCGCTCCCAGCTCGCCGTAGTGGAGCTGGGTCTGCATGTTGGCCATCGCCTGGCGCACGATCGGCGGCAGCGTGCGCACCGCGCCGAGCACCGTCCAGTTCACGTCGGTCGACGCGTTCCACTGCTCGAACTTGGCCTTTTCGTAGAGGCGATTGAGGTCTTCGTCGGGGCGGTCGAAGGCTTGCGCGTAGACCGGACCCATGAAGTGGCCGGCGGCACCCTCCCACATGAGCACGTCGGCCTGGGCGAGGGTGTGCGCGGCGAACGAGCGCTTGGCGCGCCGCTGCGGCCCGGTTGCGCCGCGCGCGTCGTCGGCGGCTTCCGCGGCCTGGTCCCGATCCTTGGCCTGCCACGGCGGCACCACCAGCGCCACGTCCTCGTCGCCACCGCGCTCGGCGGCGAGGATCTCGTCGATGTTGCCCGAGAAGTAGTGATCTTGGATCCGCTCCGCCATCTCGTGATCGACCAGGATGTCGCGCCCTTCGTGACGCCGCGCGGACTTCATCACTTCGGGCATGAGCCGCCGGTCGGTGAACATGTTGAGGTTGGGCGCCAGGATCTTGGCGTAGCGGTCGAAGTACACGAACTGCTTGGTGGTGAGCACTTCCTCGCGCATGAGCCGGAGGCCGTGCTTCCGCGCGAGGAAGTTGATCTTGGGCAGGATCTCGGCGTACGCGATGTCCTTGAAGGTGCGGAACACCAGCGGTCCGTAGGCTTCTTCGAGATCCTTGGCGAACACGTCGAGATCGATCGAGTGCCGGGGTGAGCCGAACAGCACCATCAGCTCCGCGAGCCGCGCGAAGTTCCCGGTGTTGAACGCGATCAGGTAACGGCTCATGAGCCGGTGGGTCCAGCCGGTGAAGCGCCCGACGATGCCGAAGTCGAGGAATCCGATGCGGCCGTCCTTCAAGTAGAGGAAGTTCCCGGCGTGCACGTCGCCGTGGAAGAAGCCGTGCACCACCAGGCATTCCATCCACGCGCGCATGCCGCGGATCAGGAAGCGCTCGGCGTCGGCGATGAGCGGCAGCAGCGCCTCGGCGTCGGTGAGCTTGTAGCCGTGGAAGCGCTCCATCACCAGCACGTTCTTCCGCGTGTAGGTCCAGTAGACGCGCGGCGCCACGCAATCGTCGAGACCGGCTTCGGCCATCGCGCGGTTGAACTCCTCCATGTTCCGCGCCTCGCGCTCGAAATCGAGCTCCTCGCGCAGCGTGGCGCCGAAGTCCTCCACCACCGCCACCGGATTGAGCAGCTCGGCGGCCTTCACGAAGCGGTCGAGGAACCACGCGACGGTGCTCAGGATGCGCAGGTCCAGGTCGATCTTCCCGGCGATGTCGGGGCGCTGGATCTTGACCACCACCTCCTCGCCGGTTTTCAGGCGAGCGGCGTGGACCTGGGCGACGGAAGCCGCGGCGAGTGGCGTCGCGTCGAACTCGGCGAAGTGGTCGGCGATGCGCCCGTCGATGGCCCGCTCGACGATCGCCTTCGCCTGGTCGCTGGGGAAGCTCGGCACCTGGTCGAGGAGCGACTGGAACTCGTCGCAGTAGGGCTGCGGGAAGAGCCCCTCGCCGGACGCGATCACCTGGCCGAGCTTGATGAACGTAGTGCCGAGCTCGGTGAACGCGAGCCGCATCGCCTGGGGCGCGTCCATGCGCTTCCGGAACACCTGCAGCCGGTATTTCGCGGCGACGCGCGCGATCTCGAACAGCCGTCGGACCAGATTCATGAGTTGCGCTCCTTCCGGCCGGGCGCTCGAGAGTGCCTGGCCGACGGCGAGTCGGACTTCGTGGGTACGCGCTGCAGCCGGCGGCCGGGCGGTTTCTCCGCCGCGTCGAGGCCCAGCAGGATGAGTGCGGCGTCGATCATGGTCTGGCGCACCCGCGCGGCGTGCCCAGGGTCGCTCAGGTCCTTGCCGAAGTACTGACGCTGGCTGGGCTGATCGAGGAACGCCTGCACGAACTGGCCGTAAAACGTGCTGAGCAGGATCTCGACGTCGATGTCGCGGATCCGGCCCTCGGTCTTGAGCCGCGAGAAGTACTGCACTGCCATCCGGAAGAACGGCTCGAAGGTCTGGAACACGGTCGGGAAGTCCATCGACTCGGCCTGCAGCGAGGCCCAGGTGCCGATGCGGATGGGCCGCGGATCCACGACCAGCGCGTCGAAGATGGTGCCGATGAGATCGCGCACCGCGACGTCGACCGGCGACGCGGGGTCGAGACAGTCGCGGGTGGCGCGCATCACCTGGCGCGCGACCACGTCGCACACCGCGAGCCACAGGCTCTCCTTCGAGCCCCAGTGGTAGTTGAGCGCCGCGACGTTGACGCCGGCGCGCTTGCAGATCTCGCGGGTGGAGGTGCCGTCGTAGCCATACTCGGCGAACACGTCGAGCGCGGCGTCGAGGATTCGATCGCGCGCGCCGGCGCTCTCGGCCGACTCGGCCTCGGCGCGGGTCACGCGGCGGGAAAGCGCGCGAACGGTCATGGCGGTCAGGATTCCTTTCGGGCGGAAACTCGCCGGCGGCTCTGCGTTCGCTTGAAGCACACGATTCAAGCGAACGCTTAAACTACTGGCGACGCCGCAAAGAGGCAAGTCCGGAACAGGATTCGCCCGGAGGGACGCGGTCCCTCGCGTCCGCAGCGGTCGATTTCGACGTGACGCTGCGGCGGCGAGGGACCGCCGCCCTTCAGCGAGAAAGGGGCGCGCAATCGAGCATTCCGGCGTGGTGACTCGGAATTTGCACAGCGCGCCGGAAGGCGCGCCGGCGAGCGGGTAGCGAGCTACCTCGGGGGTGGGGCCCCGCAAAGACCGCGCTCTTTGCGGGGCGGGGGGCTTGAAAAAGCCCCCCGTGATCAATCGTCGCCCGACACCGCACCGCGCGAGCGCTTCTTGGCCGAGTGAAGGGACTTCTCGGCCAGCCGCCGCTCGCGGGCGCCGCGCGACGGCTTGGTCTTCCGGCGCGGCTTGGGCGGCGGCGCCAGCGCCGCCAGCACCAGCTCGCGCAGCCGCTCGCGGCAGTCCTCGAGGTTCCGCGGCTGCGAGCGGAAGCGCTGGCTCACGATCACCAGCTCGCCCTCGCGGGTGACGCGACTCGCGGCGAGCGAGCGCAACCGGTTCTTGACGTACGGGCTCAGTACCTCGGTGCGGTCGAGGGCGAAACGCAGCTCGACCCGCGTCTCCACTTTGTTCACGTTCTGCCCGCCGGGTCCGCCCGAGCGGGAGAAGGCGGCGCTCAGGTCGTAAGGCGGCAGCGTGAGCCCGGGCCGGATGTCGAGCGGGTCCATGGCGCTGCCTCCTCTTTACTCACCGATCCAGCGCTCGACCACGTCGCGCGCCCGGTCGAGCCAGCCGTGCGGCACGAACGGCACCGCGTCCCACGGGCGGCCTTGCTCGTAGCGGCGCTCGTCCCACCACTTGAGCGGCTTGAGCCACGCGGGCTCCTCGAGCGGCCACACCTCGCAGAGCGGCTCGATCGAGTCACACGCGAGCAGGATCGCGTTGACCGCGCGGCGCGCGGCCTCGTTGGCGGCTTCCATGGTGGCGAGGCTGGTGTGGGTCCGAACGTAGTCGGACGCGAGAAAGAGGTTGGGGATCGCGGTGTAGGCGTCGGGGCGCAGGTCCCACGTGCCCACGCGGTTCACCAGCAGCGGCTCGCGGTTCACTAGCCGCCGCGAGCTCTTGGTGCGATCCACGATGTCCGGGTCGAGCACCCACGAGTGCAGGTTCTCGTCCTCGAGGAGCGGCCGGCCACTCGGTCCGCCGCCCGCGTTGGCGCCGCGCTTGAGCTGCTCCCACACCTCCTTCACGACCTGCGCCTCGTTGCAGACCCGCGCCGGCTTGCCGCGCGACGGGCCGTCCTCGAAGCCGGGGGTGGTCCAGTCGGAGACACACACCGAGAGGCAGCCGCGCACCTCGCCGTCGCCGTGCTTGGCCCAGTCGAAGTCGGGCCAGAACTGCGCTTGCGACACCGCGGTCAGCGCCCACGGGCTGTCCAGGTACATCTGGTGGCCGTAGACCATCGGCACGTCCTCGCGCAGGTAGTACTGGATGCCGTTCATCCACTCGACGTGGGTCTGGAGCTTGCGGATACCGTCGAGAACCGGGTCGGCGCGGACCACGGAGTCGTCGACCAGCCGGCCCATCACCTCGACGGGGACCGCGAAGAGGTAGTGGTCGGCGCGCACGTCGACCGACTTTCCGCCGCGGCGGATCGTGACCTTGTCGATGCGGCCGCGCTTCACGTGGATGCGCTCCGCGGCGGCGTGCTTCACCCAGCGCACCCCGCGCCGCAGCAGGTAGCGAAACCACGGCTCGAGCCACACGTCGTTGGTGGGGCCGTTCAGCAACCGGTCGTAACGGACACTCGGGTCGGCCATCGCGAACAAGAGCTGGGCGGTGATCTTGGCGGTGGTGAGCGTGTCGGCGAGCTCCGCCTGGTTCGCCACCAGCGTGCGGGTGGCGCCCTTGGCGAAGAACGTCTGGTAGGCCTTGGAGCGCTGCTCGGCTTTCACGAACTGCCACCAGCCGACGCGCCCGTACTCGTCGAGGCGGCGCGCCTCACAGCTGGTCAGGAACTGCCACATGCGGCCGGTGAAGAACCGGATGTCGCCCAGCGTGATGCCCATGCGCGCGAAGTCGCGCGGCATGTCGACGGCTTCCTGCACCTCGCGCCAGCTGCGGGGAAAGGCCGAGAGCACCATCACCGGCGCGCTTCCCATGTGGGTCATCATCTGCATCGAGCACGACACCAGGTTGTTGGCCACGCCGTTCGGGCGGTCGGGAAACGGGATGCGCCGCATGGTGTCGGTGATGTGGCGGTAGAACGCGGGGAAGAAGCGGAAGCCGTGCTCCGCCGGAAGATCCTTGCGCCCGCCCTTGCCGCTGCCGCGAAACGGCAGGCTGCGCGCCTTGCCGCCGAAGGTGCCGCTCTTCTCGTAGACGGTGACCGCGAAGCCGCGCTGCATCAGCTCGTGCGCGGCACTCATGCCCGCGATGCCGCCGCCGAAGATCGCGACCTGGTTCCGATTGCGCTGAGGATTCATGGCGGCTCCGAAGCCCGCGACGCTACCAGACGGGACGGAAAGGTCTCAACGACATCGACGCGACGTCGACTGGAGCTCGAACCGACGCGGTGGTGTCTCCATCGGGGCCGGCCGCCGAGAGACTAGATCGATCGCCGCCCACCGAGGGACCGGCGGGCCTCCAAGCGGAATCGCAGGGATGCCGTTTGGAGCGCGCGCGGTCCCTCGCGTGCGAGGCCAATCGGAGAGGGTCACACCGCGATACGACCGTTCGATCCGGGCTCCGGGGTATGCTGGCGGCTCGGTTTTTGCGCGCGGGGGAAGCTCGATGGATCTGCCCGTCGAGGTGATCGGCCCCTACCGTCTCTTCGAGCGGCTGGGGCAAGGCGCCATGGGCGTCGTGTATCGCGCGTGGCACGCCGAGACCGGCGCCACGGTCGCGCTCAAGACCGTGCACGTCACGCGCGGCGCGGCGCTGGCCGGCATCCGGCGCGAGATCCACGCGCTCTCCCGGCTTCGCCATCCGGGAGTGGTGCGCATCGTCGATCAGGGAATTGTCCAGGGACGTCCCTGGTACGCGATGGAGCTGGTGATGGGCCCGACGCTGGCGATGCGCTTCGATGCGCTCTGGTCGCGCCGCCCGGACGCTGCGCGCCGCCGCGATCCAGCCGCCGAGCCAGAGCACATTCCCGCGGGTGGCGGGCGTCTCGCGACGGTGCTCGAGCTGATCCGTCAGATCTGCGAGCCGCTCGCGTTCATCCACGGCGAGGGGTTGGTGCACGGCGACCTGAAGCCAGGAAACGTGCTGTTCGCGGCGAGCGGCGCGCCGCTGCTCGTCGACTTCGGGCTGGTGACGCGCGCCAGTGGCACCACCGGCCGCGAGCGTCTCGACGTGCTGTCGTTCGAGTCGTCGGGCACGCCGGCCTACATGGCGCCCGAGCAGATCCGCGGCGACACCCTCGACGCGCGCGCCGACCTCTACGCGCTGGGTTGCATGCTCTACGAAGGCGTCGTCGGCTTTCCGCCGTTCGCGTCGTTCCGCGAGCAGAGCGCGGTGCTGCGCGCGCACCTGAGCTACCCGTCGCCGCCGCCCTCGACGCTCTGCGACGGCGTGCCGCCCGCGCTCGAGCAGCTGATCGCGGGTCTGCTCGCCAAGGATCCGCGCGAGCGGATCGGCCACGCGCGGGACGTCGCGGATGCGCTCGACGCGCTGGGCACGAGCACGGCGATCGAGCCCGAGCGCCGCACCAAGCCCTATCTCTACCGACCGGCACTGCAGGGCCGCGCGGCGGCACTCCGCGAGCTGGTGGCGCAGCTCGACGCGGTCGAGGCGGGCGAGACGCGCGTGGTGCTGGTGGCCGGCGAGAGCGGCGTCGGGAAGACGCGGCTCGTGCAAGAGCTGGCGCGGGTGGCGGTGCACCGCGCGCTGCCCGTCGTGGCCGGCGAGTGCGCCGCCGTGGCGAGTCAGCGCGAGCCGCTGGCGCCGCTCCGTCCGCTGCTCGCCGCCGCGGCGGACCGCTGCGTGGAGGTGGGCGCCGGCGAGGTGGCGCGGGTGTTCGGCCCGCACCTCAAGCTGCTCGCGAGGCACGAGCCGACGCTCCTCGCCGTGCCGGGTGCGGCGGACCAGCCCGAGCCTCTCGAGCTGGCCGGCGAGGCCGGACGAGTGCAGGTGCTGGCGGCGCTCGACCGCGTGGCCGAAGCACTCAGCCGCGCGCAGCCCATGGTGCTGGTGGTCGACGACGTGCAGTGGGCCGACGAGCTGACCCTCGCCTGGCTCGAGTGGCTGGCACGCGGCGCGCGCCGCGACCGGCGACTCCTGGTGCTCGCCACGTATCGCGTCGAGGAGCCGCTCGCGGCGCTCGACGCGCTGGTCGCGGAAGGTCATGTCTCGCGGCTCGACCTGCGAGGTCTCGGGTCGGCCGAGGTGAGCGCCCTGGTGAGCGAGATGCTCGCGATGCGCGCGCCGCCCGCGGCGCTGGTCGATTTCCTGGCGCGCGGCTCCGAGGGAAATCCGTTCTTCGTCTCGGAATACCTGCGGCTCGCGGTGTCCGAGGGCTTGCTCACTCGCGACCACGGTCGATGGGCGCTGGCGGGCGCCGCCGGCCCTGCGCTCGAGCAGCTGCCGACCCCTGGTGCCCTGAGCGAGCTGGTGGGACGGCGGCTCGACGGGCTGCCTCGCTCCACCCTGGCGCTCATCGAAGCGGGCGCGGTCTTGGGCCGCGCGTTCCAGGAGGACGAGCTGCGAGCGGTGAGCGGTCTCGCATCCGATGAGGTGCTCGAAGCGCTCGCGATCCTCGAGCGTCACGCGGTGTTGGAGGAGACCGCGAGCGGCGCCCTGCGGTTCGTGCACGACCAGCTGCGGAACGTCGCTTATGCACGGGTGCCAGCGGAGCGGCGATCGGCGCTTCACCGGCGGGCGGCCGAGGCGCTCGCGGCGGCCATCGCGGACGTGACCGGCGGTGCCCGCGTGGACACGATGGCGCTCGCTCGCCACTGGGAGCTGGGCGGAGTCGCGGAGCGGGCGGTGCTGGCGCTCGAAGCGACGGCTCTCGAGGCGCTGCGCTCTGGCGCCACCCGTCAGGCAATCGACTGTCTGGAGCGAACCATCGCGCTCGCGCCGTCGCTGCCCGAGCCCGCGACGGCCGCGCGCCGCGCCCGCTGGCACCGCTGGCTCGCGGATGCGCGTTTCGCCGCGGGCGATCTCGACGGCACCGAGCGCAGCTGTGTCGCGGCACTCGCCGAGGCAGGAGTGCATCTGCCGTCGGGCAAGGCCGGGTGGGCGTGGTGCTTGATGCGCGCGCTGCTGCGCCAGTCGCTGCACGCCGTGTTGCCGCGCGGCTGGGTCGCGCGCGGCGGGCGCGACGCCGAGCTGCTCGAGGAGGCGGCGCTCGCCGCGGTGCGCTTCTCGGAGCGGCACCTCTATTCGGGACGTCCGCTGGAGCTCGCGGCGGCTAGCCCCATGGCGGTCAACCTAGCCGAGCGGGCGGGGCGCCCGATCCGCGTGGCGCGTGCCTACGCGGGGACCGCGTTCCTGGCGCGCGTCAACCGGCTGCCACGGGTCTCGAAGCGGTATTTCCAGGCGGCGGATCGGGTGGCGGAGGAAACCCGCGACGTCGACGGGCGTGCCTTCGCGCGCATGTGTCGCGCGGCCGCCGACGCCGGCGAGGGGCACTTCGGCGCCGCGCTCGACGGCATCGAGCGGGCGCTCGCCGACGCGTGCGAGATCGGCGAGCAGGTCCAGATCGCCACCCTCGAGACGCTGCGCGGCCACGTCGAGTACTTCCGCGGCGACCTCGACGCGTCGCGGGAGAGCTTCCGCGGCGTGCTCGAATCCGGCGAGCGGCGCGGCAACGCGCAGCACCGTGCGTGGGGGCTGGTGGGACTCGGGCGGGCGTGTGCCGCGGCAGGCGATCCGTCGGGCGCCATCGCGGCGCTCGAGCAAGCGCTGGCGATCCTCGCGTCGCACCCGGATTTCCCGGTCGAGCTCATGGCGCACGGAATCCTGGCGTCCGCGCTGGCCGGCCGCGGATCGTACGGTCACGGCTCGTATGGCGAGGCCGCGGAACAGGCGACACGCGCCGACGCGATGATCGCGGCGACGCTGCCCAGCGTGTTCGCGACGCTGGCCGGATACACCGGCGCCGTCGACGCTCACATCGCGGCGCTGGTTCGCGCCCGCGAGCTCGGCCACGACGACGGCGCGCGTGCCGCGGCGTCGCGCGCGCGCCGCGTGCTGCGCTCGATGCGTCTCTACGCGCAAGTGTTTCCCGTGGGCGCTCCGGCGCGGACGCGGCTTGCCGGCGAGCTGGCGTGCGTCGAGGGCGATCTGGGGCGCGGCCGCCGTCTGCTCGCCAGCGCCATCGATCGCGCGGAACGTCTGGGGATGCCGTTCGAGGAGGCGCTGGCCCGGCTCGAGCTGGCGCGCGCCTGCGAGCCCGAGGAGCGCGGTCCGCACCAGGAAGCGGCCCATCGGCTGCTCGAGCGCTGCGGCGCGCTCGCCCGATGGACGCCGTTCGAGACGATCCCCCCCGCGATGTTTTCGCGACAGCGGTCGGAGGAAGTTCCTTCGGTTCGCCGCCGCGCGCCCGGCGAGAGTAAATAGCGGGGATCTTGAGCCCGGTCCGCGGAAAAAGGAAAAGAGTCAGGTCGAGTCGAGCGAAGGCTGCGTCGGAGGCGCGCCGCCCTCGACGCACGCGTCGCCCGCGCGCGTCGCCCGCGCCCAAGAAGATCGCGGTGCTGGGCGGGGGGGTCGGCGCGCTCACCGCGGCCTACTGGCTGACCGAGAAGCCGGGCTGGCAGGACGAGTACCAGATCACCGTCTACCAGATGGGCTGGCGGCTCGGCGGCAAGGGTTCGAGCGGCCGGAACCCCGATCCGGAGCTGGGCCGGCGCATCGAGGAGCACGGCCTTCACATCTGGTTCGGCTGCTACGAGAACGCGTTCCGCACCTTGGCGCAGGTGCTCCGGCAGCTGCGCGCTCTCCCCGAACCACCGGTCAAGACGTTCGCGAGCTGGCGCGACGCGTTCGAGCCGCACGGCCTGGTGGTCTTCGGTGAGCGCCAGACCGGCGGGCGCTGGGGCCAGTGGCCGGTGCTCTTCCCGCCCAACGACAGCGAGCCGGGCGCGGGCGGCCTCTACGACGCGTGGGCGCTGATCGGCAGCCTGGTGGGCTGGCTGCTCCGGGTGCACGACAACGTCGAGCACCGCGAGGAAGGCACCCTCGCCGAGCTGCTGAAGCGGGTGATGCCCGATTCGCTGGTCGATCTTCCCGGTTCCGTCCTCGACGTGCTGCGCGGCGCGCGCAACGCGATCACCGGCACCTACCTGCATCTGGTCGGCTGGCTGATGGGTCGGATCCGGGAGGTGATGGAGCTCGAAGGCCCCGACGCGGGTGTACGGCAGATGGAGGAGCAGCGCTCGCTGATGCTCAAGCTGCTCGAACGCCACCGCCGCTCGCTCGCCTGGGGAGTGCGCGTGAGCCTCGACGACCCCGAGGTGCGACGCCTCTGGGAGCTCTCCGATCTCGGCATCACCGTGGTGTTCGGCGCGATCGTCGACGGCGTGCCGTGGCGCGGCTGGGAGTCGCTCGACGACTGGGACCTGCGCGCCTGGCTGCGCCACCACGGCGCCAGCGAGCAGGCGATCAAGTCGAGCCTGGTCGAGACCTTCTACGACCTCGCGTTCGCCTACCAGAACGGCGACACCGACCGGCCCAACTTCGCGGCGGGCACCGCGCTCTACGCGATCCTGCGCGTCTGCTTCACCTACAACGGCGCCATCATGTTCGAGATGCAGGCCGGCATGGGCGACTCGGTCTTCACGCCGCTCTACGGCCTGCTCAAGGCGCGCGGCGTGAAGTTCGAGTTCTTCCACAAGGTCGAGTCGCTCGAGGTCGACCGGCACCGCGCCAACAAAGTGGGCGCGATCCGCATGGTCGAGCAGGCCACGGTGAAGCCCGAGGTCGAGGCGCGCGGCGGCTACTGGCCGCTGGTGCGGGTGGGCGAGCTCGATTGCTGGCCCAGCGAGCCCGACTGGTCGCAGCTGGTCGAGGGGAAAGAGCTGGCCCACGACGCGCACGAGCCCGGCCGGCCCTACGATCTCGAGAGCTACTGGAGCGCGTGGCGCGGCGTGCGCCGCAAGAAGCTCGAGCTGGGCCGCGATTTCGACGAAGTCGTATACGGACTGTCACTGGGGCCGGTGCCGGTGGTGTGCCGCGAGCTGCTGCGCAAGAACGCGCGCTGGCGGCGGATGCTCGAGGGCGACCGCACCGGCTCGGGCGTCGAGACCACGCGCACCCAAGGGGTTCAACTGTGGTTCCGGAAGACCACGGAGGAGCTGGGGTTCCAGCCTCCTCCCTGGATGTACGAGAAGCAGCGGGAGGACCGCACGGCCCTGGGGCTCACGGCGGTGCTGGGAGGTTACGAGCAGCCGCTCGACACCTGGGCGGATCTCACCCACCTCCTGGCTCGCGAGCAGTGGAGCGGCCGCAGCCGGCCCAAGAGCCTCGCCTATCTCTGCGGACCCTTCCCCGAGCGACCCGCCGACCGGCCGTTTTCCGATCACGCGTTTCCGCGCCGCATGCGCGAGGCCGTGGAGCGGCAGGCGCTCGAATGGCTGCGCCGCTTCGGCGGCGAGCTCTGGCCCAACGCGGAGAGCGCGGCGTATCGCACCGGTGTCGACCCGAAGCACCTGTTCGATCCCCGCAACCGGACCGGTGCCCACCGGTTTCGCGCGCAGTTCTACAAGGTCAACTTCGATCCCTCGGAGCGCTACGTGCTCACCGTCGCGGGCAGCACCAAGCATCGGCTCGACGGCACCGACACCGGCTTCGCGAACCTCTACCTGGCCGGCGACTGGACGCGGAACCCGGTGGTGAGCGTCGGCTGCGTCGAGGCGGCGGTCGCGTCGGGAATGCAAGTCGCGCGCGCCATCGCCCGCATCCCCATCGAGATCATCGGCGAACGCGAGCAGCGTTGAATGCGAGCGGAGACCCGAATCGATCGCCCGCGCGCGAGGGACCGCGCGCGCTCCAGCGAATCGACCTCGAGCTCGGTTGGAGGCCCACCGGTCCCTCGGTGGGCAGTGCTCAATTGAGCAAGTACTCGGGACACGAAAGCGCCAGCTGCATGAGGCCGCAGGCGCGCCAGTGCTCCCACGGACCGGCGGCGGCGTAGTCGCGCAGCGCTTCGCGGGTCTCGTTCGAGACGTCGTAGAGGCCGACCATGGTGAGCGCCAGGTCGCCGCCGGTCTGGTTGGTGCCCTGGTGGTGCAGGTTGCGGATGGTCTGGCAACGATCGGGCTTGGCGGTGGCGCTGGTGCCGTCGTCCTCGAAGCACATCCACGAGATGAGGGCGGACCAACTCACCATCATGCCCGCGTGGAGCCAGGCGCCGCCCGACGGCCAGCCGCTCACGTTTGGCGCCTGGAACGGATACTGGCGCATGTCGTTCAGCTGCCACTCGAGATAGAAGCGCGAGATGTCGGTGAGCCCGAGCACGCGCAGGCTGCCGATCACCAGCTCCATGGGACTCTTGACGCGGCAGCGGATCGCCTCGTCGGAGAGGAATTCGGGACGGGTGGCGACGTGGTGGACGAGCGCCGCGAGGTTGCCGTCGGGTCCCCACACCGGCGCCATGTCCTGAAGCGCCTGATTCGACGGATCGAAGCCCATGAGCTCGCGGTAGATCCGCTTGGGCACGTAGTAGCCGAACGACGGGTGCGCCTTGATCGCGGCGAGCACGTCGGGGAGCTTCGCGGCGCCGCGGTCGATGCCGAAGATGGTCTTCGATCCAGAGTCCCAGTTGGCCGGATTCCAGAACGCCTTCTCGGTGTCCCAGTCGTAGTCGTAGCCGGTGAGCGCGCGGGCAATCTCTTGCACGTCGGTCTGGCTGTAGTTGGCCGCACCGGTGAGCGGATGCGTGGTGCCGAGCGTGAAGAGCTCGCACAGCTCGCGCGCCAGGTTCTGGTTCGGGTGGTCTTTGTCGGAAAACACGTTGTTCAGGTACCACTGCATCGGCCAGCCGCTCGCCACCGTGCTCATGAGATCCGAGTAGGTGCCGAGGCAGTTGCCGCGGCAGCTGCGTACCCAGTTGTCCATCTGGGTGTTGTCGTTCTGGTCGGCGTAGGCGGTGACCCAGAGGCCCATCATCATCCACGCCATGCGCTCCTGGAGCGGATTGGTGCTGGTCTGCATGAGCGTGAAGAGCCGGTCCATGTAGGGCTGCGGGTCGTCCCAGCCGCTGATCGCCGGCAGCGCCCAGTAGCCGGGGCCGGTGAGCGCCCGGTTCGTCAGATCCTCGATCAGCGCTTGCGGGCCGATCGAGAGGCCGTAGCTCATGTCCGACGGGCTCGGTCCGAAGCCGAGCCTTCGCCACACGTGTGCGACTTGTTCTTCGGTCGATGCCATGGCGTCCTCAGCGATTTTCGTTCGTGGCGATGGGCGGCAGCGCGCGCTCGCGGAAGCGCTTGATCAGCGCGCCGGCCGCGATGGGCGTCATGAGCGGCAGCAGGCCGCGCCACGCGGCCCGCACGTCGACACCCGGTCCCGAGGACGAGACCCGCCCGCAGCCGCCGGCGCCCGCGAAGACTCCGAGGTCGGAGAAATGCGAGCGCAGCACCTGATCCGCTACACCGCTGGTGCCGGCGAGCCGGTTGATGACCGTGGCCCACAGGTGGCGGAAATCGGTGGTCGGGACCAGCGCGTCGTAGATGCGGTTGGGACGGTCCTCGCCGCCCGGATCGAGATTGGGCGGCTCGCCGTAGATGCCGCCCAGCGTGCCTCCGCCGATCACGATCGAGAGACCGCCCTGTCCGTGATCGACGCCCAGGTTCTCGTTCCACGTCACCTGGCGGCCGAACTCCGACGTGATCACCACGAACACGTCGTGCTCGCGCGGGGTGCCCGCGAGCGCCGCGAAGAACTTGGTCAGGCCCTCGTTGAGGGCGGTGAAGTTCGTCGCCTGCTCGTCGATCAGGTTCGAGTGGAAGTCGAACGAGCCGAACGCGGTGGCGTAGGTCTGGCACGGGATGCCGGCGCGGATCAGCATCGCCACCTGCAAGAGCTGCTCGGTGATGTACGAATAGTCGCCGTCGTCGATGGTGGGGTCGTGCGCAGCGGTGACCTGGGCGGAGACGTCGAAGGTGGTCGAGATGAGCTTCGCCGCTTGCTCCTGGAAGCCGCCGCCCACGTACGTGGCCATCTTTTCCAGCGCCGCGAGCGCGTTATCGGTGTCGTACCAGGGGAGCGTGTAGCTGAAGTCGGCGGTGTCGTAGAGCACCAGCGTCGGGCTGGTGGTGCCGACCGCTTCCAGGCGCAGGTCGTAGAGCGACACCGTGGAGAGCGGGTTCCCCGGGTGCATCGCGTCGTTGTAGCGGCCCATCCAGCCGGTGGGCTCGAGCAGCGTCAGGTCGGCGGTCTGCCAGTACTTCATCGAGTTGAAGTGGCTGAAGTCCTGCTTGGTGACCTCGCCGATTCCCTGAATGAACGCCACGTCCTGCGCGGTGTTCCAGCGGTCCGCGAGCCAGGTGAGATTGGGGTGCAGCCGGTAGTCGGTGCGGCCCGTGAGCTCGAGGGTGTTGGCCGGCTGGAGCGCGATGCTGCCCCGGCCGTAGGTCGCGTCGTAGTACCAGGAGTTGCTGACCGGCACGAGCGTGTTGAGCGGGTCGTTGCCGCCGTCGAGGGTGATCTGGACGCAGATCGGCGTGCCGGCCGCGAGCGGCGCCCGCATCTGGTCCGCGGCCATCGCGGCGGTGAGACCGTTTCGGCCCAGCACGTCGAGCAGGATCGGCCCCGCCGCGGTTCCCACCACGACGCTGCCGGCGGACTTGAGAAACGAGCGACGATCGACGCGTTTCATGAGCAGGCTCCCGGCGGGGGACGAGCCCCGCGCTACGGTCCGGTTCGACTCAGCTCAGCAAGAACTCCGGGCAGGAGATCGCGAGCTGCATGAGGCCGCAGGCGCGATAGATCTCCCACGGTCCCGCGGCGGCGTAGTCGCGCATCGCCTCGCGCGTTTCGGCCGAGACATCGTAGAGACACGCGATCTCGAGCGCCAGGTCGCCGCCCGTCTGGCTCGAACCCTGGTTGAGAAGGTGGCGGACCGCGTGACAACGCTGGTCCTGCGGCACCGAGCTCGAGCCGTCGTCCGAGAAGCACATGCCGTTGGCGGTGCCCGACCATTCGATGATCTGCCCGGCGAAGAGCCATGCGGCGCCTTCCGGCCAGCCGCTCACGTTGGGCGCGTTGAACGGATGCTGGCGCATGAGCGTGAGCGACCAGTCGAAGGAGAAGCGGTCGAGGCTCGTGAGGCCCAGCACCCGGATCGCGCTGATCAGGAGCTCGAGCGGGCTCTTCACGCGATTGCGGATGGTCGAGTCGGCGAGGAACTCGGGGCGGCTCACGACGTTCGCGATCAGCGCCTTCAAGTCGCCCTGCGAGCCCCACGCCGCGGAGAGCTGATCGAGCGTCGCGTCGTCGGGATCGAGACCGGTGAGGGTCCGGTACACGCGCCGCGGCACGTAGAAACCGAACGACGGGTGGGTGCGCACCGCCTCGATCACGTCGGGGAACTTCGCGGCACCGCGGTTCCCGCCGAAGAACGTCTTGTCGCCGGAGTCCCAGGAGTCGGGATCGAAGAACACCTGGTCGGTGTTCCAGTCGTAGTCGTAGCCGGTGATCGAGCGCGCGATCTCCTTCACGTCGGTCTCGGCGTAGTTCTTGGTGCCGTTCCGCGGGCTGGTGACGCCCAGCGAGAAGAGCTCGCACAGCTCGCGCGCCAGGTTCTCGTTGGGATGCTCGGCGGTCGAGAACACGTTGCTCAGGTACTGCTGCATCGGCGTCGACTGCACCACCGACGAGAGCAGCGCCGCGTAGTTGCCGAGACAGCCGCCGCGCAGCCGCAGCACGTGCTCGCTCATTTGCGGGCTCTGCACGCTGTCGGTGTAGGCCACCACCAGGAGCCCCATGAGCGTCCACGCCATCCGCTCCTGAAGCGGATTCGAGCTGGTCGACATGAGCGTCCACAGGCGGTTCATGAACGCGACTTCCTCGTCCCAGGTGTCCATCGACGAGAGCTGCCAGTCAGCGTTGGTGGTGACGGCGCGCCCGAGGAGGTCGGCGATGGCGCCTTGCGGGGACGTGGCCGTCATGTCGCTCTGGCTCGGTCCGAATCCGAGCCGCCGCCACACGTGGGCGATCTGCTCATTCACGGATGCCATGGGTGCGATCCCTCCGACTTGTCAGGAATTCTCTGGCAGGTGACGAGGAAAGTCACCGGCTCAGCACTTTCGAAGCCCGTATCCATTGGCATATTTTCGATTGTCATGATCCCGTCGACGAATCGTCTGCATTTATGACGCCAGATCGAATTCTTGACGACGAGCGCTCGGTCGATGTCGTCGCCGTTTCGCGCGCGAGGGACCGCGCGCGCTCCAAACCGCTGCAGGTCGGACTGGCGGGCGATGGTCTGCTGGTGGGCTGCCGTCACGGGGATGGCGGAGCGGGACGGATCTCGAAGCGCTTCGGCTGGGTCACGTCGATCGAGCCCGAGCGAATCACGACGAGCCCGTCGTCTCCCGCGAGCCAACCCGGTCCGTTCGCGTCGAGCTCGGTCCGCGACGCGCGGCGCGCGAGCGATGCCCCGTCGAGGAGCACCGTGAGACCAGTCGCGCCGCCCGGATTCGAAAGCTCGGGAGCGGCGAGCTCGATCACGTCGTCGCGCGCGGCGGGGGCCGCGGCGTAGCTGCCCGCGCTCCCCGCGACGGTCACGACGATCGAGCCGTTCTCGCGCTCTTGCGAGAGCAGCGTGGTGCGGACCGCGCCGCCCCGATACGCGACGGTGGTGCCGTCGTCCTCGTAGAGCGTGAACTCGCTCGCCTGCGCGCCGGCGCAGACCCGCACCACCAGCTCGTCGCGGCGGCTCGAGTCCTTCCGCTGCCCCAGCACGTTCATGGTCTGATCGTCGACGAACATCTCCGGGACGATGGCGCCGGCGCGGGCGAAGACCGGCGCCTCGACGAGCCCGTCTCGCACCACCGGCACGTCGCGCACCGATTGGCCGGTGCTCTGGATCCACTGCTGGGTCCGAAAGTCGACCCACGTCCCGGCGGGCAGGTAGACATCGCGCGCGGTCTCGCCGTAGCGACTGAGCGTCGCCACGAGCAGCGACGGACCGAGGAGCTTCTCGTCGGCGAGACCCGCGAGCGCCGGGTCGGACTCGTCGAGCGTCACCAGCGGCGGCTCGTAGGGCTCGCCGTAGAGATACGCCCGGTGCGCGAGCGAGTAGAGATAGGGAACCAGGCGATAGCGGGTTTGAAGGTTCGCGAGGTTGCTCGCGGGATCGCCGATCCGATCGGGAGCGGTGGGCTGCTTCTTCCCGAGATCGAGGGTGTGCGGGCGCCCCGGAACGTCGAGCAACATGCCGTCGGCGAACCAGCGGGTGTAGAGCTCGTTCCGGTCTCCGTCGAGCGCTTCGCGGTGGTATCCGCCGATGTCGTTGCCGAAGTAGTCGATGCCCGAGAACGACACGTTCATCTGCGCCGCGAACGAGGAGGCGAGGCTCTTGGTGTTGGAGCCGATGTCGCCCGACCACATGCTGGCGCCGAACCGCTGGATTCCGGTGGTTCCCGAGCGCGACAAGATCCACGGACGCGACGCCGCGTGGTGGCGCGAGTAGCCGCGCGCGATGCTCGCGGCCCACGCGAGGTTGTAGAGGTTGTGGACGTCGCGGTCGCCGGTTCCGTCGAGCGCGGGAAACCCGTGGTAAACACCGCCCGTCGAAAACTCCTCGGGCTCGCCGAGATCGGTCCAGTGAGTGGTGACGCCCATGTCGGCGAGCGGCTGGCGCTTCTCGTCGTGCCACGCGTCGCCCGCCCGCTCACTCGTCCAGTCGATCATGCCGCCGTTTCCCCACCACGAGAGGAACGTGAGCGGCGAGCCGCCGGCGTGGGCCAGGACCAGATCGCCGCGTCCCGCGAGCTCGGCGAACTCGGCGCGGTGCTGATCGACGTACGACTCCTCGATCGCCGCGATGCCGATGCCTTCCTCGTCGCGCAGTCGCGCGATCTCCGCCGCGGGATCGGGAAAGCGCTTCTCGTCCCACTCGAGGGTGCCCATGTGCGAGGGGCGCTGGAACACTCCGCCGAACCAGAAGAGGTCGAGCACGAAGCCGTCGACCGGAAAGCCGTGCTGGCGCAGCGAGTGGAGCTTGTCCTCGAGATCGTTCCAGCTCAGGTAGCCGAACTCGGAGACCCACATCCCGAACATGCGCTTGGGCGGCACCGGCGGGCGGCCGACCAGATCCATGTAGCGGCTGCGGACGTCGAGCAGGCTGGTCCCCGCGATCAGGTAACCACGCAACGTCGCGCCCGAGGTGTCGACGCGCCATGGGCTCGCCGCGAGGTTCCAGGTCTGCGCGCGCGAGTGATCGAGGTAGAGCGCGTACGGCGCGACCGGCTGCGCGGCGGAGGTCGCGCCGCTCGTGTAGAGCACCGGAAACTGCGCGTTGCCGGTGAAGCCGCCGCCCCACTGGGTCATCGCGTTGCCGTCGGCGCCGCCCGGCGCCACGACTCGGCCCGCCAGATCGCCGTTCGCATCGCCAGGGGTGAAAAAGTGCTCGCCGAGCCCGTACGCGTGAGCAGAGGGCGAGAGCGTGAGCGACGTATGCTCCTCACCGAGTGTCTCCGGACAGAGCCGGGTGAGCGCGCGGCTCGGTGTGGTACGCAGATCGGTCGCGGCGATGCACGAGGTCGACGCATCGACGTCGAGGGCGAGCGTCGCCGTCGCGAGATGACCGTGGCCGTCGTCGGTGAATCGGCTCGGTCCCGGGAACGCGGTTCTCGCGACCATCGGTGTCGAGGGGATCGGCGCGGGCTTCCGGGAGGTCGCGCCCGACAGCTCGAAGTGGATCAGATCGTCGCCGAGGACCTCGATCGTGAGGTGTCGCCCCGCGCCGTCGAACGCGACGCGCGGCGGTGCGCCGCCGCCACCGCACGCCGCAATCAGCAGCAAGAGGACCGCGCTACGAAAGGCCCAGACCGACACGCCTGCTGCCGTACCTCGGAAGCCGTCAGCCCGTGCTGTTGGCCCGTGCGCGCTTCACCAGCTCGACCAGCTCCCGTCGCGCGTCCTCGGGTGTCAGTGCCTCGCGCGGGAAGCCGAGCCGGATCGGACGCGGCCCCGCGGCGGTGACCGCCGACATCTCGAAACCGTAGCGATCCACTCCGGTCATGGTGGCGGTGGAGGTGTCGGCCGCTTTGGAGAACGCGCGGCAGTAGAGCGCCAGCGCTTCCGCGTGGTCGGCGTTCATGTGCTCCAGGATGCGCGCCGCGTGCGGCGCCAGCGGATCCGGCTCGGCGCCCAGGAACGCGTCGTGCTCGACCCACGACATGCGCCCGTAGCCGCCGATGTAGCGCACCGCCGCGACGCTGAGCTTCCAGAACCCGAAGTCGCCGAAATCCGCGTAATACGCGGCGTTCGGATGCACCCCGAGAAACGCCGCGCGGGCGCGGGCTCGCTCGCCCTCGTCCTCGAGCCGTCGGCAGTCGCCGATCAGCGTCACGCGGCCGTTCGCGAGCGGATCGTCGTGCCCGCTCTCGGCGACCAGGAGCGACGAGCGCGGATCGTGGCGCAGGTTGCGGGTGTGCTCGGCGAGCGCCGAGATCAGGAACACCGGATGCCCGTCGTCGAGGGCGAAGGTGACGAACGAGCCGTACGGATAACCCGCCGGCTCCTCGGCCACGGTGCAGAGCGTGCCGGTGCGGATCGAGGCCACCAGGGTCCGCGCCCGCTCGGCGTGGCTGGGGGTCGCGACGCTCGTGTCGTAAAGCGGCTCCTGCGAGGCGCCGCCGCGTCCCGATACCGCGTGTCCACCGCTCATGCGAGGAGCATGGGGCGCCCGTGAGGCGCCCGGCAAGCCAGGAGGGCGTCAGGAGCCGGGCGCGGCTCCCGCCGCTCGGCGATTCGAGCGCGTGCTCAGGGCGGATAGAGCGAGGAGTAGCGCTCGGCGCGATATCCGGTCCACGGCATCACCGGGAAATCCTGGCGGATGGTGATCTCCCAGAGCTTCGCGTCGTCCGAGGGGCGCACTTCCGCGAGGCGCATCCAGCGCAGGCCGAGCGGGATCGCGTCCCACACGCCGGCGTCGTCCACCAGCACGTTGCCGTTCGCGAGCAGGTTCGCATCGCCGGAGAAGTAGCTGTAGATCGGCGGATTCCACGTGGGATCGATCCAGCTCCAGCCTTCCGTCACGGTCATGGAGCTCGGGTTCACGTTGTAGAAGACCGGGCGGCTCGCGTGCACCGGCTCCACGCGATCGGTGCTGTTGTCGTAGAGCAGGATCGACCCGTCGGCCTTCCGCGGCTGGTCGTCGCGATTGCCGCGGAGGAAGCTGTCGAGCAGGTTGCTGGCGTTACCGTCGCTGGAGGGAGCGTTGATCGTATCGGGCAGTTGCATG
>CAZYWA010000063.1:0-22349 GCA_964650975.1 uncultured bacterium
CGTCCCCCGCCAGCGACCGACCGACCCATTTTCGAGATCCCCCAGCGGCGCGCGACCGCGCCCAGTTCGTCGAACGATGCTACCGGTCGCCTCCGAGCGAGCGCAACGCTCGGGCGGTCAGGCGGGAGTCGGGGGTCGCGGTACTCGACTGGCGCGCTGCGGGCTCAGCTGTGTGGCCCAATTGGGGCAAACCGGCCCCATCCGACGCTCCTGGGCGCAGAAAGAGCCTGTTTTGAGGCAAATACCGGGTCATCTGTCGGCCCGAATGTCAACATTTTGCCGATCTGAAAGCCGGCAAATTGTCGGGCTACTTGTCAACACAGGCTCGACGGCGCTTGCGGCTCACGGTTGCGGCTGGCGGCTGAGCGCGCGAGCCGCTTCTCGAGACTTTGGGCCCGATCGCGCGAGCAACGATCCGATCAGACGGTCGCGATTCCCGACCACGAATCAGGCGCCAGCGGTCCTGCGGCGCGCTTCACGTCCACGACGAAGCCCGAGAGGTGCGCCATGCCCGACACGCGCTCGATCCGGTCGGGGCCGTCGGCGGCGAGCAGGTTCACGTTGACGCCGGTGGTGCGGCTCGCGACGCTCAGTCCCGCTGCGTGTTGATGCCCCCATCCGTGCGGCAGCGCCACGGTGCCGGGCATCAGGTCTTCGAGCAGCCGCACCGGGACGCGCACGGTCGCGGTGTCTGTCGTGACGTCGGCCAGGTCACCGTCCGCGAGCCCGGCCCGCGCTGCGTCGTCGGGGTGCACGTAGAGGTAGTTGGTGTGCCGGGCGCCCTCGACGAACTCGTCCAGGTTGTGCGTCCACGAGTTGTGGGTGTGCACCGCGCGCTTGGTGATGAGCTTGAGTTGACTCGTCGACGCGGCCTCGCGCGCGAACGACGCTTCGAGCGCGCGAGCCTCCTCGAGCAACGGCGCCGGCGCCAGGTGCAGCTGGCCGTCGTCCGTCACGATCCGGCGGCCGAGGAAGGCTTGCTCGTCGTGCGCCGGGCGGAGGCGGCCGTGGCGATCGCCGAGCAGCTTGCGGAAGCCGCCGTTTCGGGTGGCGCGCAAGAGCAGCGACAACACCAGTTCCTGAGGCACCGCGCGAGGCGATCGGGTCGCGACGCCGCGCAAGCTCGCCAGCCGCTCGAACGCCCACTGCGCGATCCGCGAGCCGAAGAGATGGATGCCACTGGCGCGGCAGAGATCGAGGTAAATCGTCGGCTCGTCACGGACCTCGCCAGGAGCAGGCACCACCGGTCTCGTGGCTTGGAGGTAGGGCTTGCGTTGCAGGCCGAGCAGCAACGGGAAGAGAAACGGCAGATCCGGACGCTCGAGCGGGGTCGTGCACGGCAGCACGTAGTGGGCGAGCGAGCCGGTCTCGTTGCGGAAGAGATCGAGCGTCACCAGCAAATCGAGCTTCTCGAACGCCGAACGCAAGCGGCCGGCGTTGGCCATGGTGATGAGCGGGTTTCCGCCGGTGACGAACAGCGCCCGGATCTGGCCCGGCCCTTCGGTCAAGATCTCGTCGGCGAGGATCCCGCCAGGAAACGCGTCGTTCACCGACGCGAAGTCGCCGATGCGCGAGCGATCGGAACGCAGCAACGCACCGGTCTTCTTGCCGAACGCGGGGAAGTCGATGATTCCCTGACCGACCAGCGTGCCGCCGCGCCGGTCGAGGTTTCCCGACACCGCGTTGATCGCTTCCTGCAGCCAGAACGCGAGCGACCCGTGTCCACCCATGTTGACGCCGGTCGAGCTGTAGAGGGCCGAGGCACCGGCGTCGCGATACGCCGCGACCATCTCGCGGAGCTTCTCGGGAGTGATGCTCGTCACGGCGGCGGTGCGCTCCGCCGGCCACGGCTCGGCAACCTTCGCCAGCTCGTCGAAGCCGGTCATGAACCGCGCGACGCGCTCGCGATCCACTCCGCCGGTCGCGATCAGCTCGTTGAGGAACGACAGGTAGAAGAAGACGTCGGTGCCCGCGCGGATGAACACGTGCTCGCCCGCCACCTTGGCCGTCTCGGTGCGCCGCGGGTCGACTACGAAGAGCTTGCCGCCGCGCGCCTCGAGGTCCTTGAGCTCGCGCGACGGGTTCGGCACCTGCAGGAAGCTCCACTTCGACACCACCGGATTGGCACCCACGATGATCAGGCACCGGCAGTGCTCGACGTCGGGGAAGGCCTGCGTGAACGGGAACCCGTAGACGTGATGCGCCACGGCGAACTTGTTGGCGCAGTCCTGGGTCGCCGACGAGTACATGCTGCGCGACCCGACGCCAGTCATGAATCCCTGCGCGAAGATCGGGTGCAGCACGCCGAAGCCGGCGGCGGTGCCGACGTACATCGCGATCGAGTCGGGGCCGTGCCTCTCGCGAATCGCGCGCACCTTGGCGCCGATCTCCGTCATGGCTTGGTCCCACGACACGCGCTCGGCGCCACCGCCGGCGCGGCGACGGATCGGATGGAGCAAGCGATCCGGCGATCCGAACAAGCGGTGCTGCCTCAATCCCTTCACGCACGCGAAGCCGCGCGTCGCGACGTGAGCGTCGTCGGGCCGGATCTCGGCCACCTGGCCGTTCTCCACGCCCACCTCGAGCCCGCACAGCGACTCGCAGATACGGCAGAACGTGGTCGTGGTGGTGCGGCCGGTGGTCATGTCGGGTGCCTCGTGCTCAGTCTGGCATCCGGCTGGACGCGCCCGGTAGCCCGAGGATTCGCCGTGTCCGGTCCGGTTGCCGCGCCAGACGCGCGAATGGCACCCTCACCGGTCGTGAAAGTGCTGGCGATCGAGACGAGCTGCGACGAGACCGCGGCGGCGGTGATCGGCGACGACGGGCATTCGCTGCTGTCGAACGTCGTCGAGACGCAGATCGCGGCGCATCAGCCGTATGGTGGCGTGGTGCCCGAGATCGCAGGACGGCGCCACGCGCAGGCGATCCGGCCCACCGTCGAGCGCGCGCTCGCCGACGCCCAGCTCACACTCGACGATATCGGCGGCATCGCGGTCACGCGCGGGCCGGGTCTGATCGGGTCGCTCCTGGTGGGCGTGAACTTCGCCAAGGCGCTGGCCTGGGCGCGCGGCCTGCCGGTGATCGGGCTGCATCACATCGAAGGGCACATGCTGGCGCCGCTCCTCGATCACACCGACGACGACGTGTTCCCCGCCGTGGCGCTGATCGTGTCGGGCGGGCACACCTCGCTCTTCCACGCCGAGCGCTTCGGGAACTACCGGCGGCTGGGACGGACCCTGGACGACGCGGCCGGAGAGGCATTCGACAAGGTCGCGCGGCTCTTGGGCCTCGGCTACCCGGGTGGACCGGCCGTGCAGCGCGCCGCCGAGGGCGGTAACCCCGCCGCGTTCCGCTTCCCGCGGCCGGTTCCCGAGCGCAATCGGCTCGATTTCTCGTTCAGCGGGCTCAAGACCGCGGTGAGCAACATGACCCGCGAGCTCGGCCCGGAGGGCGTCGAGGCGCGGCGCGCCGATCTGGCCGCGTCGTTCCAGGCCGCGGTGGTCGACGTACTGTTCGCGAAGACCCTGGCGGCGCTCGACGAGACCGGTGCCAAGCGGGTGATCCTGTCGGGCGGGGTAGCCGCGAACGGACCGCTGCGCAACCGCTTCCGCGCGGAAGGCCAGGCGCGCGGCTTCGAGGTGCTGATCCCGCCGCACCGCTTCTGCACCGACAACGCCGCGATGATCGGCGTCGCCGGGGCACGACGTCTCGCGGCGGGATTGCGAGACGGAAACGAGCTCGACGCCGAGTCGTCCTGGCCGCTTCCCGAGAGGTATCAGGAGGTCCTGTCCGCGTGAATCTCAGAGCGATGATCGGCGGGTGCGCGGCGCTGGCCGTGCTGGGCGCCTTCGGCTGCACCACCAACTACGGCGACAACCCGAAGAGCAACGACGTCGACGTGTCGAGCGCCGACATCCGCGAGGGAGCGCTGCTCTGGGACGAGTGGTGGACGGTGAACGGCAAGGCCGAGCCCACCGACACCTTCCCGCTCTACGCCAAGACCAACGGCACGCAGACCGGCTCCACCACGTGGCGCTGCCAGGAATGCCACGGCTGGGATTACCGGGGCTCCGAGGGCGAGTACGCGAGCGGCCCGCACTTCACCGGCGTCGCCGGAGTGTTCGACCGGGTCGCGACGCGCACCAACCAAGAGCTCATCGACGTGATCACCAACGGCACTCCGCCGGCTTCGGGCGGCTCGGCGCTCACCGGAACCGATCACGCCTTCTCGAGCATGCTCGGCACGGTCGACATCGAGGCGCTGGTGCACTTCCTGCGAAACGGCCTCGTCGACACCACGGCGCTGATCGGGGCCGACGGCCGAGCCACCGGCGACGCGACCGCGGGCGCCGCCCTCTATGCGGCGTCGAGTCCCGATCCGCACGCGGTGGTGGGCGAGTGCGCGCTCTGTCACGGTACCGATGGGAAGACGCTCGACACCGGCGCGCCGGGCACTCCCGTGTTCCTCGGCGCGATCGCGAACACCGAGCCGTGGCAAACGCTGCACCAGACCCGCTGGGGAGTTCCGGGAAGCTCGATGCCGAGCGTGGTGAACGCGGGCATCCCGACCGACGCGCAGAGCGACCTGCTCGCCTACTTGCAGACGCTACCGGCGCAGTGAAGGCGCGGAGATCGAGCGCCGAGGCCCACTTCCCTCCACCTTGACAGTGCATCGACCAGGGGTATTCTTCCTGACAATCATTACCAACAACGACCCGCTCGCGCGTGAGTCAGCAAGGGGACACACATGGCCGAACTGAAGGGCACCAAGACGCATCAGAATCTGAAGGACGCGTTCGCCGGTGAGTCGCAGGCGAACCGCCGCTACCTCTACTTCGCGAAGGTCGCGGACGTGGAAGGTCATCCGGACGTCGCGGGCCTCTTCCGCGACACCGCCGAGGGCGAGACCGGGCATGCGCACGGCCACCTCGACTTCCTGAAGCGCGTCGGCGATCCCGCCACGGGACAGCCGATCGGCGCCACCGACGCAAACTTGAAGGCCGCGATCGCCGGCGAGACCTACGAGTACACGGAGATGTATCCGGGCATGGCGAAGACGGCCCGCTCGGAGGGTTTCAACGAGATCGCGGAGTGGTTCGAGACGCTGGCCAAAGCCGAGAAGTCGCACGCCGGCCGCTTCGCCAAGGGACTCGACTCGATCGCGTGAGCGAATCGAGGATTCGACGATTCGACGATTCATCGTCGAAAACGAGGCCGGGTGGCGCATTCGCCATCCGGCCTTCGTGTTTCTGAGAGGGTGTAGACGAAAGAAATTCAGCCGCCTGGATCAGCGGCATGCGTGGCGGGAAATGGCTCGAGGGTCTGCGCTTGCTAGTCGGAGGGCTGCGGTCCCTCCAAACGGCACGAGATCGGTTCGCAGGGAGCGCTCCGGGCAAGGATCCGACTTTGTCCACACCTTCTGGAGTTTCCTCGAGGGTCTGTTCCAGACCCTCGCCCCGTCCAGAGTGACTCCGGCCGGGGCCCCACACCCAAGTCGGCTCGCTGCCCGCTCGCCGGCGCGCCTCCTGGCGCGCTAGCAAACTCGGGGTTCACTACGTCGGGGAGCCCGGATGCGCGTCGTACGGGGCTTCTCCCGCTGCGGCGGGCGTCGCTTCAGTGCTTCAGTCGGAGGATGCCACGACCAGCGGCTCGAGCTTTTCCGCGGCGAGAGCGTGCAGCTCCGGCGAAGGATGTGGGTCGGTGGGATGGACCCAGACGCGGTCCTTCGCCCAGCTGGCGACGCTCGGATAGAGATCGACATGGGGAATCGCCAGCCGCTCGGCGAGATGGTCCAGGTGCTCGTGGACGAAGCCGAACGGATAGCTCGCCGGATCGCCGCTCAGGCCGGGCGTCATCGGGAACACCAGGATCACCAGGCGCGCGCCGTCGGCCTTGGTTTCGTTCGCCAGCGCTTCGAGCGACGCGTCGAAGTGCCGTCCCTGCTCGCCTTCGAACGAAGCGCGAATGTGGTCGACGGTGGTTCCGGCCGTGAGCCACGCAGCGAACCGGCGGCTCAGCCAGTCGAGAAATCGGGAGCGCCGCCACAGCGGCTCGGACGGCATGCGCCACGGGGTGGCGCGCAGGAACGTGCCGTCGTGCAGCGTCTCCAGGAACGGCTGCGCGTCGTTGGGGACGAACGCGTACACCACGATCCGCGGATGCTCGTCGCTCACCCGCGCGCGATAGAGATTGAGCTCGGTATCGAGATTGGCGCCTTGCACGCCTCGATTGCGGATCTGGAATCGTCCCGGCTGGGTCCGTTCGAGGCTCTCCGACAAGCGCTCGGTGAAACGCTGCGGCTCGGTGACGCCCTCGCCGAACGTGAAGCTGTCGCCGAGCACGGCGACGGGGATGCGGTCACCGGCTGGGGTCTCGCCGAGCGCGTCGCGAAACCCGCTCGCCGCGATGCGATAGCTCACGCACCCCACCGGCGTGCCGTCGGGCGCCTGGCCTTCTCGGTCCCAGTGATGCGACGACCCAACGGTCCGGTCGTAGCAATGCGACGTCGTGTCGCCCGGATGGTAGACGGGCGCGCGGCCGCCGCCGGGCGCCGCGATCCACGCGACCGAGAGCGGCGCGGGATCGTAGTGCGGCACCAGCAGCGGCTGGGGCGCGCGGGAGAGCCGGAGCGAGACCTCCCCCGCGACCCCGACCAGCGCCACCAGCAACAGCACCGCGACGAGACGGAACAACAGGAGCCGCGGCTGCGGGAGCGCGCGCGACTGCGAGCCGTTCATGGATGGCGAGGAGGACGCCTCAGGCGAGCATTGTCTTGAGCGATCCGTCGGCGAGCGCCGCCCGCGTCTCCTGGTTCCCGCCGATCAGGACACCTTTCACGAACACCTGGGGAAACGTGGGCCAGCCGCTCCACAGCTTGATCGCGAGGCGCTGCTTCCACTGCGACAGATAGCTGCCGTACTCGACGTACGTGAAGCGCACGCCGGCGCCGTCGAGCGCTTCGCGTACCTTCTTGACGAACGGGTTCTGCGCCATGCCGACCACCACCAGCGGATCGCGCTCGATCGCGTCCTTCACGCGCTTCACCACGTCCGCGTGGAAAGCGGCGGTCGCGGCCGCGACCCCCGGTGTGCGCTTCTCCTCGGACAGCAAGGGCCTCGGGGTGGTCATGATCGAGCCTCCGGATCTGGGTTGTGCGAGAGCTGGCTCGCGCGGCGAGCGTAGCCATCGCGATCGGCTTCCCCAAGCGAGTCGGCTCGTGCGACGGCCCATGTGGGCAAAGACACACACGACCGACCGTCGAAAGAGATTGGAAGGCGCCTCACCAGGCGGTGTAGATCCTCCGAGCCGCGCAGAGGGAGAGACCATCATGAGCAACGAGCTTCCCGATGCCGTCGGCCGCGGCCGGCACCCCGTGGGCGTGCGCACGGTCACGGTGGTCGACGAGTCGCGCGACGGACGCGCTCTTCCCGTCGAGGTCTGGTACCCGGCGAGCGAGCGCCATCGGGGGCAGGATCTCGACCGCGCCACCATGGACGTGGTCGAGATTCCGGTCGCCGGAGCACCGCGCACCAAGCAGCGCGCGGTGCGAAACGCCGAGCCCGAGTCCGGAGCACGCCTTCCACTGGTGGTCTTCTCCCACGGTCACGCGGGCTTTCGTTGCGCGTCGACGTTCCTGACGACCCATCTGGCGAGCCACGGCTTCGTGGTCGTGGCGCCCGATCACGTGGGCGACACGATGCTCGAAGTGATCTCGACGCCCCGCGAGCGGCAGATGGCCAACACGCTCCAGGCCGCGGTCGACCGGCCGCGCGACCTGTCGTTGGTGATCGACTCGGCGCTCGACTCCTCGACTCCGCTCGGCGCACGGGTCTCGACCTGGATCGATCCGGCGCGAATCGCCGTGTCCGGCCACTCGTTCGGCGGCTTCACCGCGGTGGTGAGCGCCGGGCTCGAAGGCCGCGCGCGAGCGTGCCTGCCCCTGGCACCGCCGGGGATCGTCGACCGAGACGGAGACCCGCTCGGCATCGGCGATCCGTATCGCGTGCTCCCGATCGGGACACGCCCGGTCCCGACGCTGGTGATCGCCGCCGATCGCGACGCGCTCTGCCCGCTCGGCGGAGTCGAGCGGCTGGTCCAGCGCCTCCCCGCGCCAGCGGCGCTGGCCGTGCTGAGCCCGGCCGACCACTTCCACTTCGCCGACGCGGCCCGAGCGGCGCACCAGCTGTTCGCGGCGCTGCTCAGCTCGGGCGCCACCGGCCACCGGCCGATCGTGCTGGCGCCCTTCGACGAGCTGATCGACGAGTCGAGCGCCCACGCCATCATCCGCGGTCTCGCCACCGCGTTCCTGCGCCGAGCGCTCGGGGACGACGCCAGTTCTTCCCTCGACGGCTCCCTCGGAGCCGAGGTTGCTGGCATCGTCGACCGCTTCGCACCCCACCTGAGGCTGGCTCGGCGAGCGTGAAGAGCGGCGTGCGGCGAGTCGCCCCCGTCGGGAGTGTCTCCCTTTGCCCATATGCGCCGGCTCGGGCGACGGACGCCCGGTGGCTGTGCGAGGGCGCTCGAGCCCGCGCCCATCGGAGACACTCGCGGGGTGTGAGCCCTCATCGCGCGGGCGAATGCAGGCGAGACAAGGGTACGATCGAGTCTCGATCGCGACCGAGCCGTGCCCGAGCACGGCCATCGGACGGCCGGCGCCCGAGTCGGAGATCGGCAAACTGCGGCACCACCGCGCCGCCGCACGTGTGGCACGCGCTCGAAAGCCCGTGCTATATGCAATTCCGCGTTTCCGAACGCGTCTCTCCGACGTTTCCGCGCCCACCGGTGGTCCGCCGTCCCTCGAGCCCATGGCCGACGAGCTGAGCGCGTCCCCGACCAAGATCCCCGCGATTCGCCCCGGCCACGAGGTGGCGCGGCGATACCGCATCGACCACCGGGTCGGCCAGGGCGGCGGTGGCGAGGTCTATCGCGCCACCGACCTGAAGCTGGAGCGGGTGGTCGGCCTGAAGCGCATCCTGGGCGGCGACGCGGACACGCGCGTGCGCAGCGCGGGAGACGAGGCGCGGATCGTGGCGCGGCTCGAGCATTCCGGCATCCCGCAGGTCTACGACCTGATCGTCGACGAGGGCGAGCTGTGGTTCATCACCTCGTTCGTCGAGGGTCGCTCGCTCTACCGCATCTTGCGCGAGGCCGAGCGCTGGTCGTTCTCGACGGCGCTGCGGGTGCTCCGCGAGCTCGGCGAGGTGCTCAAGTTCGCGCACGGACGGCGCATCGCCCATTCCGACATCAAGCCCTCCAACATCCTGGTGGGCGACGACGGCAAGATCACGCTCACCGACTTCGGCGTCGCGCGCGTGCTCACGCTGGAGCGCGGCAAGCGGCCCGGCCCGGCGGTGCTCAAGGGCACCGAGGGCTATCTGGCGCCGGAAATCTACGATGCCGATCCGCGCAAGCTCGACTTCCGGCAGTGCGCGCGCTGGGACCTCTACGCACTCGGCGTGGTGTTCTACAACCTGCTGGTCCTCGACATGCCGACCGACGTGAACCCGGAGAGCATCTCGCTCGAGGTCGCCAAGGGTTTGAAGGAATCGCTGGCGCTCGATCCCCCGACGACCTCCCGGATCAAGGATCAGGTTCCCGACGAGGTTCGCCAGTCGGTGGTGCAGCTGATCACGCGCTGCATGGAACCGGACCCGTCGAAGCGCATCCAGTCGGCCGACGAGTTTCTCGCCGCGCTCGCGGAGATCGAGGAGATCCACGGGCGAAAGCCGAGGCCCAAGGCGCTGCCGGTGGCGGCCGCCATCGCGATGGGCTTGGGCGCGCTGGCCGCGGGCGTCGCGATCGGCGTGCTGCTGCATCGCTGACCGGACGGAGACGAGCCATGCGTCCCGGGCGTCGGCGATCGAGCACTCGCTCGGCGCTGGTGACGCTGGTGCTCGCGTCCGGGTTGGCACTCGCCGGGGTCCGCTGCAATGGCGGCTCGTCGAGCGGTGCTCCGCCGTCCCTACCGCCACCCACGCCTCTCCCGCCGCCGCCGGCCGGATTGAGCGCGGGAGTGTCGAGCCGCTACATCGACTTCCCGGTCGGCGTCAGCCTGGGCGGTTACGGCGGACGGACCGAGGCGCTCATCTATCACCCATTCGGCGGCGGGCCGGAAGCACCGGAGGGCAAGAACGGTCGGCCGCGGCCGCACGCGCACATCATCCCGCCATCGATCGGCGTCTACACGCGGCCGCGCGCGCAAGCGCTGGCGCTCACCTGGACACCCGAGGGCAGCGGTGAAGAGACCGTGGTGATCGCGCACATCGACGCGATCTTCCCGCTCCTGGCGATGCGCAACCGCGTGCTGGAACGCGTCCAGCAGCACATCGGCGTCGACCTCACCCAGAACCTGCTCCTGACCGCGAGCCACAGCCATCAGAGCGGCGCGCCGTTCTGGAACAACTTCCTGGTGTCGGTGGGCGGCATGGACGCCTTCGACGAGGAGATCTTCGAGCGCATGACGCAGAGCATCGCGCGCGCGGTCGAGGACGCGCTCGCGGCGCGCCAGCCCGCGGCGATCGGCGTCGCGACGCGCACCGGCTTCGACCCGAACGACGAGGTCTACCTCGACCGGCGCTTCGACAACGACGACAAGGATCTGGTCACCAACGGCGAGATCGAGCGCTCCGACGACGACGGCGAGTTGATCCCGGACGGCAAGCCCGACGGCAAGATCAAGGACACCCGCCTGAGCGTGTTTCGCGTCGACAAGGCGGACGGCAGCCCGCTGGCGGTGCTCTTCCATTTCGGGGTTCACGGCACGGCGTCGCCGGAGACCAATCTCTTCATGTCCGGCGATGTCCCGGAGGGGATGGAGGTCGCGGTGGGAGACGCGCTCGGGGCGCCAGCCGTCGTGATGCACATCCAGGGCGCCGCCGGTGACATCACGCCGCACGCGGACTCGTTCCAGACGATCGAGGGTGACTCCGCCAAGGCCGCCCGCGACGTGGTTGCGCTCTGGCACCAGGCGCTGCCGCGCGATCACATCGACGGCGTGCAGTCGATCACCTCCATCCAGCGCCAGGATCGGCAGGTGCTCGGTTACGACGATCCCAACCTCCCCGCGCCCTACACGCGCTGGACCGCTCCCTTCGGCCAGCTCCTGTGCGGAGACGGCCTCATCCCCATGACCGGCATCCCGGACTTCACGGACCCGTTCGTGTGCCTGACGCGGCCCGCCGGCTACCACAACCCGCTGATCGGCAAGGTCGCGAGCGAGCTGCTGGTGCCGCTGCTCTTCAACAACGTCACGGTCGACGGCCACAGCGACGACTTCCTGCGCGACATCGTGCTGGGCTCGAACCCCGAGGGCGGTCCCTACAAGAAACCGTCCCTGATCTTCGACACCGAGTTCTCGTCGTTCCGGATCCGCGGCGCGTCGGTGGTGTACGACGGCGCCACGCCCGCGATCCGCGACCTCACGATCGCCGCCGTTCCCGGCGAGCCGACGACGCCACTCTCGATGGAGCTGCGCCAGAAGATCGCTCACCACGTGCCCGACACGTCGTTCTCGGACACGTGGGTGTTCGGCTACGCGCAGGACTACCTCGAATACATCCTCACCAAGGAGGACTGGCTCGACAACGGCTACGAGATGCAGCTACAGCCCTGGGGACCGCTGTGGGGCGAGTTCGTCATGGACCGCTCGGTCAAGCTCGCCCGCTCGCTCGAAACCAGCGATCCGCCGCCGCCCAGCGACGTGCCTGCGTACGACGATCCGGTGCCGCTCGAGCTGACCCAGCCCACGGCGTCACACGCGCCCGGCGTGGTGCGGCAGCCGGACTCCGTCGACCGGCTGCAGACCGCGGTGCTGTCGTTCATCGGCGGCGACCCCGAGCTCGACACGCCCGACGTGGTGCTGCAGCGCGAGAACCCGGCGGGCGAGTTCGAGGACGTCCAGGCCGGGGGCGGTCGCAAGATCGGCGAGTCCGGGCCCGAGACGATGCTGGTCTACGACTACGACGAGACCCACAAGGACACCGAGCCGCACCTCTGGTCGCTGCACTGGGAGACCACGGCCGACACCCCGACCGGCACCTACCGGATGCACGTGAGTGGCGTGAACTACGACGGCAGCCCGGCCAACGCCGAGCCCCCCTACTGGAACGGAGCGCCCTACCAGTTCGACTCGAGCCCGTTCGTGGTGCGCGAGTCGCAGGCCCTGGTGATCTCGGGCGTGACACTCGACCGGAACACGGTGCAGCTCGACGTCACCTATCCCCCATCCCCGATTCCCAGCGACCCGAACACGCCCGACCACTTCCGGTTCCGCCCGGACCGTCCGGGCGCGGCGAACGCCAGCGTCGAGATCCGGAGCGATCACGGCACCGTGGTGACGGTCGAGGGCGACGTATCGAGCGGCGGTCCCCTGTCGATCCCGTCGCCGCTCGCCCCGGGCCACTACGACGTGAGCGTGCTCGCGACCGACGAGCACCAGAACACCGGCCAGTCGCTCATCAGCGGTCTCATCGTGAAGTAGCGAAGCGGTAGCGCACCCGCCGCTCGGTGCTGCCGGCCAGATCCGGCAACCCGTGACGGCAGGTGCACACTTCGAGGGGTCGTTCTGACACACCGGCCCAGCGTGGCCTCCCTGGTCACCGATGACGCGCCGCGTTTGACGCGTTGCAGCATTTGGGAAAATATGCAACGATGTCACCTGTCGAACACACTGGCCCCTGTATCTTGGGGTCACGAGGGGTCGCAGCCGCAATATCCAGGATCACTGGCACAGGGTTTGCGAACCAACAGGAGCAGGCGAGGACGAGTACCTTGGGACGCGAGGCATCAGAATCACGACGGGCCAGGAAGGCGAGCCAGGCGGCAGAGCCGCGGCGCGCCGCCCCTGAAAGGAGGCCCCCGATGAACGCGATGGCTCATTTGGGAATGCGATGGACGGGCGCCGGCCACCAGGTCGACGGTCGCAAGGTGTTGCTGGCGGAGAACCTGGATTCTCACCGTCCCTGGTCGATCGACCCGGTGACGGGAATCGGCGAGCCGCTTCGAGATCCGGTCACGGCTCGTGCCGCGGAGCCCATCCGTGCCACGCCAGCCGCGCTCCCGGTCGCCGAGCCGGCGGCCCATCGCGCTGGATCCGCCGGACCCACCGCTTGCGAGCATTGTGGCGCCAAGAGCGTCTACCAGATCCGCTTCTCGCAGACCGAGTTCATGACGAAGTGCCTGAGCTGCAAGCGGTTCGTGGTCGATGGTCGAGTCGAGCGTCCGGGAAAATCCCGGCCGGCCGCCCGGCGCGGCACCAGCCTCTGGCTCCCGCTCGAGTAGTTACGGGGGGCTGTTCCCGCCCCCCGCCCCGCAAAGAGCGCGGTTTTTGCGGGGCCCACCCGAGTCGGCTCGCGTTACTCGCCGCGCGCCTAAACGGCGCGGGCTCTTTCAGCGGCCCACCGAACCCTCCCGGCTGGGAGGCCGCCTGCGTTTCGCCGACGGCCGAGCCGCGCGCTCGACGCGAGTAGCCAGCCGATCCCAGTCGACGCGCCCGGCCGCATCGAACGGTACGCCCTCCTCGATCAATAGCGCGCGCTGAATGGCCGGCCAGGGGCCGCGAGCGGCTTCCGGGATCGTTCCGTCCCGGCTCACCACGCGGTGCCATGGCACCAGGGTGCCGTCGGGGAGGCCGCGCAGGACCGTTCCGACCGCGCGCGCGGCCCGCGGCCGCCCGGCGCGAGCGGCCACCTCGCCGTACGACACGACCCGACCGCGCGGAACCGCCTCGACCACCGCGCGGACCCGATCGGCGAAGCCGCCGGGCCGAGCGGCCGCCCGGGTACGGCCGCCAGGCGTGCGCGGGCCGGCGCGACCGCGTCTCATGCCCCCTTGTAGCATCGGATGGATTCGCAGGATCCAGGGGATAAGATCGGCGCCGGATGCGGTGCCTCGAGATTCTCTTGGTCGCGCTGGCTTGCACCGGCGCCTCCTGCTCCACCACGGCGCCCGGCCAGCTCGACTCGGACGCCCGCGACCGGATCGCGGAACTGGCGCCACGCCTCGAACGGGTTCCCCCCGACCTCCTGGCCCTCGACGAGACGGTGGCCATCTACGCGGCGAACCAGCGCTACGCGGACGCCGAGGACGCGCTGCAGGGTGTGCTGTCGCGCAGCCCGTTCGACCCCAGGGCGCTGGCGCGAATCGCCTCGTCCTATGCGACCCTCGCGCGTCAGGCCGAGCACCAGCACGCGACGGCCCCGCAGGAGGTGCCCGAGGCGCGGGTCGTCGAGCTGGAACGACGCGCCCAGTCGCTCGCCGCGCTGGCTGCCTTCCGGGGCGAGCGCGGACACGCCGCCGTCACCGCGGATCTCACCCTCGGCTCGGGCGCGCCGCGGCGCTTGAACGACGTGATGCTGGAATGCACGAGCCGCGACTTCGAGCCCGAGAACGGTTCGGATGGCCTGCTCACGGTGAGCTATTTCGGCGACCGCCTGCGGCTCGATGCGCCGGAGCGGCTCGGCACGGCGCCGCGCGAGGCGCTGCTGGGCGAGATCGAGAGACTGACCGTCGAGTCCGATCCGCTGGGCCGCCGCCAGGTACGCATCGAGCCGAGCTCCTGGTCGCGGGAGACCGCGCCGTGCACGGCCTGCAGGATCACCGACGCGTGCGCGCTGGTCGGAGATCGCAATCCCGGCGGCGGGCTCGATCACGTCGACCTCGACTCCGTCGCCGGCGCCGCGTTCCGCGTGGAGGTGCCGTGAGCACCGCGCCACGGGCCCGGCCCCAAGCTCCCAAGCCGCGGCGGTCGAGAGTCCTCACGTGGAGGATCCTCCAGGTTCTGGCGAGCCTCGCGGTTCCCGGGGTGATCGTGGCTTTCTCGAGTGCCTACTACGTGGTACTCCCCAGTGACGACGTCCTCTCGGTGCGGGTGATCCGCAAGCCGCGCCTCGCGTTCAAGGACACCGTGGTGTTCGTCTCCAAGTTCGCCGAGGACTACAATCGCGCGACCGACGAGGAGCAAGAGGAAATCGAGAAGACCTACCTCTACAAGCGCTTGCTGCAAACCGGCATCGTGCGGCGCACCGAGTGAGAGAGTGAAATGAGCTGGACTCATCGGCGATTCCCATCGACGGGCGCGGCGCTGCTGCTGATCGCGGCCGCCCTCGGCCCCGCGGCCTGCCGCACGGCAACCTCGGGTGACGCCGCCGGCCACGGCGACCTCGAGCGCCGGCTCGCCGCCTGCGAGGCGCGTGTCACGGAGCTCGAGGACGACGATCGGTATCTGTTCGCGGAAGCGACCGCCGATCTCGAGCGCGGCTGGACGGCGGCCGCGTGCACCCGCTTCGAAACGCTGACGCGCCGGTTCCCCTCGAGCCCGCTGGCGACCGAAGCAAAAGCGCGCATCGAGCGCTGCCGCGGCGACGGTGCGACTCCGCTCTCGCTCCCGCCCGCGAACGCCGGATCGAGCGCCGACGCTCCGCCGCCCGCCGCAACGCCGTCCGGCGCACCGCCGTCCCCGCCCGCCGCGCCGGGTGAATCGCGACCCACCGACGCGGCCACCGAGCCCGCCGCGTCACCGGACGATACGCCGCTCGAGATCACGCGCACCTGGATCGTCGAGGACCGGTTCGGCGTGCCGCTCGTGAACTTGCGGCTCACCAACCGCAGCGACCGCACGGTCGTGGGTTACAAGGTCGCGATGCACTGTTACGATGAGCACGGAACGGCCCTGAAACACCTCACCAAACCCACCTCGTGGTTCGTCGCGGCCGGCGGAAGCCGCCAGGCGCGGGCGGGCGAGGCGTTCGGCGGGGGACCGTGGCCGCTCACCGGCTTCCTGGGCACCGCCAGTGTCGAGCCGGTGGTGCTGAGCGTCGACTACGCCGACGGCTCGACCTGGACGCGCAAGGACATCGCATCGCTGGGACTCGACAAGGAGTGATCCGCCATGTTGCTGCTGCTCGCCGCCTTCCTGCCTTTCCTGCTGATCGGCTTTCTCCTCTGGTACGGGCTCTTCCGAGCGGGAGCGACCATCGCCGACCTGCTCAGCCCGTTCATCAAGAGCACCGCGCCCGCGTGAACCGCGCTCCCCGCGGGCTCCCTGCGAGGGGCTGCGCGTCCTGCCTGCCACGCCATGCGTAAGGCTCGCATCCTGGTCGTCGACGACCAGTCGCCCAACCGCGAGCTGCTTCGCCGGGTGCTGACGCTCGAAGGCTACGAAGTCGACCAGGCCGAGAACGGCAAGCAGGCCCTCGCCGCCGTGCGCGCCGAGAAGCCGGACCTGATCCTGCTCGACGCGGTGATGCCCGAGCTCGACGGGTTCGGCGTCACCCGCGCGCTCAAGGGCGACCCCTCCACCCGCCTGGTGCCGATCGTCATGGTCACCACGCTCAACAGCCTCGCGGACAAGCTCAAGGCGGTGGACTTCGGCGTCGACGACTTCCTCAACAAGCCGGTCAACCTGACCGAGCTGACCACGCGGGTCCGGTCGCTGCTGGCGCTCAAGCGCTTCACCGACGAGCTCGAGCACGCGGGGCGCGTGCTCGAGACCCTGGCGAGCGTGGTCGAGCGACGCGACGGCTACACCGGCGAGCACTGCCAGCGCGTGGGAGCCTACGCGCGCCTGGTGGGCACCGCGATGGGGCTCGACGAGGAGGCGCTCGAGGCGGTGCGCCTGGGTGGCGTGCTTCACGACCTCGGCAAGGTCGCGATGCCCGACGAGGTGCTGCGCAAGCCGGGCCGCCTGGTCCAGGCGGAGCGCGGGCTGATCGAGACCCACGCCGCGATCGGCGCCGACCTGTGCATGCCGATGCACACCATGGAGCGCGCGGTCCCGATCCTGCGGCATCACCACGAGCGGCTCGACGGCACCGGCTATCCGTCGCGCCTGCGCGGCGACCAGATCGCGCCCGAGGTGCGCGTGGTCACGGTGGTCGACATCTACGACGCGCTGACCACGCGCCGGCCCTACCGCGAGCCCACGGCGCCCGACGTGTCGCTGCGGATCCTGCGCGAGGAAAGCGCGCGCGGATGGTGGGACCCGAAGGTCGTCAAATGCCTGGCGGACCTGGTGGCGAGCGGTCAGACCACCGAGGTCGCCGGGCGAGTGGCGGCCAGCGCGAATCCCGCGGATCGGCCGGATCCGGCGCCGGTTTCCTGAGAAGACCGGCCACTCACATCATGTTCGGCTGCTGACTCGCGGGCTCGAGGTCCGCCCCACCCAGATCGTCCGGGCCGGCCTGCCCGCCGTATCGCAGGAGCTTCCGGTAGAGCGTCTTGGGGTCGATTCCGAGCAGCTCCGCGGCGCGCTTGCGCTGCCCGCCGCTGCGCGCCAGGGCCCGCTCGATGTGCGCGCGCTCGAGGTCGTCGAGGGTGGGAAACGGCGCGTCGGCGGGCAGGTCGGCCGTCGTGAGACTCGGCGCGCGAGTAGCTCCAGCGGTCATCGGGCTCGGCCGCTGCGATGCTTCCGCCTGCGCCCGCCGCAGCGCCGCCGGCAAGTGCTCGACCTGCACCTGCGAGCCACGGCACAGCGCCACCGCGTACTCGATCGCGTTCTGCAGCTCGCGGACGTTTCCGGGCCAGCGGTGCGCCGAGAGCACGTCGATGGCCTCGGGAGCGAAGGATGCGAGCTGTGGGCGGTTGCAGCGCGCGGCTCCCTGCTCGAGGAAGTGGGTCGCGAGCAGCGGGATGTCCTCGATGCGGTCGCGCAGCGGCGGCAGCACCATCCGCACCACGTCGAGGCGGAAGTAGAGGTCCTGGCGCAGCGTGCCGTTCCGGAGCGCGGTCTCGAGATCCTGGTTCGAGGCCGCGATCACGCGCACGTCGATGGGGATCGGCTGGGTGCTGCCCACCGGAACCACCTCGCGCTCCTGCAGCACGCGCAGGAGCTTCACCTGCGCCGAGGCCGGCATCTCCGTGACCTCGTCGAGGAACACCGTGCCGCCGTTGGCGTCGCGGAAGTAGCCGGCCTTGTCGGTGGTCGCGCCGGTGAAGCTGCCGCGGACGTGGCCGAAGAGCTCGCTCTCGAAGATCTCGCGCACGATGGCGCCGCAGTTGACCGCCACGAACGGGCCGTCGGAGCGGTCCGATTCGAAATGGATGGCGCGAGCCAGAACTTCCTTGCCGGTGCCGCTCTCGCCGTTGATCAGCACCGTCGAGTCGGTGGGTGCGAACCGCTCCACCAGCTCGTAGAGCTCCTGCATCGAGGGTGCTTTCCCGTAGAGCCGGCCCATGTGGTAGCGGCTGTGCAGCTCCTTTCGCAGGGTGTGGATCTCGCGCACCATCGAGCGCCGCTCGAGCGCCTTGGCCACCGACAGCGAGAACTCCTGCAGATCGAATGGCTTCACCAGGAAGTCGAGGGCGCCGTGCTTCATCGCCTCGATCGCGTCCTGGATGGTGCCGTGCGCGGTGATGATGATCACCTCGACGTCGGGCTGCCGTCCCTTGATGCTACGGAGCAGCTCGAGACCCTGCACTTCCGGCATGCGCAGGTCGGTGACCACGACGTCGAATTCGCCGAGCTCGAGCAGCTCGAGCGCCGCGCGTCCGTCGGGCGCTTCCTCCACCTGATAGCCGTCTCGGTCGAGGACGCGCTTGCAGAGCGAGCGGATCGGGGGCTCGTCGTCCACCACCAGAATCCGCGGGGTGCGCCCGGAGCGCGTCAGTTGGGCCATGGCCTCGAGTCCCGCGCCGGCCGCGCCCGGATCGCGGGAGCGAGTGAGGGGCCGGCGTCACCTGTGGTTATCGGCCCGTCGGGCCGGACCTTGAGGCGAAACGCCCGATCCGCCCGCGCGGCGCCTTCCAGGCATACTGGCGGCGAGATTCCAGCGGGCAGAACCACGCGGAACCACACGTGTGCGGCCGCTTCACACTCACCCAGGATCGCAAGGCGATCATCGACGACCTGGACGTCGCCGAGTGGGAGGCCGCCGCCGAGCACCGCCCCCGCTTCAACGTCGCCCCCACGCAGCCGGCGCTGACGCTCACCGGGTCGGGCGCCGCACCGGGCTCGCACCGGGTGGTGCACGAGATGCGTTGGGGCCTGGTGCCGGGCTGGGCCGCGGACCCCTCGACCGCCTCCAAACGGATCAACGCGCGCGCCGAGACGCTGGTCGAGAAGCCGTCGTTCCGCAATCTGGTCCCGCGGCGGCGATGCGTGGTGGTGGCCGACGGATTCTTCGAGTGGCAACGAAGCGCCGCCGGTGCGCAGCCCTACTACATCCACACTCCCGGCCGGGCGCTGCTGCCCATGGCCGGGCTGTGGGACCGATGGAAGGGCCCTGGAGGGGAGGTGCTCACCACGTTCACGATCGTCACCACCGCCGCCAGCAACGGAATTTCCTGGCTCCACGACCGCATGCCCGCGATCCTGGAGCGCGGCGAGCTCGACGGCTGGCTCGACACGGAGCGGGTCCCCGTCGAGGACGCCATGGCCCTGATCAAGCCGTTCGCGGGCGCGCTCGAGATCGAGCCGGTCTCGAAGCTGGTCAATTCCCCGCGCTACGACTCGGCCGAGGTGATCCGCCGCGTCGAGCCCGAGCCCGCGGTGCAAGGTTCGCTAGATTTCTCGGGGGGCTGTTCCAGCCCCCCGACCCGTCCGGAGTGAATCCGGCCGGGGCCACACCCCCGAGTCGGCTCGCGTCGCTCGCCGCGCGCCTGGGGCGCGGTGCTTGTGCATCGACCCACAGCCGCAACGGACGTGAGAGGGTGGTGCTTCCGCGCCGCCGCTGCGTCGATTCACTCTCAAGACACGACGCTCCGGTACGGTCTGACTTTGCTCACCTGGCCCGGCTCGGGCGATGGACGTCCGGTGGCTGTGCGAGGGTGCTCGAGCCCGCGCCAATCGGAGGCACTCGCGAGAAGTGAGCCCCCATCGCGCGGGCGAATGCAGGCGAGGCGAGCGCACGATCGAGGCTCGATCGCGGCCGAGCCGTGCCCGAGCACGGCCATCGGACGGCCGGCGCCCGAGACGGAGATCGGCAACCCCCGGCACCCCGACACTCCCTCGTGCCGCCTTGCGCGACCGGGAGCCCCCGGGTAACTTCGATGATTCAGCCTTTTCCCTCGTGATTTTCCAGGAAATTCCATGAAACGCGATCCCACGACGTGCACCGTGGCCGTGGCGACGCACGCGTCGCGCGCGGACCATCCCGCCTCCACGGGCGGCGGACTGTTCGAGCCGTCGCGGTGGGTGCTCCCCAACGGCCTCAAGGTGCTGGTGGCGGAGGATCGATCGGCACCCGTGGTGGCGGTGCAGGTGTGGGTCGGTACCGGCAGCGCCGACGAGCTGCCGCGCGAATCGGGGCTCGCCCACGTTCACGAGCACATGCTCTTCAAGGGGACCGCGCGCCGTGGCGTGGGAGAGATCGCGCGCGAGATCGAGGGCGCGGGCGGTGACATCAACGCGTACACCACCAAGGACTCGACCGTGTACCACGTGGTGATGGCGAGCCGCTTCCTCGACACCGCGCTCGACGTGCTCGCCGACGCCGTCTTCCACTCGTCGTTCGACGCCACCGAGCTCGCCCGCGAGCTCGAGGTGGTGCACGAGGAGTACCGGCGCGGCGAGGACCAGCCCGATCGCAAGGCCTACGAGCTGCTCTTCGAGACCGCGTACCTGAGGCACCCGTACCGGCTCTCGACCATCGGCGATCCCGCGGTCTTCACCAAGCTCACCCGCGACGACGTCGAGGCCTTCTTCCGCAAGTGGTACGTGCCGCGGAACCTGACGCTGGTGGTGACCGGCGACGTCGACACCGAGGCGCTTCGGCCGCGCATCGACGAGCTCTTCGGCAAGGCACCCGACGTGGCGGTGCCGGTGCGGCCGCGCGAGCCCGAACCCGCGGCGGCCAGCTCGCTGGTGCGCGTGACTCGCGGTCCCTACAAGAAGACGCTGCTCTACCTGGGCTTTCCCGCACCCTCGATCCGCGACGCGGACGTCGCGGACGTGGATGTGCTGGCCGCGGTGCTGGGCGACGGCGACAGCTCGCGGCTGTGGCGAGACGTGAAGGAGCGCGCGGGTCTGGTGCACTCGATCTTCACCTTCGCGATGACCCCTCGCGACCGCGGCCTCTTCGTGGTGGGCGCGGAGCTCGATCCGGAGCGGCTGGAGGACGCCATTCACGCGACCTTCGAGCAGCTTCACGAGGTCCGGCGCGCGCCGGTGCCGCACTCGGAGCTGGTGAAGGCGCTGGGCGTGATCGAGAGCGAGTTCGTGTACGAGAAGGAGTCGGCGCAAGGTGCGGCGCGTGCGCTCGGCTTCTACGAGAGCCTGGCCGACGACTGGCGGTTCGAGGGCCGGTACCTGGAGAGTTTGCGCGCCGTGACGGCGGCGAGCGTGCAGCAGGCCGCCGAGAAGTACGTCACCATCGAGCAGCTTTCCGCGGTGCTGCTGCTGCCGGACGGCGAGCGCCCCGAGCTCGACGACGCGGCGCTCAGGCGAATCCTCCGCGACGCCGATGCCGCCTTCGCGCGAGCCGAGCGAAGCGAGGTCCGCCGCGACGGCGACTTCGTGGTCGAGAAGCTCGCCAACGGTCTCACCCTGATCGTGCGCCACCGCCCGGGTGTGGAGGTCGTATCCATCTCGGCGGTTTTCCTGGGAGGCGTGCGCGTCGAGCCGCCCGGCAAGGCCGGCATCTCGAGCTTCGTGGGCTCGACGCTGACGCGCGGCACCGAGACCCTCGACGCCGAGGAGATCGCGCGCGCGGTCGACGAGATGGCGGGCAGCCTCGACGGCTTCTCGGGCCGCTCGAGCTTCGGCCTCAAGGCGCATTTCCTGACCAAGCATTTCGAGCAAGCCCTCGACCTCGCGGCCGAGGTGCTCATGCATCCGTCCTTCCCCGAAGACGAGGTGGAGAAAGAGCGCGCCGACATCTTGCACGACCTCGACGCCCGCGAGGACGATCTCGCGCGGATCGCGTTCGAGCGGATGCAGGCCGAGCTCTACACCGGGCATCCGGCGGCCTTCCCGAGCATCGGCACCCGCGAGACAGTGACCGGCATCACCGCCGACGATCTGCGCGCGTTCCACGAGACCCACGCGCGCCCCTCGAATCTGGTGCTGGCGGTGGTGGGCAACATCGACAGCGAGCGAGTGCGGAACGCCGTCCACGCGCGGCTCGCCACCTGGGAAGCCGAGCCGCATCAGGCCGCGGTGGTGCCGGCGGTACCGCCGCTCACGAAGGTGAAGCGCGTCTTCCGCGAGGCCAAGGACAAGCAGCAGACCCACGTGGTGCTGGCGTTCCCGGGCGTGACGCTCGATCACGCGGATCGGTTTCCGCTCGAGATCCTCTCGACCGTGCTTTCCGGCCAGGGCGGGCGGCTCTTCGTCGAGCTGCGCGACAAGCAGAGCCTCGCCTACACGGTGTTCGCGTTCACCCGCGACGGCCTCGACCCGGGCTACGTGGGCGCTT
>CAZYWA010000064.1:0-14324 GCA_964650975.1 uncultured bacterium
GGTGGGGCCCCGCCCGAATTCACTTCGGGCGGGGCGGGGGCTTGGAAAGCCCCCGAGGAAGCTCAGATCCGGCCGACGGAGCGGAACCAAGCGACCTGATCGCGGTACGCATCGCGGACCGGTGTGGGGACCAGCCCGAGCTCGCGCCGCGCCTTGCCGTTGTCGCCACGCTTCCCGGATCGCAAAAGCTCGATGGTCTGTGCCGTGAACCGTGGAATCCGCTCGGGAAAGAGCCGTGCCTCGATCCGGTCCTTGACCCCGGCGACGGGGCGCAAGAGTGCCAGCGGAATGCGCAACCGCGGCGCCGGACGTCCCAGCAGCTCCGCGAGCCAGCCCAGTGTCTGCGAGATCGTGGCCACCTCGCCGGATAGCAGGTAGCGCTCGCCTCGGCGTCCTTTCTCCATCGCGAGGAGGTGGCCGGCGACCACGTCGCGCACCGGCACGAAGTCGAAGGCGCCCTCGACGTACGCCCGGAGCTTCCCGCGCGCGAGAACGAGAATCGTCTGCCCGACCGCGCTGGGCGCGAAATCGAACGGCCCCACGATGCCGCTCGGGTTGACCATCACGGCATCGAGGCCGTCGAGCACGGCGCGCAGCACCTCGTGCTCGGCGAGCGCCTTGGTCATCTCGTAGGCCAGGTGCGTGTCGAAGGGGTTGGCGGGCCAGCTCTCGTCGCTGGCGCCGTGGGGATTCCGCCCGACCGCGCCGAGCGAGCTGGTGTGCACCACGCGTTCCACGCCGGCTTCGAGCGCGGCGCGCATCACGCGCCGCGTGCCGAGCACGTTCACGTCGAAGAGCGTCTCGTGGTCTCCCTTGCGGAGGCTGACGAAGGCCGCGCAGTGGTAGACGCGATCGATGCCCTGCATCGCGCGCACCACGGAGTCGCCGTCGCGAAGATCGCCCTCCGCGCGCTCGAGATCGAGCCCGTCGATCGCGGCGGTCCGTTCGCCGGGCAGGACCAGGGCGCGCACCCGTTCGCCGCGATCGAGCAGCGCGCGCACCAGATTGGCGCCCACGTGGCCCGTGGCGCCGGTCACGAGAGTGGTCATCAGAGCGACGTGTGAGCGGCCGGTTCGATCTCGCTGGAGGCGTCGCTCACGGCGTCGGCGTCGTCATCCCGCGGCGCCTCGCGTCGTCGCAGATGCTCGTTCCACTTCTCGACGGTGAGCGTCCGGAACGCGGGCACGATCGGATTGAGCTCGGCCGACGGCCGATCGCCGTGCACCTCGAAGCAGCGCTGCTCCTCCTCGAGCGCCCACTTGTCCTGCGCCAAGAGCGGCCGGACGTATGTGTACTCCGCCATCTTGAGGATCGGCTTCCACAGCCATGCCGGGAGCGGCCGGTGCACGACCGGCAAATGGACGGCGCGGAACAGGAACAGGAAGAAACACTCGGTGGTGCTCTCGTCGATGGGGCGGTTGAAGAGCCAGTGGATGTAGCGGTCGTCGGTGTTCGATCCCTGGTACGGGTACTGGTACCAGAGCCGGATCGTGCCGCTGCGTTCGCCGCCCGTGAAGTAGCTCACGATGCCGTGAGTACCGACGGTGGTGTCGTAGCCGACGTGAATGGTGTCCCCCACACGCTCGTTGCGCGTGAGCTTCTGCCCCGCGAACGGGTGGAAGCCCTCGTGCAGCATCTCGTGATTGAAGTCGCACACGTTCTCCACGATCATCGCGTGATGCGAGCGCAGGGTCATGACGATCGGCATGACCTCGCACGGCTGACCGTCGTCGAGCTCGTGAATCGCGGGTAGCGGTACTGCCTCGGCGCGCGCGCGATCGCCGGGAAAGATCCACACCAGGCCGTACTTCTCGCGCACCGGATAGCTCGCGACGCAGATCTTCGGCAGCCGGCGGCCGGTGATCTCGTGGCTCACGTGCGCGAGCCGGCCGGTGCCGTCGTAGCTCCAGCCGTGGTAACGGCACACCAGGTGCGGTCCCGCGACCTTTCCTTCGGAGAGCCTGAGGTGCCGGTGCGCGCAGCGGTTCTCGAGCGCGTGAAACGATCCGTCGGCGTCGCGATAGAGCGCGATCGACGTCTTCCAGAACACCACTTCCTTGACGCTGCCCGGTCGCAGGTCCGCGATCTGCGCCGCCGGGTACCAGTAGTCGGGATCGAGACCGGCGGTGTGGGCGCGGTACTTGAGGCTCGCGGGACGGCCGGTGGTGGGATCGCTCATCGCTCTTTCCTTCGCCTCGCGGCGGACGTCGATCGCCGTCAGTCGTCCTCGATGGTGAGCGCCTGGGTCGGGCAATAGCGCACCGCCATCTCGAGCTTGCCGCGCAGGCTCAGAGGCGGGCGTTCGTCGCTCACCACCAGCTCCTCGCCGTCGATGCGGAAGAGCTCGGGCGCTTCCTCGATGCACACTCCGTGGGTCTGGCAACGATCGCGATCGACGACGATGCGCATGACGTCTCCGCTCGTCTCCACTCAGCGGATCCCGCCGAGGCAATTGCCGCCACCGAAGTCGCTGAGGCCCACGTGTCCCCAGGCGACCTGAGTGAAGTGCGGAGCGACGAAGCGCTCGAGGGCTTGCGCATCGGCGTAAAGCAGCGCCGCCGCGGCGAGGGAGCCGATCACCACGCGGCGCAGCGGCACGTCGTCTCCCGGGCGCTCGTCGAGCGTGACCCAGAACGGCATCGCGATCGCCAGCCAGGTGCCGTAGGCGAAGGTGCCGAAGGTGAGCGCCAGCGTGCGGTCGTCGAAGCAGTAGAGCCTTCCCATCCACGGGTTCGCGTTGAGAGCGCTCTCGAGCCCCGCGACCGCGAACGGCAGGGCCACGGCAAACGCCCATCCGGCCAGCTTCGAGCGCGGCATCAGGCGATCGCGCGCGATCCGCCAGCCCACGTTGATCAGCACCACGTAGGTCGAGAAGTAGACGACCGTCATGAAGCCCAGGAAGACCGGCACGCCGTTCACGTTGATGTGCGTGTCGAAGCCGTAGTGCGCGTGCAGCGCCTCGTAGAAGAACGAGGTCCCGAAGAAGTTGGCCAGGAAGGAATAGATCGTGAGCCACAGGAGGAGCTTGAAGGCGTAGCGCCGGCGGAGGGGAATCCCCCGCTCCTCGGGCGCAGGTCGAAGCAACGGGTAGAGCGCGCCCGCGAAGAGCACCACGCCGAGCGCCATCAGCCCGCGATCGTGCCAGCGTTCGGCCAGCCCGGTCAGCATCACGACACCGGTGATGGCGCCCCAGACGGGCGTGTAAGCCAGGTAGAACCGCTCCGCCGCGCGCTTCCCGGGATGGGTCGCGAGCAGCGGCGTCGAGTCCGCCGCGATCGCGGCGCCCAGCGCCGGCGCGTTCGCCGTGGCCGAGATGCTCAAGTGCTCGCCCTCCGCCGGTAGCGGATGCGGCACGGCTGCTTGGGCCCGACCACCATCGCGTCGTAGTCCGGCTCGTAGCGGTCCTCGACCAGCTCGAACTCGAACTCACGCAAGAGCGTGGCCCACACCGTCTTGATCTGGAGCATCGCGAAGGGATGCCCCAGGCACTTGTGCTTTCCGGCACCGAACGGCACCCACGCGTACGGGTGGATCTCCTTCTCGCGATCCGGCGAGTAGCGCTCCGGGTCGAATCGATCGGGATCGCGGAAGAAGGTCGGCAGGCGATGGGCGGCGGCCGGACTCACCAGCAGCATCTGCCCAGCCGGCACCTGGAAACCGCGGAAGGTGAAGTCCTTGAGCACCTTGCGCATCAACATGATGAGTGGTGGGTGGAGTCTCAGCGTCTCGCGCACCGCCCAGTCGAGGCGCTCGCACTGGCGCATGGTCTGGTAGCTGGGAGGCTCGCCCGGAGCCAGGACGCGATCGAGCTCGTCGAGCACCGGGGCCAGCTGGCCCGCGTTCCGGTGCAGCTCGATCCCGGTCCAGGCCGACGTCACGGAGCTCGTGTGGTGACCGGCGAAGATCACCACCAGCAGGATCCCGGTGATCTCGTCGTCGGTGAGCCCGCGGCCGTCCTTGTAGCGGGCGTCGATGAGCGCTTGCAGCATGTCGTCGCCGCGCACGCCCTTGGCACGCCGCGCGTTCACGACCTTGCCGATGAGCTTCACCAGCTCGACCCGTGCCCGGTCGCGGCGCCGGAACGACGGCAGCGGCGCGTTCGGCCAGAAGAACGCGATCTGGTTGAGCCCCTTCTCGCAGATCGCGTAGAGCTCTGCGAACTCGGCGCCCATCGATTCACGGAACTCGGCACCCAGGAGGCAGCGGCTCTACGTGTAGGTGGTGAGCTCCTTCATTACCTCGATCGCGTCGAACTCGCCCTCGGTGCCCCAGCGAGCGACGTAATCGGCCACCTCGCTCGCGAGCTTGGGCGCGTAGGTGCGCATCGCCGCGTCGCGCAGCGCTGGCAGCAGGAAGCCCACCTGCTCGGCCATCACCTCGGGAGTCGCGTCGTACGCGATGCCCTTGCCGAAGACCGGCACGGTGAACTTGTAGGCCTCCTTCTGGCTCACCTGCTCGTCGGCGCCGCGGAAGAAGGCCTCGTGGCCGTCGGGGCTCGCGAGCAGCACCAGCTGGTTCCCGAGCAGCGGCACCGAGCACACGTCGCCGTGGTCGCGCACCGCCTCGAGCAGCAGCGCGATCGGATCACGCCGGAAGTCACCCATGCGGCCCAGGAACGGCCAACCGCCGCCGAGCCGGGGGGCCGTGCGCAGGGGCGGTGCGGAGGGGGCGCGCGCGTCGAGAAGAAGAGCAGGCTCGGCCATGGGAAACCTCGCATCGATATTTCGAACCAGCATTCAAAATTTCGAGTTGTCAGTCAAGTTGGTGCATGCTACTTCCACGTCGATGGCCGGCGCGGTCGCCAAGCGAGTCACCCACGCCGTCGCGGCTCGCCCGGCGAAACGCGGCGCGCTCCGCTCGCGCGCTCGCGAATCGGCGCGCCGCGCCCGGGAGGCGGCCTACCGGGAGATCGTCCTCGAGGCCGCGGAGCGGGTCTTCGCCGACCACGGCTTCGAGCCCACGCGGATCCAGGACATCGCCGCTCGAGCGGGCGTCTCGGTCGGCACGATCTACGGCCTCTTCCCGGGAAAGGCCGAGCTCTTCCAGGCCATCCACGAGCAGCGCCTGGGCGACATCCTCGCGCACGCTCGCGAGGCAGCCTCGGCCGGTGCGGCCACGACGCTCGACACCTTGCTCGACGGCATGGCCGGCTACCTCGAGTACCTCATGGCGCACCCGCACTACCTGCGCATGCACCTTCGAGAGGGCGGCGCCTGGGCGCTCGGCCCGGTGCACGCGGCCGGCGGACAAGCCGAAGCGTGGCGCGAAGGTCTGGCGATGGAGGCGGCGCTCTTCCGTCAGGCGATCGCGGAGGGCGTCCTGGTCGACGAGGACCCGATGCTGCTCGCGAAGCTCACGACCGCGATGCACCAGGTGCTGCTCGCCGACTGGGTCGAGCACGGCATGAAGGCCAAGCCGAAGCAGGTGGTGGCGCGCATGAAGCAGCTCTTCCGCCACGCGTTCGTGCGAAAGGACTGACCCGATGGAAGGGCTTCTGCTGCCGGTCGACCGCCACACCCTCGCGGTCGCGAGCGCCATGCTGCTCGGTTTCTTCGCGTTCCTGTTCGCGGGCTCGATCGTGCTGCCCGGCATTCGAGCCCAAGGCCAGCCGCTCGCGAACGGCGAGCGTCGCGCGTACAAGATCTCCGGAATGACGCTCTTCCTCGCGACGCACATCGTGGTCGCGGTGGGCGTGCTGGTGTTCGGTCTCTCGCTGACGCCGGTGCTGCGCTACTTCAAGCCGCTGCTCGTGGTGGCGAATGTGTTCTCGCTGGTGGCGCTGGCCGGGATCCTCGCCAGGGGCTGGATCCAGGAGCGCGCGATCGAGCGCCACTCGAAGCTACCGTGGCTGGTTCACGATATCTGGTTCGGCAACCAGCTCAACCCGACCTTCCTGGGCGTCGATCTCAAGATGTTCTTCTATCACCCGTCGCTGATCGGCCTCGGCGTGATCCTGGCGGCCTTTCCGTTCCGGCAGTACGAGCTCTACGGGCGCCTCACGCCGCAGATGGGGCTCTTCCTGTGTTTCTGGTGGGCGTATCTCTTCACCCACTACCTCAAGGAAGAGTTCATGCTTTCCACGTGGGACATCATCGCGGAGAAGTTCGGCTTCATGCTGGTGTGGGGCGACACGGTGTACGTGCCCTTTTGGTACTCGATCTGCGGCTGGTGGCTCATCGACGCCACCAAGCCGTTCACCACGAGCGCCGTGCTGGCGCTCGCCGGGTTCCACACCCTCGGCCACTGGATCTTCCGCACCGCCAACTGGCAGAAGGATCGCTACAAGCGCGATCGGAGCGCCGTCATCTGGGGCAAGCCAGCGCGCATGCTCGGCGGGAGGCTGCTCGTTTCGGGCTGGTGGGGGATCGGCCGGCACATGAACTACACCGGCGAGATCATGGTCTACACGTCGTTCGCGCTGTGCACCGGCCTCGTATCTCCGTGGCCGTATTTGCTGCCACTCTCGCTCGTGATCCTGCTCACCCAGCGCGCCTCGCGCGACGACGCCAAGTGCAGCGCCAAGTACGGCGAGCTCTGGAAGGAGTACTGCCGAGTGGCGAAGTTCCGGGTGATTCCCTTCGTGTATTGATCGATCCGTCATGCTTCGCATCCGGACGGTGGCGTTCTTGTGTGGATGCCTGTCGTTCCTCGGTTGTGGCGGCAACGGATCGAACTCCGCTGCCGCACGCTCCACCACGAGCCGTCTCCACGTCGACGGTCGCTGGCTCGTCGACGATTCCGGCCGCGTGGTCATCCTGCACGGTGCCAACGTCAGCGGGCGCGCGAAAGGGCCGCCGTTTCTGCCCCTCGACGATCTCGGCCGATTCGATCAGGTCGCGGCGTGGGGCTTCAACGTGGTGCGGCTGCTCACGATCTGGGAAGCGATCGAGCCGCAGCCGGGGCAGATCGACACCGCCTATCTCAGCCAGTACGTCGCGACGGTTCACGCCGCGACCAGCCGCGGCATTCGCGTGCTGGTCGACATGCATCAGGACGTGTGGTCGCGCGCCTTCTGCGGCGACGGTGCGCCGTTCTGGGCACTGCCCGCCGACGTGCAGCCGTTTCCACCCGAGAAATGCGGCCCGTCGTGGTTCACGTTCCAGTTCACGCCCGCGGTGGCCTCCGCGGTCGATCACTTCTGGCAGAGCGACGAGCTGCGCGCCGCCTATCGCGACGCATTCGTGGCGCTGGCCGAGCGGCTGCGCGACGAGCCGGGCGTCGTCGGCTACGACCTCATGAACGAGCCGATCGGTTACTCGGAGATTCTTGGCCAGCCGGATTACGAGCGCGACCGGCTTGAACCGCTCTACCGGGACGTCGCCGCGGCGATCCGCGCCGTCGATCCGCAAGCGCTCGTGTTCCTCGAGCCGGCGGGAGCGTTCGGGATCGGGTTCCCGACCTTCTTGGCGCCGCTCGGCGCGCCGGGAGCGGTTTTCTCCCCGCACTGCTACGACCCGATCCAGGCGACCTTCGGCGTCTACCTCGGCACCAAGGACGCTCGCGCGCGGCGCTACCAGGAAATTCTCGATGTCGCCGCCGGACTCGGCGCGCCGCCCTTCATCGGCGAATACGGCGTTTACGAGGCCGTGCCCAACAAGAGCGAGGCACTCACCGACGAAGTCGCGATCCACGATCGGTTGATGCTGAGCGGCACCATCTGGAACTACGAGCCCACCGGATACGACTGGAATGGAGAGGGTGGCAGCATCGTCGAGGCCGGCGGCGCCGAGCGTCCGTTCATGGATGTGCTGGTGCGGCCGTTTCCGTGGGCCGTCGCAGGCGAGCCGGAAAGCTTCGGCTACGACGCGGCGACCGGCGTCTTCGATCTCACGTTCGCTCCGCGCGCCGGCGTGCAGGGCGAGACCGTCGTATTCGCTCCGGAGCGCCGCTATCCCGGCGGACCCGCGGTGACCGTGAGCGATGGCTCGTTCACGACGGAGTCCGTGAACGGCGGCGAGCTGGTGCGCTTTAGCGCGGCTGGCCAGGCCGCGACCCACGCGCTGCGCCTCACGGCGAGCCGCTGAGATCGGGATCGGCGACGTTCCACCATGCTCCGCCGAGGGCCACGAACAGGTCGACGGTGTCCTGAAGGCGCTGCGCCGTGGTCGTGACGTACCCCTGGCGCGCCTGGAAGTGGCTGCGCTCGGCGTCGATGAGCTGCAGCACGTTCGACTTGCCCGACGCATAGCTCGCTCGTTGCAGCACCAGCGCCGCGTCGGATGCCTCGAGTGCCGAGCGCGTCGCCACGGCCCTCTCCTCGTCGTGCTCGAGCGCGCTCAGCGTGTCCGCGACCTGCTGAAACGCCTGCAGCACGATCGCCTGGTACCGGGATCGATCGACCTCGAAGGCCTGGACGGCCTGCTCCTTCCGCGCTTGCAAGGCACCGCCCCGGAGCAGCGGGGCGGTGAGACCGGCGGCCAGGCTCCAGGCGGTGCTCGATCCCCGGAAGAGCTGATCGAGCGCGGCGCCGCCCGCCGACACATCCGCGGAGAGCGTGACCGATGGATACATCTGTGCGGTCGCGACACCGATGGCCGCGCTGGCCGCGTGCAGTTGCGCTTCCGCGGCGAGGATGTCGGGCCGCTGGTGCGCGAGCGCCGACGGCAGGCTGAGCGGCAGCTCGCCGGGCGGCGTGAAATCCTGCAGGTCGAACGAGGGCGGCGACCAGGCGCCCGTGGGCTGACCGACCAGCGCCGCCAGGGCATGTCGGGCGACGCTCAGCTCCTGGCGCAGCACCGGTACGTCGGTCCGGTCGCTCGCGAGCTGGGTCTGGGCGCTCAGCACGTCCGCGCGCGCGACCTTGCCGACCTCGAACTGCCGCTCGACGAGGGCCAGATTCCGCTCGTCGTCCGCGATCAGCGCCTCCGACGTCTCGAGCTGTGCGCGCAGCGAGGCGATCGCGATCGCCTCGCTCGCGGAGCCGCCGGTGAGCGCCAGGTACGCGGCCGCGAGCCCGTAGCGCTCGTTCTCCGCGAGCGCCTGCTGCTGCTCGACGCTGCGGCGGGTCTCGCCGAAGAGATCGATCGTGTAGCCGGCCGATCCAGTGACGTCGAACGGTGCCGGCGATGCACCGCCGCCGTGGCCGGATCCGTGGCGTGCGGCCTGAGCGCCGACGTCGGCCGTCGGAAAGAATCCGGCTTGCGCCTCGGCGATCGCCTCGCGGGCCTGGGCGAGCGAGGCTCGCGCGGCGGCGAGCGTGGGGCTCGCGCCGATCGCCATGCGCAGCGTGTCGTCGAGATCCGACGAGTGAAAGAGCGTCCACCAGTCGGCGGCGATGGTCTGGCCGGTCGCGAGGCGCGGGGAGCCCTCGTCCGATAGCGGTGGGGTGGAGGCCTGCGTCTCGACCGGCGGCTCGTACGAAGCGACTTCCGGAGGGGTAGGCGCCACGAAATCGGGGCCAACCGAGCAGCCTCCTCCGCAGGCCGTGCAGGCGAGCGCGGCCGCGGCGCCGGCGATGGCGCGGCGTGCGGTGGGTCCGCGCCGAGCCCGAGCGGCGGCCACTTACTCGTACCTCAGCGCGTCGATCGGGTTGAGCCGCGCGGCCTGGCGCGCGGGGTAGTAGCCGAAGAAGATCCCGATCGCCGCGGAGAAGATGAACGTGGCGACGATCACCGCCGGGTGAAGCAGCGTCGGCCAGTCGGCCACGGCGGAGATGATCTCGGACGCCGCGATCCCCGCGAGCACGCCGGCGCCGCCCCCCATGAGGCTCAGCAACACCGCCTCGACGAGAAACTGCAGGAGCACGTGCAGCCGTCGCGCGCCGATCGCCATGCGGATCCCGATCTCGCGGGTCCGCTCGGTCACCGACACCAGCAGGATGTTCATGATCCCGATTCCGCCCACCACCAGCGAGATCGAGGCGATCGCGGCCAGCAACAGCTCCATGACCCGCGAGCTCTGCTCCGCCACCTCGGCGATCTCGGTCAGGTCGCGGACCACGAAGTCGTCGGCCTGGCCCGGCTTGATGTGGTGGCGCTTCTCGAGCGTCGCGGTCACCTCTTCGAGGGCCGTCTTCACCAGCGCCGTGGTGCGCGCCTGGATGTAGATGGTGTGCACGAAACCTTCGAGACGCGGCTGGATGCCGAACGGGTTCTTGGGCGGGGTCGCGAACGGCGAACCCGCGATCGACTGCGCCGACGTCGGTGCCGCCACGCCGAGCACACGCTCCTGGGAGGTGCGGAACGGGATGAGCACGACGTCGTCCTGGTCCTGCCCCGAAGCCGAGTGTCCCTTGGCGGCGAGGACGCCGATCACCTCCATGGGTACGTTCTTCACCAGCACGGTGGCGCTGATCGGGTTCGAGAAATCCCCGAACAGGTTGGTGAGCACCGTCCGGCCGAGGACGCACACCGTGTGGCCGTCGTTGTCGTCGGCCTCCGTGAACCCACGGCCCGCGACCACGGCCCAGTCGCGGATCGACAGGTAGCTCGGGGAGACGCCCTGGACCGTGGTCGACCAGTTCTGGTTGCCGTAGACCGTCTGCGCGTTCTGGCGGCTCACGTAGCTCAAGTCGGCCACGGCGCTGTCTTCCTCGAGGATCGCGGCGCCGTCGGCCACCTGCAGGCTCGACGCGCTGCCGATCCCGCCGCGCACTCCGTTGGCGCGCGCGCTGCCCGGCAGAGCGATGAGCAGGTCGGTGCCGAGGCTCTCGAGCTGCGCTTTGACCGCCGAGCGTGCGCCCTCGCCCACGGCGACCATCGCGATCAGCGCCGCGACTCCGATGAAGACGCCGAGCATGGTGAGCGCCGAGCGCAGCTTGTTGCGCCCGATCGCGCGCAGCGCGGCGAGCATGGCCATCCACAAGAGCGGGACGATTTCGGCCGAGTGGCGTGGCGCCGGCGGCTCGGTGGTTTCAGCGCGAGCCGAGAGAGCGGCGCTCCGAGCAAGAGACGTCCTGCGGACGTCCGAGACCACCAGACCGTCGCGGATCGTCACCATGCGGTCGGCGAACGAGGCCATGGTCGGCTCGTGCGTCACCAGCAGGACCGTGACCCCTCGCTCGCGGTTGAGGGCGCGGATCGTGGCGAGGATCTCGCCTGCGGTCTGGGAGTCGAGGTTCCCGGTCGGCTCGTCGGCGAGCAGGATCGCGGGATCGTTGATGAGCGCGCGCGCGATCGCGACCCGCTGCTGCTGACCTCCGGAGAGCTGGTTGGGCTGGTTGCCCTCGCGGTTGGCGAGACCGAGGAGCGCCAGCGCGGCCCGGGAGCGCTCGGTGATGCCAGCGACCTCTCCTGCATAGAAGAGCGGCAGCGCCACGTTCTCGAGCGCCGAGGTCCGCGCGAGGATGTTGAAGCTCTGGAACACGAATCCGATCCGCCGGCTGCGGATCCGGGCGAGCGCCGGCTCGTCGAGCCCGCCCACGTCGATCCCCTCGAGCAGGTAGCGGCCCTCCGTGGCCTGGTCGAGGCACCCGAGGATGTTCATGAGGGTCGACTTTCCCGAGCCGGAAGCCCCCATGATCGCGACGAACTCGCCGAGCTCCACGGTCAGGCTCACGCCCGCCAGCGCGCGCACCTCGAGGTCGCCCAGGTGGTAGACCCGGGTGACGTTCTCGAGGGCGATGACCGGGTCGGACATCGACGGTTCCGCGGCGGTCAGAAACCTCGCCCGTTGCGGGGAATCTGCCGCGGCTGGCCGAGCGGCGAGCCGCGATGATCGTCCGATTGCCCGCCACCTGCGCTGGCCGGCCGCGCCTGGTTCACGACCACTTCCTGGCCGGCCTCGATGCCTTCGCCGGACACCTCGACCAGCGTGCCGTCGTCGAGACCGGTGCTCACCGGCACGGGGCGTAGCTCGCCGTCCCGAAGGAGCCAGATGCGGCTGCGACGCTGGCCTTCCCCCTCGCCGAAATGGCGCGGGTGGCCGCTGCCGTCGTGGGGGTGGTGCGAATCGCCGTGCGTATCGCCCGCAGTCTCACCACCGTGGCGCGGGTGCGCGATGCCTTCGGGCGAGAAACGCACCGCTGGGAGCGGGACGCGCAGCACGTCGTCGTGCTCGTCGGTGACGATGTGGGTGTCGGCGGTCATCCCGGTGAGGAGCTCATGGTCGGGATTGTCGACCGCCACCACCACGTCGTAGGTGACGACGTTCTGAACCGTGATGGGACCCTGCCGGATCTGGCTCACGGTGCCCCAGAACGTCTTGGCGGGATAGGCCTGGACCGTGAAGAATGCGCGCTGGCCGAGCCGTACCGCGCTGACGTCGGCCTCGCTCACGTTGGTGTCGACCTGCATCTTCGACAGGTCCTTGCCGATCAGGAACAGCGTGGCGCTCTGCAAGCTCGACACCACGGTCTGGCCGACGTCGATGTTGCGGGTGATCACGGTGCCGTCCACCGGCGAGACGATGTCGGTGTAGGCGAGGTTCACCTGGGCGGCTTCGAGCACCGCCTTACGCTCGGCGATGGTGGCGACGTCGAGCGCCACCTGTGCCTTGGCCTGGTCGACGCTGCTCTTGTCGGCGTCGATGGTGTCCTGCGACGCGATGCCTTGCGGGAGCAGCTGGAGGTCGCGCTCGTAGCTCGTCTTCGCATAAGCGAGGGCGGCCTCATCCTTGTGGAGCTGCGCCTCGGCGGTCCCCACCTGCGCCTGGTCCTGGTCGACGACCACTCGATAGGGGAGCGGGTCGATCTTGGCGCACACCTTTCCGACCGTGACCTCGGTGTTGTAGTCGCAGCCCAGCGATTTGATGATGCCCGAGACGTACGAGCCCACCTGGACCGTGACCACCGGGTTGAGGGCTCCGGTCATGCTGACCGAGCGCTGTACGTCTCCGCGCGTCACGCTCGCGGTGACGTAGCGCGGTTGACCGTGGTGTGCGTACCACCACGCGAACGCGAGCCCGCCCGGGATCGCGAAACCAGCCACCGCCAGCAGCGCTCGAATGAGCGAGCGCCGCAGAGGTCGCCCCGAGTCCGCTGCACCACGATCGCGCACCTGTTGCTCCATTGCTCGCGAAGGCGGCGAGAGCGGCATCGCTCTCGCTCCGTGTCGAGAAGGTGCACGCGCGACGTTTCCTCACGCTTGCGCCCTCGTGAAGAAACGTGAAGGAGGAGCCTCCGTTCCATTCGCACTTCTTCACGATTCCGCAACAGGATCGAAAGGTGGGTCGAGGAGCATGCGATCCACACGTTCGCAACGGAGGACACGCACATGTTGCAAGGCAAGCGGCTTCGTCGATGGGTCTGGGTTCCGATCGTCCTGGCTCTGGCTGGGGTGAGCGCGACGTCGGTCGGCGCCGAGGACGGATCACCGAGCTCGGATGGCAGCGACAAGCATCACGGGATGATCCACGAGGCTTGCGCGGGCGACATCGAGAAGCTCTGCGGCGACGCGAAGGGGCATGCCGTCGTCGCGTGCTTGAAGAGTCACTCGGACGCCGTGTCGAAACCGTGCAGCGACGCGCTCGCGAAGATGGGCGATCACAAGCATCCGTGAGCTGGGCTCACGCGCGCCGCATCCGCGCGATCACCGAGGCGAGGTCCGGTGCCAGTGGGCACTCGACCGAGAGTGGCTCTCCGGTGCGAGGGTGGGTCAGGCTGATGCGCGCGCAGTGCAGGAAGGTGCGATCGAGCCCATGGCGCTCTCCCACGTGCCGGTTGCTCGGCGCGTGGCCGTAGCGCGCGTCACCCAGCACCGCGTGATCGATCGACGCCAGGTGCTGCCGGATCTGATGGGTCCGTCCCTGATCGGGTCGCACGGTGACGAGCGAGTGCCCCGCGACGACCTCGTCGCGCGTGTAGCGGCTGCGAGCCGCCAGGCGCCGCGCTCCGTCGCGTACCTTGCGGTTGATGCTGCCCTTCGCACGGACGATGCCGCGCACCGCCGCCACGTAGCGCTTCTCGCAGGTGTCGGCCGAGAGCGCCGCCGACCAGGCCGCGACGTGCGCCGGCTCGCGCGCGAAGAGCACCGCGCCGCTGGTGCCGGCGTCGAGGCGATGGATCGGTACGGCCCTCTCGTATCCCGGTAGCCGGCGCACGCGATCGAGCAGCGAGCCTGGATGCTCCGGGTGAGGGATCGTCGGTTCGTACGGTGTCTTCTCCACCGCGATGGCCTCGGTGTCCTCGTAGAGCACCCGCGGCGCCACGGGTGACGCCGGCTCCAGGATCGCAACGGTCTCGACCTCTTCGGTGAGCGGGATCATGTCGAACGGCACGAGCCGCCGGGCCGCGAGGCCCAGCACCGCGAAGTGAGAAAGGTCTCGCGCGAGCGTGTCCGGATCGCAGGACACGTAGATCGCCACCTCTGGCGCGAGGCGCGCGATGGCGGCTCGCGCCGCGGGTGCGATCCCACGTCGCGGCGGGTTGGCGACGATGGCGTCGAAAT
>CAZYWA010000064.1:14334-22292 GCA_964650975.1 uncultured bacterium
TGGGGGGCTGGCGCGGGGGGGGGGAGCCCCGGTGGGGGGGGGTTGGCGCGGTTGGGGTGTATCTGCTCGCGGCTCGGGGCGCGCGCGACGGCCTCGGCGACGGCATCACCCTCGGTCGCGTGGAATCCCCCGAGGTGCTGGTCGCGAGCCGCTTCGCGGGCGAGCCGCACGGCGGGTTCGAAGGCCTCGATCATGGTCACTCGAGCGCCGCGCGCGGCGAGCGGCAGACCCAGCGCTCCCGATCCCCCGAAGAGCTCGAGCACGCGCGCACCGTCGAGCGAGCCCAGCCGATCCTCGATCGCGCTCGCCACCAGCTCGCCGACCGCGGCGGCTTGCGCGCGGTGCACCTGCACGAAGGCACCGTGCGTCGCGAGCTGATGCGGAGCGGCCCGCGATTCGCCGTCACCGAGATCGTCGGGAAGGGAAACCGGTCCGACCACCGCCCGCAGATTCCGGCCGAGCACCTGCGGCGAGCCCGCGGGCTGGAAGCTCACCGCCGTGCTGGCGCAGCCGCGGATCGACGCGGTGATCGCTCGCGCGGCCGCGTCGACCTCGCGCTCGTGGCGCCTTGCCTGGTCGTCGAAGATCAACGTCATGAGAATCGAGGCGTCGGAGCCGTGCCGCGTCTCGCGGAGGTCGATGGCGCGCAGCACCGTGCGAAGGCCGTCGCGCGTCATCGCGTCCCGGATGGCGTCCGCGGCACTCGCGAGCGCCGGCGTCAGCACGCGACAGCCCGGAATGTCGACGACCTCGTGGTCGCGCTCGCGGGCGAAGAGGCCGAGCCGGCCATCGGTTCCGACGACCAGCTTCGCTCGCCGCCGGTAGCGCTCGATCGAGCGAGCAGCCGCCACGGCCTCCACCGAGACCGCGCCCGCGGCGAAATAGGGCGCGAACGCGCTCACCACGCGCGCTCGCTTCCAGTCGAGCTGTGCATCGTAGTCGAGCCCGATGAGCGGACACCCGGCGCAGCGCTCGGCGTGTGGGCACTCGACCTTCATGGAGCTCTCCGGTCCGCGCCCGGGTCCCATCGCGCGGCCCCGTGATAACGTCGCGACCGCGGGAGGAATTTCGGATGATTCACGGCGATCGGCTCGTGACCTTCGTACCGAGGCTCAAGCATCACTTCCACGAAGCGATCTGGCGCCCGCTCCCGGCGTCCGCCGCGCCCGAGAAGCGAATGGCACGACGCGTCTCGCGGTTCTTCTACATCGTGGTGCACAGCTTCTGGGACGATCAGGTGCTGCTGCAATCGTCGGCGCTCACCTTCATGACGCTCTTTTCGCTGGTGCCGTTCCTGGCGCTCGGTTTCTCGATCGCCAAGGGGCTCGGGCTGCAGAATTTCCTCGACGAGGATTTCTTCTCGAGCCTCGCCGTCGGGCAGCGCGACCTGGCGCGCTGGATCATGTCGTACGTCGCCGGAACCAACGTCGCGGCGCTCGGCACCATCGGACTGGTGATCCTGCTCTGGACGGTGGCGATCATGCTGCACAGCATCGAGCGCACGTTCAATCACATCTGGGGAGTCACGGAGAGCCGCGCGCTCCATCGAAAGTTCGCCGACTACGTTGCGGTGCTGTTGTTCGCGCCGCTCTTGGTGGTGGCCTCGACGACGCTCACCGCGAGCCTCGCGTCGACCGCGCTGGTGCAGCGCTTTCTCGAGGACGAGGTGGTCTCGGAGGCCTGGAACCTCACGGTGCGGCTCTTGCCCGTGGTGACGATCTGGACCGCGCTCACGTTCATCTACGCCTTCGTGCCCAACACGCGCGTGCGGTTTCGCGCGGCGCTGGTGGGCGGAGTGGTCGCCGGAACGATCTGGCATCTCGCTCAACAGCTCTACATCCACTTCCAGGTGGGGGTCGCCAACTTCAACGCGCTCTACGGCACGTTCGCGTCGCTGCCGATCTTCCTGGTGTGGCTTCGGGTGAGCTGGATCATCGTGCTGCTGGGCGGCGAGATCGCGTACGCGGTGCAGCACGAGAAGAGCTATCACCCGCCGGTGGCGCGCGCCGAGGTGTCGATCGCGGCTCGCGAGCGGGCGGCGCTCGAGTTCGTGAGCCGCATCGCGAAGCAGTTCGCCGAGGGGCGTGCTCCGCTGAATGCCGGCGACCTCGCCGCGGGCATCGATCTGCCTCGAGACACGGCCTTCGAGATCCTGGAGACGCTGGTCAAGTCCGGGTTGCTGGCCCGCTCCGTCGCTCCTCGCGAGGCGCTGTTACCGGCCCGGGATCTGAGCCGGATGCCGGTGGGCGACGTGCTGCTCGCGTATCGCCATCAGGGCGCGGGCGTCTTTGCCGACGCGGGACACACGCCCTTCGACGAGCGGCTCACCATGCTCCACCGCCGCCTGGAGGAGGCGCTGTGCAGCGCCGGATCCCAGGAGGTCGGGGGCGCGTTCATGGACCTGGCCCCCGCGCGCTCGTGATTCGGGAGCTACATTGACCCCACGCATGGAGTCGACCTCGGAAGTGCTCGGCCTCGTCCTGGGCGGCGGCCGCGGTGAGCGGCTCTGGCCGCTCACCCGAGAGCGCGCCAAGCCCGCGGTGCCGATCGGCGGCAAGTACCGGCTGATCGACATCCCGCTCTCGAACTGCCTCAACTCGGGCATCCACCGCATCGCGATCCTCACCCAGTTCAACTCGGTGTCGCTGCACCGGCACATCGCACAGACCTACAACTTCGATTTTTTCCGGCCCGGCTGGGTGCAGATCTGGGCCGCCGAGCAGAGCCTCCAGACCGGCGACGGCTGGTACACCGGCACCGCAGACGCGGTGCGGAAGCAGCTCTTCGAGATCCGCGCCACCGGCGCCAAGCACGTGCTGGTTCTGGCGGGCGACCATCTCTACCGCATGGACTACGCGGACATGGTCGAGCGCCACCGGGCTTGTGGAGCCGACGTCACCGTCGCGGCGAAGCCGGTGAGCCGCGAGGAAGCGTCGCGGTTCGGGATCCTCAAGCAGGATCGCGACGGGCGCATCACCACTTTCGCGGAGAAACCCAAGCTCGCGGCCGATCTCGACGACCTCGTGAGCCTCGACGACCCGGCGCAGCCCTACCTGGGATCGATGGGGATCTACGTCTTCACCATCGAGGCGCTCGTGGGTTTGCTCGATTCGGAGCACGACGACTTCGGCAGCCACGTGATCCCGCAGGCGCTCGGCACCCACCGGATCTTCGCCTACCCGTTCGACGGCTACTGGGAAGACATCGGCACGATGCGCTCGTTCTACGAGGCGAATCTCTCGCTGGCGCGCCCCGACTCGCCGTTTCGCTTCCACGATCCGTCGCGACCGATCTTCACCCACCCGCGATTCCTGCCCGGCTCGCGCATCTACGACGTGCGACTCGATCACGTGCTGATGTGCGACGGCTGCTTGATCGAGGGCGCCGAGATCCACAACGCGGTGATCGGGATCCGCAACGTGATCGGCGAGGACGTCGTGGTCCGCGACGCGGTCCTGATGGGCTCCGACTATTACGACGCCGCCGATTTCCGCGCGACGCCCGAGCTGCCCGCGATCGGCATCGGTCGCGGCTCGCACGTGCGTGGCGCCGTCGTCGACAAGAACGCCCGCATCGGCGCCAACGTCCGCATCGAGCCGTTCCCGCGCGGCACCGAGATCCGCGAGCGCGACTGGACGGTGCGCGACGGTGTGGTGGTGGTGCCCAAGAACGCCGTGATTCCCGCGGGAACGGTGATCGCGCCGGACGGGTGATCGGCCGACGAGTCGTGAGGCCGGCAACCGCAAGCTGGTCAGAGCACCTTGCATTCGATCGCGCGCTCGGAGGGAAGTGCGCTCAAGGCAGGGCTTTCACAGGGGGGCACCTCGACCAGCGGAGCCGGGCAGCCTCCGAAGACACTCGAATCGTATTCGACGACAACCTGGGTCCCATCGCCGCGACGGGCCAGCCCCGTCATCGGTGACGAGTCGATTCCTTGTTCATGGAATGCGACGCGGAAGGGCCGGCCGCTAGCTCTTGCCTCGGCCACACAAGCGAGTGCTCGCGAGCGATCGGTCTGCTTCGCGACCGTCCCGCATCGAGCGGCGGCCCAGCCCGAGTGCCAGACCAGCGCGGCGTGAAACCACAGAACTCCGAAGAGCGTGATGCCCGCCCATCCGCCGACATAGACGACAAGAATCACTCGGAGCGTGCGCGACGCGTGCGACCGGGTCCGCGTGCTTCGTCGAGTGATCGACCCTTGGCATCTCGGCTCATCGTAGGCTGGCGACCAGGGCAACGTCATCGCGAAGAGCGGCCCAGTCGACCCATGCTTTCGGCAACCTGCCCCGGCGCTGTGCCCACGAACGACGGCGGAAGTGCAGCAATCGCGGATCGCGATGAGCCCTACGGCGGGGTGCTCCGCGCCGCGAGGTTCGGGCCTCGGCCGCGGATCGCGCTCCACACGGCTAACACCACTACCCCGTTGGCGGTTGGAACGTAGTAGAGGTGGTAACGCGTCGCGCGAAGGAGTACCCGCCTGGTGCCCTGTACGGTGCGAGATCGGTAGCGCCGTCCCAAGAACGGCGACGCCGCGAGCAGCGCGAACGTCTCCTCGATCTCATCGAGGAAGAGGCCGGTGGCTGCTCGGCGGTTGCTCCGCCACCACCGGTCGATTCGATCGACGTCGTCCCGGGCTTCCGGCGTCAGGACGACGAGCGCCGTCAGGATCCCCGGCGGCGAAGCTCCTCGATGACTTCACTCGCCGGTCGGGTCTTACCGTCCGTTGCCGAGGCCCAGGAGCTGGCGAGGTGCACGTCGAGCGCCTCGCGCTCGGCAGGAGTGAGGTCGTCGCTCTCGTCGTCGGCGACTAGGTCGAGGACGGTCCCCTCGGGAAGATCGGTCGGCTCGTCCAGCAGCAAGCGGCCGTTTCGGACTCGCGCGCGGAGTGAGCTCATGTAGTGATCTTATGCTTTCGCGCACGCTCCAGGCCAGTCGGCGCGATCGGCCTGCGACCGAACCCGATATCCTGGACTAGCGAGAGGAGACTCATGGCGGACCAAGTCGACGCGTCGATGCCAGCGCTCTTTCTCGGCCATGGCTCGCCCATGAATGCGATCGAGGACAGCGCGTTTCGGCGTGAATGGGCGCGGGTTGCGGCGGAGCTCCCCCGGCCGCGCGCGGTGCTGTGCGTTTCGGCACACTGGGAGGCGCGAGGCATCTTCGTCACTTCCGGCGAATCGCCGGAGACGGTCCACGATTTCTACGGATTTCCGCAAGCGCTCTTCGACGTGCGGTACCCGGCGCCGGGCGATTCTGCGCTCGCGCAAGAGGTCGCGTCGATCTTCGCGGCCGAGCGCGCCCATCTCGATCCGGATCGCGGCCTCGATCACGGCGCCTGGAGCGTGCTGATCGCGATGTACCCGCGCGCCGATGTGCCGGTCGTGCAGCTCAGCCTCGATCGCACGCTCTCGCCCGCGGCTCACTACGAGCTGGGCAGGCGGCTGGCACCGCTGCGCGAGCGTGGAGTCCTGATCCTGGGAAGCGGCAACGTGGTCCACAACCTGGGTGTCATCGACTTCGGCCGCGAGGGCGGCTTCGATTGGGCCGAGCGCTTCGACGACGAAGTGAAGCGCCGGATCGAGACCCGCGATCACGACGCCCTGGTGCGGTACGCGCAGCTCGGCCGTGACGCCGCCCTCTCGATACCGACGCCGGAGCACTACCTGCCGCTGCTCTACGTGCTCGCGCTGGCACGCCCCGAGGAGCCGATCGTGCACTTCAACGAAGCCGTGACGATGGGCTCGATCTCGATGAGGTCGCTCGTGATCGGCGCTCCTCGTCTCTGACGGAGCAAGGCGGCGCGACGTGCGCGCTCTCCTCAGGCGAGAGCGGCCGACTCGTTCGGCTCGTCGTCCGCGCCGCCGTCGGCACTCCCGGCAAACCCCGGAACGACCGCGCTATCGAAATGCCGGAGTAACGTCTCGACCTTCACGACCCGGGTCGACGCGGCATCGAGGCCAAGCAGCTCGATGATCTCGCGGGGCTTCGAGGTCCGGCCGTCGACGGAACGGGTGGTGAAGGCGATGCGAAGCGCACCGTCGTCGCCGCGGTCCACCTCGAGCGAGGCGATGGTGGGGCGGATGTCGATCTTCACGCGCGCCTTCTGGCCCTTCGACTTGGCGAGGCGCTCGACCACCACCGTGGGCGAGGCGAGCACGGCCGCGACGCGCGATTCGAGGTTCGCCGGGTCGGCCGCTCCATCCGAGGTGATCCGGTAGACGAAACCTTCGACGTGGGCTTGCAACGAGGCGGCGCGGCGCGGCACCTCGCGGGCGCCGTAGATCCGGAAACCTTCCGGGAGCACGGGACCGATCGACTCCACGAGCGAGTCCGGGTCGACCTCCCGCGACAGCAACACGTCGAGGTAGTCGCCGGTCGATTCCTCGCCCACGGGGCACGCGGTGGAGAACGCGACGCGCGCGTGGGCGTGGAATCCCTGCGAGTAGGACATCGGCACGCGGGCGCGGCGCAGCGTGCGGATCCACGCGTTCATGGTCTCGAGGTGCGAGAGGAACCGGGTCTCACCCTCACGGCCGATCTTGAGCCACACGCGCTGCACGGGCTCGGGCTCGACCGGACGCAGCGCTTCGCGTGGCGCGGCCACGAACGTGGTCTCCGCCTTCGCGCCCTGCCGGGAGTTGCGCAGCATGTGGAGGCAGAGGTCGCGCTCGCGGTCGATCACGCCGCACTGGTGGCACTTGGCCGAGCGGCAGTCACCGGCGTAGCGGAGCTCGACGGCCTTCTTCCAGTCGTCCTGGAACCATTCCTTGGGGATCAGGATGTCGATGTGGTCCCAAGGCAAGCGCTCGTCGAGATCGCGCTCGCGGAGCGCGCCCTCCACGTCGAATCCGGTCTCGACGATCGCTTCTTTCCAGATGGTGAAGTTCCGGAATTCGTCCCAGGCGTCGAAGCGGGCGCCCTTCCGAAAGGCAAGCTCGATCAGGTCCGCCGCGCGCCGGTCGGATCGCGAGACCAATCCTTCGAGAAACGTTTCCTCGGGATTGTGGCGGCCGAACTTGACGGCCGGGTGCGCGCGGAACTTGCCGAGCAGCTGGCGCTGCTTGGTCTCGCACTCTTCGATGCCGATCTGCCGCGCCCACTGGAAGGGCGTGAAGGGCTTCGGCACGAACGTGGAAACGCCGGTGTTGACCTTGGCCCTGCGGTTGATCGAGCGCCCGCGTTTCAAGGTGCGGATCGTGAGGTCGGCGATCGCGTCGACGTCTTCCTCGCGCTCGGTGGGGATCCCGATCATGAAGTAGAGCTTCACGTGGTCCCAGCCCTTGTCGTAGACGCCGCAGGCCATGTCGAGCAGCTCTTCGTCGGGGATCCACTTGTTGATGAGCGCGCGTAGACGCGGGCTCGCTGCTTCCGGCGCGAAGGTGAGACCGCTGCGGCGGTAGCCGGCGACGCGATCGGCGAGATCCACCGAGAACGAGTCGAGCCTGAGCGACGGCAGCGAGACCGAGACGTGGTCTTTCTCGGCGCGGATCGCCGCTTGCTCGACGAGCGATCGGACCTGCGAGTAGTCGCACGTCGAAAGCGAGACCAGCGACACCTCTTCGTAGCCGGTGGCCGCGAGGGTGCGCTCCATCAGCTGGTCGACGTTGACGAGCGTGCGCTCGCGCACCGGCCGCGTCGTCATGCCCGCCTGACAGAACCGGCAACCCTGGGTGCAGCCACGCAGCACCTCGAGGCTCACCCGGTCGTGCACCTGCTTGGTGAAGGGCACGATGTAGCGGACCGGGAAGGTGGCGCCGTTCAGGTCCTTGGTGGTGCGCTTCACGATCTTGGGTGCGTCGAGTGCGGGCACGATGCGGCCGTCGGCGAGCGTCTCCATCGGGTAGGTCGCGGGGACGTAGATTCCTTCGATCTTGCCGATCTCCGCGAGCCGCTCGTTCCGGCCGAGCCCGCGCGTGCGCCGGAACGCTTCCGCCAGCTCGATCACGATGTCCTCGCCA
>CAZYWA010000065.1:0-22136 GCA_964650975.1 uncultured bacterium
CGCCGTTGCTCTAGCGTCTGTCGCTCCTGGGCGCGCCGGCGTTGTGCGGGTGGGACGGCGGGCCCCAGGTGGTCGGTGTGCTCGCCGACGGTCGCTATCCGGTGCGCATCGTGCTCGGCGATTCGAGCGGCGCCCGCGTGAGCGAGACCAAGCACTTCGTGCTCGACGGCACGGCGCCGGTGATCCGCGTCGAGCCGATCGGTGAAGCGCACGCGGGCGATCGGGTGCGCGTGGTGGCGCACACCGACTCGGACGTGGTGTTCCTCTCGGCGCGCGTCGGCGACAGCGCGTCGGTGCCGCTGCGCTGGGACGACGCGGCGAAAGCGTCGGTGGGCGAGGCGCCGGTGCCGCTCGGTGCGTCGGGCGTGACGCCGGTTTTCGTCGAAGCCGTCGACGCCGCGAAGAACCGCGGCTTCGCCCGTGCCTCCCTCGAGGTGCTGCCATGAAGCACGGCGGCCGAAGCGCTGCGGACGCGACGGACCGCGTCCCTCCAACTGCACGCGATCTCGACCTGACCCGGAGGGCTGCGGTCCCTCGCAGCCGCGGCGCAGACCCCCAATCGAGCGCCGTGGACCTCGATCGGGCTCTGCCGTGGAGGACTGGCCACCGAGAGACCGGTGGCCCTCCAGGGGGAATCTCACGGGTGCAGTTTGGCGCGCGCGCGGTCCCTCGCGCGCGAGGCGCGGAAGTGCGATCGAGCGCCGTGCTCGTGGCCGCGGTCGTGTCTTTGCTGCTGCTCGCGAATGCTCCCGCGTTCGCCGAGGCGCCGGCGTGCGATGCGTCGCAGGGACGGGTCGAAGGCGCGGTCGCGTGGACCGATCAAACGGAAGCCGACTGGATCTACGCCGTCTCGACGCGTTTCTCGGACGTCGACGGCCATCGCGTCCACTACCCGACGCCCACCGCCGAGCTGGCGGCGGCCCTCGCGGCGCGACCCGAACCCGACGCACTTCGCCACCTGGCCGACGCGCGGCTGGCGCTCGGCGATCGCGCCGCCGCGATCGACGCGATCCGCCGCTGGGGTGAGGCGCGCGGGGCCTACGCGTGGCTCGACGTCGCCGGCTGGGCCGAGCGGAACCGCGAGCTCGGGCTCGCGTTCGAGGCGGCCGCGCGCGCCCTTCCCTGCCTCGATCCGGCTTCTCAGGCGCGTCTCGCCGATCGCCGCGTGCGCTGGGCGGATTCACATCCCGAGCTGGCCGACCCGATCGCGATGCGCGCCGAGCGCGCGGCGCTCTTCCCGCGGGACGGCCGCGCGCTCGAATCGTGGATCCGCGCCCTCGAGACCGCGAAGCGCTTCGACGAAGCGGACAAGGCGATGGTCGCCGAGACGGCGCTCACCCCCGAGCGGCGTCTCATCGTGCGCGCCGATCTCGCCGTCGACCACCACGACGACGCGCACGCGTTCGAGGTCCTCGACGGCGCCGTCGAGACGGCCGGCTGGTCCGACAAGTTCCGTCGCGCGTACGTCGAGAAGACCAAGAAGGCGCACTCCGAGCTGCCCGACGCGTGGCGCACGACGCTCGACGACCATTTCGACCGCGCCGCGCTGATCCGCCTCGCGACCTACTTCGAGGGCGCGGGCCGCGGCCCCGACGCGGCCGATCTCTTGCGCCAGGTGGAGCGTCGCAACGAGACCACGCTCGATCGCGACGGCTGGCTGACGCTCGCGCGGTTCTACGGCGAGATCGACGCGGTCCCCGAAGCGTTTCGCGCGCGGCTCTCCGCGGCGCGGCTCGCCACCGGTGAGCACGCCGGCGACGCGCAGCTCGACGATCTCGCGACGCTGGTCCGCCTGGCGCTCGCGGCCGGTTCACGGCCGCTCGCCCTGGGCTCGTATAACGACGAGTCCTATCGCTGGGTGGCGCGCATCGATCGCACGCCCGGCTTCTGGACCGGCGGCGTCTCGCTCCTCCTGACCGGCGGCGACTGGAAGGAAGCCCTCGCCAACCTCGAAGGCCAGTCGCTGGCCGAGCGCACCTTCGCGACCGCGCGCGCGCTCGCCGACGAGCTGGCGCGCCGCGCGCCCACGCACGCCGAGCTTCCCGCGCTGCGCGTGGCGCTCATGGAGCGTTACGTGGATCGCGGCGACGGCAAGGCGGCGCTGGCGCTCTTGAAGGAGATCGAGCCGACGGCACCGCCGGCGGTGGCCGATGACGCGCGGCGCGTGGCGCTGCTCGCGATGCGCCAGACGCAGGTGCCGGTCGCGGAGGAGGCGCGGCTTTATCGCGATCGTTTGCGCGCGCTGGCGCCGGACGGCTCGCGTCCCGAGCTCGGCGATCCCGACGACTCGTACGAGGTCGACTCCGAGCTCTTGCCACCGGAGGATCGCGACCAGGTCGAGAACGAGAGCGACGTCGAGATCGCCACCTGGGGCCGTCCGTCGATGAACCCGCAGCCCGAGAGCTACAAGAAGCTGCTCGACGAAGCGCTGGCGCGGCTCGACGATCGCGACAAGAGCCACAAGGCGACCACCGAGCTGATGCTGGGCGAGCTCGACCGGATGCCGGACGCCGAGGCGCTGTGGCTCGAGCTGGCGAAGCGGCTCGAAACCCAGAACCTCGACGACGATCTGGGCCCGCGCTACGAGAAGGCACTCGAACGCTTCCGCGGGCCGACGTGGTTCGCGCGCATGGCGCGCTGGTACGCGAAGCGCACCCGCTACGCCGAGATGCGGAAGCTCGCCCAGGAGCTGGTCGGGCGGTTCCGCAGCGCGGGCATCTTCGAGCGCGTCGACTGGGCGTCGACCGGCGGGCTGCCGGCGCTCGAGATCCCCGAGCAACCCAAGTGGGGTACGCGCGTGCGGCTCGTGGCGTGGGCCGACTGGGTGCGGCTCGAGGCGCTCGAGCGCTTCCCGCACAGCCCGCGCGTGGTGAGCGAGGCGGTGTCACGGCTCCGGCGCGCGAGCGACACGACTCCCGAGCCGTCGCCCACCGCCACGTCGCACGCGGCGACCGTCGTGCCCGATGCGCTGCTCGACGAGCGCTCGTGGGCGCTCTTGTTCGTCGACCCGAGCCGTCGCGCCGCGTGGATCGACACCCGCATGAGCCGCGGCGAGCTGGCCACGAGCCTCGCCGCGATCGAGGCGCGCACCGATCGCACGCCGGTCGACGAGGCACTGCTCGCCGACGGCTGGGCGCGACTCTCGCACTTCGAGAAAGCCGCCGGTCCAGCCGACCGCGTCGCGGCCGCCTACCCCAGCGATTCGACCGCGGTGCACACGGCGCTCTCGCTCCATCGCTCGCTCGCGGCGCTCGAGCCGGGGCACCCGGACGCGGCCCGCAAGCTGGTCGAGCGCAGCGCCAAGGCCACGCCCACCGCCAACACGCTCTTCACCGAGCTGGGCGAGATGGAGGAGGAGCGCGGCCGTCCCTCCGCGGCGTCGCTCATCTGGCTGCAGATCCTCGAGCTCGACCCGCGCGATCCCAAGCGCATCGACGAGCTGGCGACGCTCTTCTGGGACTACGAGCACATGGAAGAGGCGCTGCACGTGATCGAGGACGGCCGGAAGCGCCTGGGCCGCCCTCACCTGCTCGCGTTCGAGGCCGGCGCGCTCCGGGAGGAGCTGCGCGATCTCGACGGCGCCGTGCACGAGTATCTCGCGGCGCTCGACATGCGCGACGAGGAGATGGCTGAGCGGTGGCCCTACACCACCGATTCCGACGAACGCGCCCTGCGCCGCCTCGGCACGCTCTTGGGCCGCGCGCGCCCGCGCGCCGCGGTGCTGACGCGCATCCGTGCCCTCGAGCCTGGCAAAGAGAAGGATCAGGAGGAGCTGGTCACGTTGCTGTCGCTGCTCGAGCTTTCGCCGCCCACCGAGTCGGCCGAGGACCGCGCGTTCCTCGACTGGCTCATCGATCGCGACGATCTGCCCCACGATCCGGTGGCGCGCGCCGAGCGCGAGGCCGCCCGCGAGGCGCGTCGTCCAGCGGAGCGCGCGGGTGTGGTGGAAGTGGGCGACGCGCTGCTCAGCAAGAGTCTGGCGATGGTGAGTGCCGCGACCAGCAGCGAGTTCCTCGACACCGTGGGCCGCTGGCAACCGCGCCTCACCGACGAGCGCTGGGTGGCGGGCCGCACGGTGGCGCTCGGCGACGCGCTCGCGGCGCGCCGTGGCGATCTCGCCACCGGCGACGTCGAGCGGGTGAACCGCGAGATCGAGCGCGCCACGGCGCTGGTCGAGCAGCGCGAGCTCGAGCGCGCCGCCAAAGTGTGGGACGCGCTCCTGCCGCGGATCGAGAAGCTGCCCGAGGGCGGCGCCAAGATCCGGGCGTACGTGGCGCATGCCGACTATGTCGAGAAGACCGGCGGTACCGCGGCGGCGAGCGCCGCGTGGGCGCGGACCGCGGAGCGCTTCCCGTGGAGCCTCGGCGTGCTGGAGGACCGGCTCGCGTTCCTGACCAGGATCGACGATGTCGACGGCGAGCGCGCGGCGCTGCGCGACGCCGCGGATCGTGCCGCGGCGGGACATCGCGAGGCGTTGCTCGAGCGGCTCGCGCACGAGTGCCTCGACCCCGAGGCGCGGAAGTCCGGCGACGCGGCGGCGCACGCTTCGGACCTGGAGCAGGCGCGACGCGCGGCACTGGCGCTCGTCACCACCACCTACGACGGCTTCGACGACAACCGCCGACTCACGGCGTTCGCGACGCTGGCGCGCGCGTCCTTCCTGGGCCAGCCCGCCACCGACGGTCTGGCGCTGGTTCACGAGCACGCCTCGCGTTTCCCCGCCGAGCGTTTGCCCGATCTCTACGCCGTCGCCGCGCGCGCGGCCGACGAAGCGGGCGCGGACGCGAGCGGCGTCACGCTGTGGATCGAGGCGCTCAACCGCCGCACCGAGCGCGACTGGATCGGCGAGGCCGCGCGAACCGCGGAGCGCGGTGGCGAATCGGCGCGGCTGCTCGCGTTCTTCCAGCAGCAGCACGAGCGCTCGCCGCGCGACGTCCGCTGGGCGGTGGTGGTGCGCGAGCTCGATCTCGCGAACGGCGACCTCGAGGGAGCGATCACCGTCGCGAAGGCCGCCGTGCAGGTGCGGCCCGAGAAGAGCGAGCTCTGGACCGAGGCCGCGGATCTCCTGGCTCGCGCCGGCCGACCGCAGGAAGCGGCCGACTACCTGGGCGGTCTCGACAAGCTCGCTGCCGGGAACGAGGAGATCGTTCGCCTGCGAGGCGGTTTCTACGCGCGCGCGGCGAACCTGACTGGAACCCCGGCCGCGGTGGCGACGGCGGGCGACAAGATCGCCGCGATCGAGCGCGACGGCATCGACGCTTTCAAGAAGCAACGCCCGCTCGACGACGACCGTCGCGCGGAGCTCGGCCGTCGCCAGTCGCGCGCGGTGCGCCGCCTGAACGAGCTGGGATACGCCCCGCTCGGCTGGCGATTCCTCGCCGGGCCGAACGACCAGCTTGCGGCGGTGTTCGGCAGCCAGTTGAGCCCCGGCGAGCAAGCGGAGCTGGCACTTCGCGCCGGCAAGCTCGCCCGCATGCTCGTGGATGCCCGCGCCGACGAGTCGTTCCGCTCGGCGGCGGCCGACGTGGTCGCGGCGCGCGCCACCGCGGAGCAGAAAGACGAGATCCTGGCACTGGTGCTGGGCAAGTCGGCGGCGATCGTGAACGGCCAGCTCGATCCCGCCTCGTCGGCCGCCATCGCGAAGGGGTGGGACTTCGCTCGCACGGCGGGCCTCGAGGATGCGCTGCGGCTCGCGCTGGCGCGGAAGCTCGCCGCGGCGACGCCCGGCCCGTGGCAACCGAGCGGTACCGGCGAGGTGGGCTTCTCGTTCCTGCAGGGTCTCGCCCAAGGCATCGCGACGAAGGGAAGCGGTCCCGCGAGGATCGAGCTTCCCCGTCTCGAGCAACTCTGGGTCCAGGATCTGGTGAACCGAGATCGCCCCGAAGAGCTGGTCGAGTATCTGGCGCCGCGCGTTCGAGCCTGGATGGCGCGGGTTCTCACCGCCGGCGCGAGCCCGACCGGCCCAGCGCCGAGCGGCACAAGCCCGAGCGGCGACGTGCAACCCGACTGGATCGGCTGGCTCAGCGCCGAGAACGTCTTCGACACCTGGTGCCGCGGCCTCGCCGCGCGCCCGGAGCTCGCGAAGGAGCTGGGGGACGCATTCACCGACACCGATCGGTGGAACCGGTTCCTGGCGCTCGGCGCCAGGCACTGGAACACGGGGCGGCTCGCGCGCGTCTTCTCCGACGACGTCCGCTACGCGTGGTTCCGCGCCAACGGCGATCTCGGCACCGGATGGGAGACCGCGAGCGACGCACGCGCGCTTCCCGCCGACACCCGCGCCAAGGTGTCGTCGGCGCTCGGCCAGCTGGTGACCGGCGTCGCCGGCGCCACCGCCAACGAGGTCTTCGACAACCTGCGCGGCCCGCGCACGGTGGGCGACGCGCTCGGCCGCGATCCTCGCTGGAGCTGGTTCGGCGCGGCGCCCGCGACGGAGCGCCCGGACGCGGTGCGCTTCCCGCGCGACCTGTGGGGCGATCGGCCGGGCGAGGCGTGGTACGCGCTCGAGGCGCTCTACCGGATCCGGAAGGGCGATCCGAGCGCCGCGCGCGTGCCGCTCGAGGTGAGCGATCGCGGCGACCAGTCGGAGCGCGAGCGCGTGGCGGCGCGGATCGCCGAGCGCATCGAAGGTCCGGCGGCGGCGCTGGCCGTCGACGCGGCCCATCGTCCGGTGCGCGTCGAGGCGCAGGATCTCGACTGGCGCGTGCGCGTGCTCGCCGCGGCGGGGCGCAAGCCCGACGCCGATGCACTCGTCGCGGGCGAGGTGCGCCGCCAGCAAACCAAGATCGGCGCGGACGAGCTCCGGAACTTGCGGCGCACCGCCAAGAGTCTCGGCCTCGGCGATCCGCTCGCGGCGCTCGACCCCGCTACCAAGGTCGCGCCGGCGGCGCTCGCTTATCTGGCCGACGTCTCGGGTGTCGCCGCGGCGCGCAGCTTCCAGCCGACCGACGCGGTGGATTTCCGCACCGCGCTCACCGAGCGATGGCGCGATCGCGACGGCGAGCTCCCGGCGGACGCGACGGCGTTCTGGCTCGACGAGCTGTGGGCGCGCGGCTCGGCGCATCTCCCGCAAGCGGGCCTCGCGAAGGCGGGCGGCTGGCTGGCCGCGGCGGCCGACTGGCTGGGCGGACGGAAGGAGTCGGATCGCGCCGCGGCGCTCGCGGCCGTTCGAGCGCTGCCCGGCGACACCGCTCCGTTCCTGGCACTCGTGCCCAAGGATCCGCGCCAGCGCGACGAAGCGACGCGGCTTCTCTGGGCGCGCGTGCTGCTGGCGCGCCACGAGACGGCGCCCGCGCTCGATCTCCTGGGTGCGGTGCTCGCCGATGCGCGGAACGGCACCAGCGCGCCTTCCCCCACGTCGGCGCCCGCGGTAGCGAGCTCGGTCGAGGACGGTGAGTCGGACGAAGAAAGCGGTGAAGAGTCCGCCGCCATGAACGCGCGATCGCCGGAGGGCGACGAGGAGGAAGGCGATTTCTCGCCCGGGCCTCCGCCCGAGGCGAACGGCTCCGAGGATTCGACGGTGGCGCGGATTCGCCGCTGGCTCGCGGTGTTCCAGGATGCGCGCAAGGCCGGCGACGCCGACCTGGTGGCCGACGCCGAGGCTCGCACCGCGGAGACGCTGCGGTTCCTGGATGGCCACGACCGTGCGACCGCCGCGTCGTGGGTCCTGGCGCTCGAGCTGGCGCACGACGGCGACGCCCGCGGCCGCGTGCTCGCGGCGCTGGAAGCGGCGTGGATTCGCGGCGCGCTTCGCGGGCCGGAGCTCGAGCCGCTGGTCGAGTCGCTGGCGCGACTGGCGCCCGATGCCGCCCCGGCCTGGCTCGCGCGCTGGCCCGTGGCGTTCGCGGCCAGCGACGTGATTCCTCGCGCGCAGGTGCTGGCCCGCCTCGGCGATCGTGCCGCTGCCGAGCGGCTCTTTTTGGGCGGCCGGGTGCGCGGCAACTGGACCGCACCCGACGAGGTCCGCGCATTCGACGCGTGGCGCAACCTGCCGAAAGCGCCCGATTGCGATCGCAAGACGGCGGCCTGTCCTCCCGCGCCGGCGTCCGCGGCGCCGACGCCGTGGATCGCTGCGGCTGCGTTCTGGCGCGAACCGGCACAGAAGGTGGGCGCCGATCTCACCAGGCAGCTCAGCACGCACCCGTTCGATCTGCTCGCGGCCCGCGCCGCGCTGCGCACGGTCGCGCCCGCTCCCGCCGATGCCATGGCACGCGCCGCGGTGACGCTGCGCGATCGCACCATGCAGTCGTTCGACGACGCAGGCACCGACGCGAATCTGCTTCGTCTTCGGGCCATGCGCGGGCTCTTGCCCACGTCGTGGCGTGCCGCCGACTCGGTGATGGAGTACGAGGATCCGTCGCGGCTGACCCGCGACCTGACACGGCGCAAGATGCGCCGCGCGGACATCGACGGAGCGCTCGGCGATCTGGCGCGCTTGCACGCGGCGGCCGGCGACGGGACCGCGGCGGAAGTCGCGACGCGGCTGCTCGAGGATCGAGGGGCGGCGAACGCCGCGAAGGTGCGCGCCGACGTCGAGGCGTCGCTCAAGCCCGTGCCACCGCCCTCCTACCGGATGTCGAACGGCCAGCCGCGTCCCTACCGGCCACGCGACCTCGACTGGTCGCTGGTGCGCTCGATCGTCGCCGCGGAGGGCACCCGATGAGCCACGGTCGCTTCCGGGAGGGACCGGCTCCCGCCGGTCCGCGCTCGCATCCCGATCGAACGCTCCGGACGCGAGGGACCGCGTCCCAACGGCAGCGCGCAATCTCGACTCCAGCTGGAGGGCTGCGGTCCCTCGCAGCCGGAGCGCGGAATCGCGATCGAACGCTGCGGATGCGAAGGATCGCATCCCTCCGAACGGGTCGACTCGCTCGCCCGTGCATCGCCGCGCTCGCAGTGCTGCTCGCGCTCGTCGCGACGCGCCCGGCTCACGCCGGTGGCGCGTTGCCGCTGCCCGATGCGCCCGTGCGGCTGGTGATCCCCGACGTGGCGGCGTTCGACGCGGCGCTCGGCGGCTCGTTCCGCGAGGCGCTCACCGGGACGCTGGGCGAGGACGACCCCGCCTACGGGGCGTGGAAACAGACGCAGGTGGGCGCCAAGCTCGTCGCCCAGTGGGAGAAGCTCTCCGGCAATCTGCCCTGGACGTGGGATCAGATCGTGGCGCTCCACGCGCGCAGCCTCGGGCTGGCGCTGCTCGACGCCGGTCACCTGGAAACGGTGCTCGCGATCGAGACGCCAGCGGCGGCGCTGCCGGTGGCCCTTCCCAGGGGGAAGTCGAAGACCCACGCGGGTGCGTCGTATCAGCTGGTCGCGGCCGGGGCGGGCGATTCCGGTACCGTGGGCGCCGGAACCGGAGCCACCAGCGCGGACGGCGAGCGTCGCATGGGGCTCGCGTGGGCGCGGCTCGGCGACGTGCTGCTGGTCGCGACCAGCGAGCGAGCGCTGATCGCGGCGCTCGACGAGCACGCGGCGGGCCACGGCTTCGCCGCGCCGCTCGACGGCCTCGCGAGCGTCGAGCTCGATCTCGACCGGCTGCGCACCGATCGCTACTTCAAGCGCGAGTTCGCGTTCGCGCCCGGTCCCGAGACCGGACGCATGCGGGCGGCGCTCAAGCGCGAGAACGGCGCCTTCGTGGAAGTGCGCGAGGGATCGACCGAGCCGCGCGCGCCCGGATACGACATCGAGCTTCCGCACGCGGCCGCTTCCGGATGGGAGGCCGACGGCTCGACGCTGTGGTCCGCGCTGCGCGGCGGCGTGCTCGAGCCGCTGCCCGAGCTTTCCGATCGTCCGCACACGGCGCTCGGCGTGCTGCCCGCGGCCAACGTCGAATCCAACGACGATCGCTATCTGGTGAGCTTTCTGCGCCCGATGGCGAAACCCGGCACGCCGGCGACCGACGAGGGCGAGCTGCCCGAGTGGAAAGCGTTCCTCACCGCCAACCCCGTGAGCGGCTGGGCGTTCGCCGTCGATGCCGACGGCACGCGCAAGATCGGCGTGCCGTTTCCGCGCACCGCCGACGACGAGCTGCTGCGACTCTGCCAGGCCACCGCCGAGCGTCGCGCGGGACGCGTCGAGGTGGTCACCGTGGGCGATGCGCCCGAGATCCGCGCCGGCGCGGGCTTGCCGGTGGTGGCGATCCGTCGCGTGGGCGAGCTGGTGTGGATCGGCCCGAGCGCCGCGTCGCTCGCCGAGATCCCCGAGTCGCGCCGGAGCACCGACCGCATTCGCTGGGCCAAGCTCGACCTCGGGGCAGTGCGCGCCGAGCTGCCGCGCTGGGAGCGCGCCGAGGGTCCCGCCGCGCCCGAGCGAGTGCGCCTGCTTTCGGACCGCATCGCCGGGCTCTTGGGCTGGATCCCCGACGTCGCGAACGTCTCGGTCGAACGCCGCGTGACGTCGGGTGGCTGGACCGAGCGCGTCGTGTTCGCGCCGAAAACCGCAACTCGCTGACCGTCGCGGCGCTCCCTCGATCGATGGGCCGGAGGGACCCGCCGCGCCTTTCGGGTGGACCAACGAGGTCTCTCGACTTACGCTCGTTCGTCTAGCCGAGGGAGGGGACGATGACGAACGTGGCGCGTGCATGGATCGTTTCGGTGGCCGCGGTGTTGCTGCTCGCAACGCGCGCGCCGGCCGATGAGTCGGCAGAGGTCGCCAAGGCGCAAGAGGCGGCGAAGAGCTGGCTCGCGCTCATCGATGCGGCCAAATACGGCGAAAGCTGGGACGGCGCCGCCGCGCTCTTCAAGGGCGCTCTGCCGCGCGCTCAATGGGAGTCCGCTGCGAAGGCGGCGCGCGAGCCGCTGGGCAAGCTCGGCGAGCGGAAGCTCAAGTCGGCGACCTTCGCGCACAGTCTCCCCGGGGTGCCCGACGGCGAGTACGTCGTGATCCAGTTCGACACCCGCTTCGCGAACAAGGCAGCGGCGATCGAGACGATCACGCCGATGCACGAGAAAGACGGATCCTGGAAGGTCTCGGGCTACTACATCCGCTGAACGGAACGCCGCGGGCCTAGAGCGCGCCGCGAAGCGTGGAGACAGAGATGCTGAAGGCACGCCTTACCGTGGCCGCACGGTCGCTGATCGTCCTGGCGGTTTGCGCCGCCGCTCCCGTGGCACGCGCCGCCGACATGAAGGACGCACCCCGCGGCCGTTTGCCGCGGACCGTGCTGCCGCTTCACTACACCCAGACGCTCACGATCGATCCGCGCGTCGACTCGTTCGACGGCGAATCGACCATTCGCGTGAACATCACCGAGCCGACCACGCGCATCTGGATGCACGGCGGTGACCTCGACATCCACGACGCGACGCTCACCGGGCCCGACGGCAAGGGAGCCATGAGCAAACTCGCGCACGCCAACGCGGGCGCGGGCGGTGTGCTCGCCCTCACCTCGCCCAAGCCGATCCCCGCGGGCGAGGTGGAGCTTCACTTCCGCTGGCGCGGCCGCTTCACGACACCGCTGCTCGGCGCTTATCGCATGGAGTGGAAAGGCGAGCGCTACGTCATCACCCAGATGGAAGCGCTGGGAGCGCGCCACACCTTCCCGTGCTTCGACGAGCCGAGCTTCAAGACGCCGTGGGACCTGACGATCGTGGCGCCGGCCGACGACGTGACCGTGGCGAACACCCGCGCGATCTCGGAAGACAAGCTGCCCGGCGGCAAGAAGCGGGTGCGCTTCGCCACCACCGAAGCGCTGCCCAGCTACCTGATCGCGTTCGGCGTGGGCCCGTTCGACGTGGTCGAGGCACCACCCATCCCGCCCACGCCCCAGCGCGCGACCCCGCTCCCGCTGCGCGGTATCGCGGTGCGTGGGCGCGGTGTGGACCTCAAGTACACGCTCGACAATACCCCCGCGATCGTGAAAGCCGAGGAGAACTACTTCGGGATCGGCTTCCCGTTCGACAAGCTCGACCTGCTCGCGGCACCCGAGTTCGGCTACGGCGCGATGGAGAACGCCGGACTCATCACCTTCCGCGACAACCTCATCCTGATCAACGATCAGTCGCCGACCGATCTGCGCCAGGCGTTCTGGGGCGTGGTGGCGCACGAGGTCTCGCACCAGTGGTTCGGCAACCTCGTGACCATGCCGTGGTGGGACGACCTGTGGCTCAACGAGTCGTTCGCCACCTGGTTCGCGTCGAAGATGGTGATGGAGCTCAGGCCCGAGCAGCACGCCGAGCGCTACCAGATGAGGCAAGCGCTGCACGCGATGGAGACCGACGAGCTCGCGTCCACCCGCCGCATCCACGAGCCGATCGACGAGTTCACCGACATCGAGGCCGCCTTCGACTCGATCAGCTACGCGAAGGGCGGCGCCGTGCTCGAGATGTTCGAGGCCTATCTGGGCGCGGACAAGTTCCGCGACGCGATCCGCGCCCACCTGCACCGCTTCGCGCGCGGCAACGCCACCAGCGCCGATCTCATGCAGTCGCTGGGCGCCGCCACCGATCAGCCCGAGGCGATGGTGCGCGCCTTCCGGAGCTTCACCGACCAGCCTGGCGTTCCGCTCGTCGATCTGGAGATGCGCTGCGACCAGGGAGCCGGCCAGCTCTCGGTCCACCAGCGCCGCTCGCTACCGCTCGGCTCCACCGCCAAGGCCGATGCCATGTGGGCAATCCCGGTGTGCATGCGCGTGGGAAGCGCCGACTGGGAGGAGCGCGCGTGCGTGCTGGTCGACAAGCCCGCGCTGACGCCCGCGATCACGCTCGACCAGTGCCCCGGCTGGGTGATGCCCAACGCCGACGGCGCCGGCTACTACCGCTTCTCCCTCGACTCCAACGAGCGTCACCAGCTCGAGGCCCAGTTCGCGAAGCTCAACGCGCGCGAGCAGCTCGCCTACGCCGGCTCGCTCGACGCGGCGTTCTACGCCGGCACGCTGTCGCCAGGCGACTACCTGGCGGCACTGCCGCGGCTCGCCGGCGGCGCCTCGTGGGAAGTCGTGAGCGCCCCCTTCACCACCGCCGAGTGGATTCGCGACCACCTGGCGAAGGATCACGACCAGCGTGCCGCCATCGAGCTCTACCTGCGGCGCGTCTACACGCCGCTGCTCGCCAAGCTCGGGCTCGCCGACCAGCCGGGCGAGGACGACGACCGCCAGCTCACCAGGCAGCGGCTGGTGAACTTCGTGGCCCACGTGGCCGAGGATCCCGAAGTCCGCCAGAAGCTGGTCCTACGCGCGAAGGAGATCGTGGGCGACGGATCGGACGCGGCCTGGAAGCCCGACGCGATCGGCTCCAACCTGCGCGCCACCGCACTCTGGGTCTACGGCCAGGAAGGCGGCCCGGCCGCGCAGGCGCTGCTCACCAAGCGTCTCGCCGCGACCCAGGACACCGTGCTCCGCGGCGAGCTTCTCGAGGCGCTCGGCGCGGTGCGCGATCCGCAGCGTACCGAGCAGGTCCGCGCCCTGGCGCTCGACCCGCACGTCAAGGCGAGCGAGGTCGGCCAGCTTCTCGAATCTCAGGTCGCCTGGCCGGAGAACCGCACCGACGCGCGGCGCTGGATCGGCCAGCACCGCGACGTGCTGCTCGCGCGCCTACCGGCGATGTTCCAGACCTGGGCGGCGTGGATCGACCGCGAAGGCGCTTGCAGCGAAGCCGAGGCCAAGGAGGAGCAAGCGCTCTTCGAGAAGCGGCTCAAGAACGTGGAGGGTGGTCCGCGCGCGATGGCCCAGCTCCTCGAAGCCACCCGGCTCTGCGCGACGCTGCAGGAGCGTCAGTCCGATGCAGGATTCGGCACGGTGCTCAGCTCCGAGACGTTCTGACGGATCTCGTCCGGAGGGCTGCGGTCCCTCGCAGCCGAAGCGAGGAATCGCGAATCGATCGCTGCGGACGCGAGAGACCGCGTCCCTCCAGACCGCGTGCACGTCTCATCAGGTCGAAAGCGACGTCCCCGAGTCGGCCGCGGGAGGTGCAACCGGTGGAAGCGCCGGCGGCACCGCGGCGCCCGGCGGCGGGATCGGCTGGCCGAACTTCGAGAGCAACGCCGCGCCGGCGGCCATGGTTGCCACCAGGAACACCACGGCGGCGCCCAGGAACGGCACCAGGCTCAGCGCCGCGATCGCACCCAGCCCGAGCAGCACGATGTTGATCGGGGTCTTGCGGTCCGCGAGCACCGGCATGCGCTCGCCGAGCCAGGTGGCGGCCGCCGTCAATCCGATCAGGTAGAGCAGCACCGCCGCGAGCAGCGCCACCGGGATCAGCGGGATTCCGATCAGCGTGACCGCGAGCACCACGCAGAGCGGCAGGAAGCCGAGCAGCAACCCGAGCCCGGCGAGCGCCGAGTACCCGGGCCGCGCGGTCAGGAACTGACGCACGTTGGCCACCCGGCTGGGCACGAACGTGACGAACACGACGCCCACCGCCAGCAGCATCACGATGTGCAGCAACGCCGAGGCGGCGCGCATCGTGAAGGATTCTTGATGACCGAGGCCGATCAGCTTGACCAGCAGACTGCCGAGACGCCCTCCCACCTGCACGCGGTCGCCGCCGATCGTCACCGACGGGTCGACGTCCACCGAGCCGCCGATCGACACCGTGTCGCCGCCCAGGTGGACGCCGGCCGGTGCCGTGACCGAGCCGCCCACCGACACCGCGTCTCCGTCCACCGACGCACCTTGCTCGAGCTTGACCGAGCCGCCCACCGCGACCGCGTCGCCCTTCACGGTGCCGCGCACGGTGAGCGTGCCGCCGACCGCGGTGGCGTCACTCACGATTTCGCCGGTCTCGATGAGCAGGTCCGAGCCCATCGAGGTGCGCTCGGAGACGCCGGCGTCGGGCAGCTCGGCGTCGGGGAGCTCGCCTTCGGCATCGGTCGAGCCACCGGGCTCGACGCGCGCCGAGCGCTGGATGCGGATCTTGTGCACGTGGTGGACGTGGCCACCGGGCAACGCGGCGACGGCAGCGCTCGCGCCCCCGCCGCGGGCATTGCTCACCACCAGCACGTTCCCGTCGCGCTTGGCGACCAGATCGGTGCCGGCGACCAGATAGCCCAGTGCCTGATCCACCGGCATGTTCTTCACGCGCAGCGTGACCGCGCGCGACTCCGACGACTCCGGCGCGACGTTCACCAGCGAGAGCCCGGTCTGCGCGGCGATCGCGTCGAAGGCCTGGTGGAGCGTCGTGTTCGCGAGATCGAGCGTCACCGTGAGATCGGTGGCGGGCGCGGCTGTCGCGGGCGCCTCGGGTGCCGCGGGGCTCGCCGGCTCCTGGGCGAGCGCGCCGAGCGCCGTCGCCAGCAAGGTCGCGGCGGCCAGCGCCGCGATCCCACGTCGTGTGCGTCTCATGGCGTTCTCCATTTCTGTGGCGCTGCGGGCGTGCCGTCCACGCGTCACGCGGCGCTGCGCGCGGCTTCGGGCTGCCGAGCCCGTGAGCCGCCGGCGATCGCGCGCAGCTCGGGCCGGGTATGGCGCACGCGGCGCAGACGGTACTGCATGTCGCCAGCGGGCATGAACGCGAGCTGGCCGATGGCACTCGCCAGCCCGAAGACCGCGAGCGTGCCCATGAGCGACATCAGGTCGAGACCGTGCTGGATCAGGATGGTGTTCACGAAAGCCTCCGAGGCCGACGAGTCGAGCGGTTGATCGCACTTGCCTACGTCGGTCTTACGCACCACCCCCGGGGTTTATTTCAGTGCCGCATTCGATCGCTCCGCGCGTGAGGGACCGCGCGCGCTCCACCCGGGACGTCGAGACGCCCCTTGGAGGCCCACCGGTCCCTCGGTGGGCAGCGATCGAATCGGGGTTGGGTGGGAAAATTGCGGTCAGGCGCGGACGGCCACGGCGATCGGGCGGCGGCTCGCCTCGGCGAGCTGGCCGAGCCCGATGCTGGCGCCCAGGAGCAGCGTGGCGGTGAGGCCGGCGAACAGCACCGGCACCAACGGAATCTTGTCGGCCACCACCGAGGCGGCCGAGGCAAGGACCGTGATTTCCTTCGCACCAATCGCGAAATGTCGAGTCATGTCACCGGCATGGAGCGCGATGACCCAGACCGACGGCACCGCCACCACCAGGCTCGCGACGAGCGCCAGCGCCAGCCGGGCGAGCGTTCGACGCGGCTCCAGAGCACGGCGGGTGGCCGCGAAACGAGCGCTGGTGGCCGCCACGAAATCGCGCGGCGGCTCGGCCCGGGGCAGCTCGATGGCGAGCGAGCGGGTGAGCGCGCGCTCGGTTGCGAGCGCGCGGGAGCACGTGGGGCAGTCGGCGAGGTGCGCCCCTTCGACGGCGCTCGGCACCGCCGTGAGATCGAGCCCCAGCTCGATCAGCCGCTCGTCGCCCAGGTGACTCATGATCTCCTCGAGGGGCTCATTCGGGCGTTTTCTCGGCGGATTCCACGAGTTTCTTGAGGCGGGCTCGGGCGCGGTGCAGCCAGGTCATGACGGTGCCCACGGGCACCTCGAGTGTGGTCGCGATGTCCTTGTACGCCAAGCCCTCGACGTGGAAGAGCATCACGGCCTCGCGCTGGCCCTCGGGCAAGCTCGCGAGCCCCTGACGCAAGATTTCGGCGCGCTGGCCGGTCATGGCCGAGCCCAGCGCGTCGCCCGCGCGGGTGTCGGCGTGGGCATCCGGGTCGTCGATCAGGTCGTTCGCGCCCGACGACTCGCGCCGGCGCAACCGGTCGATCGAGAGGTGCCGCGCCACCGTCAGGAGCCACGGCAAGAGCGGCCGGTCGGGGTCGATCCGGTGCCGGTGGGTGAACGCCCGGACGAAGGTTTCCTGTGCGGAATCCTCGGCATCCGCCGGGCTCAGGTAGCGCAAGCAGAACCGGTAGACCGGTCCCTGGTGCCGTCGCACGATCTCGGCGAACGCCGCCTCCTGGCCCAGCGTGGCACGCCGTGCGAGCTCTCGCTCGTCGAGCGTGCCGAGGGAGGGTTCGATCATTCACGCCGTCCGGTCCAGTCGAGGTCATGAGAGCCCTCGATAGACCTTACGCACCGGGGGGCGATCTTATTTCACCTGGCTCGTAGGGCGGCGTGCGACAAGATCGATCGCTGCCCACCGAGGGACCGGTGGGCCTCCAAGCGGGTACACACTCGATCGACCGGCGCGTGCGCGCAGCGAGCGACGGCTGTGCCGAATGGTGGAACGGCGTAGGATGGGTGTTTCTGCGGCGAGACCGCGCGGTGGGTTTCGGCGCCGGGGGGGCGGATGATCGGATCCTGGGGATTTGGAAGGGTTTCGAGATGGGCCGCGTGCGCGATGGCGGTGGCTGGACTGACCGGCGACGCCCTCGCCGACGAGACGGCCAAGCCCGACGTGTGCGCGGCCAACGGCACCGTGGCGAGCGGGTACATCCTGAGCACGCTCGGGCCGGGCCTCACCACCAACCAGCTGGCGTTTCCGAATCCCACCAGCGTGTGGGGTGACGCGCTCTACATCGCCAATCCGAACGGCCCGCCCGCGGTCCTCAAGGTGCTGTCGAACGGGGCGATCGCGCCGTTCGCGCTCGATCCCGCGCTGCCGCCCGACGGCTGGGGCGTGGCGATCGGCACCGGTTCGAGCTTCGCCAACAAGATGATGGTCTCCGCGGCCGACCCGAACGTCTCGGCGGCGGAGGTCGACGTGCTCGACAGCGCCGGCAACAAGACGCTGCTCCGCCCGGGCGGAATCCCGGGCGGCGAGTACTTCTTCAAGATCGTCGAGCGGATCGTGGGCGCGTCGACCGACACGCTCCTGGTGTCGGCCTATCACCCGTCCGGCCAGTTCAACACGGTCAACACGGTTTCCGAGATCGCGAGCCCGTCGGGTGCCAACCTCGGCTACTACGTGGCGTGGAGTGCCTTCTACGGCCTGGTCTGGCCGACCAACCAAGCGATCCCCACGTCCACGGCCTTCCCGGCCACCGTTTACGCGACGATGTGGCAGGCGCCGCTCTGGGTGTCGTCGAGCTACGGCGGGCAGGCGCCGTTCGCCACCACGATCCCGCTCGCCAACTCGTGGCCCATGGACACCGCGTTCGGGCTCGGCGGCTCGTCCTTCGGCAACGATCTCTACGTCATGGCCGCGCACACCGACGGTGTGAACCCGTTCGACGCGACCGAGATCTGGCGCGTGAGCTCGACCGGCTCGGCGCAGCTCATCGCGTCGGTCCCGTTCGTCGAGCAGCCCGATCTCTTCCGCTCGGGCGGCCTCGCGTTTTCGCAGGGCGGCTCGTTCGGCAAGAAGCTCTACTTCTCGGCCAACGACCTGATCTGCAGCGTGAGCCGCGACACCGACCTCGACGGCGTCCCCGACGACAGCGACAACTGTCCGACCGTCGCGAACGCCAGTCAGACCGACACCGACGGCGACGGACGCGGAGACGCGTGCGATCTCTTCCCGACCAACCCGAGCTGCGGCGTGGCCCGCGGTGCGAGCGGTTCCGCGGGCGACGTGCTGGTGCCGGTGCTTGCCCCGCTGGCGATCGTCGCGGCGGGACGCACGCTGCGCAGGCGCCGCGGCTGATTGCCGGGAACGATCGCCCTTCGCAACTGCAACGAGAGATTCAGCTCACGCTGGGCGCCGGGAGCCCCGACCAGAGAGCCGGAAGATCGAGATCGACCGCGTCAAACGGCTCGATGCGCGCGGGGGCGTCACCAGCGTAGGTGCCGAGCAGCAACCAGTGGGATTGTTGCAGGCGGAAGGCCTCCACCGTGCGCGCCGCCGGGTCCACCAACCAGGCGAACGCCACTTGCTCCCGGGCGTAGAGGGCCAGCTTCCTCACGCGGTCGAGCCGCGCCGTCGCAGGCGAGAGCACCTCGCAGATCCAGTCCGGTGCAAGCGTGTGGAACGGCGCGTCGGGAATCACCGGAAGCCGCTCGCGCCGCCAGCCCGCGAGGTCGGGGACCACGACGTCGTCGCCCAGGTGGAGCTCGGGCTCGTCGAGGATCCACCACCCTCCGGGACCTCCGCGACCGTGGTCGAACGGATCCCCGAGCTTTCCTCCGAGGACCGAGCTGACGCGCGAATGTGCGTAGCCGGGCCGCGGGAGCGCGATCAGCTCACCATCGACGATCTGAGCCAGCAGCGAGTCCGGGACCTTCTTCAGATCCTCGTAAGTCGCGCGCCGCTGCGCCGGCTCGGCCATGAGTGGAGGTTACCACCTCGAGGTCACGGCACGATCGCTTCGCCCTCGCCGCGCCAGAAGTCGATGATCCGCTCCCAGGCCTCCTGAGCGGTCTCGACGTACGTGAAGATGTGCCGGTCCTCGGGATCGATCACGCCTTCGGCGGCGAGGAATTCGGGATCGAACGCTTTGGTCCAGAACTCGCGCCCCACGAGCACCACCGGCAGCGGCGGGATCTTCTGGGTCTGGATGAGGCACAGCGCGTCGAAGATCTCGTCGAAGGTTCCGTAGCCGCCCGGAAACGCCACCAGCGCGCGTGCGTGCATCATGAAATGCATCTTGCGTAGCGCGAAGTAGCGGAACTGGAAGCACAGCTCCGGCGTGATGTACGGGTTCGGGAACTGCTCGTGGGGCAGGATGATGTTGAGGCCGACGCTCTTGGCCTGGACGTCGAACGCGCCACGATTGGCCGCCTCCATGATCCCCGGGCCGCCGCCGGTCACGATCACGAACTGATACGGGCCTTCCTTCTGGCACACGGTGCTCACGATCCGGCCCAGCTCGCGTGCCTCGTTGTAATAGCGGCTGAGCGCCTTCACCCGCTCCGCCACCGCCGCGCGACGCCTCGCTTCCGGATCGTCGGGAGCGGCGGCGAGTGCCTTGCGCGCGGCCTCGACCTTGCGCCGCGCGGCCGCCGGCTCGACCAGCCGGGTGCTGCCGAAGACCACGATCGTCGAGCGGACCTGGTGGCGGGTGAGCTCGATCTGCGGCTTCAGGTACTCGAGCTCGAGGCGCTCGCCACGCAGCTCGTCGAGCTCCATGAAGTCCGGGTCCTGATCGGCGCGCCGGTAGCTCGGGCTCGACATGATGCGCGCGATCCGCTCCGCGGCTTGCGGATCGTCCTCGAGCGGCTTGGGCTTGCTCCCGGGCAGCGGTGAAACCCGTTGCAGCACCCGCGAAGGCTCTCGGTCGCGCGCGCCGTCGCGAACGCCGTTCGAGGCGCCGTTCCGCGCGCTCTTCGACTTCGCGGACTTCGCCGCCGGCCGTGGCTTCCGCTTGGTGCTCACGCGCTCACCAGAGCGGAGAGGTCGAAGCTCTGGCCGAGCCGCGGCAGGTGCGTGGCGACGCCCAGCTCCCGCTCGAGCCGCGCGGCGAGCGCCGTCGAGCTCGCCGGCTCGCCGTGGGTCACGAACACCTGCCGGGGCGGCGCGCCCGAGGAGCGCACCCAGCGCAGCAGCTCGTCCGCGTCGGCGTGCGCCGAGAGCCCCTGCATCGACAGCAACCGGGCGCGCACAGGCACGTCCTGGCCGTGCATGCGGATCGTGTGTCTCCCCTCGAGCAGCGCGCGGCCGCGGGTGCCGGCCGCCTGGTAGCCGACCAGCACGATCAGGCTCCGCTCGTCGCCGAGGATGCGGTGCAGGTGATGCACCACGCGTCCGCCGGTCAGCATGCCGCTCGCCGACAGGATCACCCGCGGCCCGGCGAGCGTGTTGAGCGCCTTCGATTCGTCGACGCTGCGGTGGAAATGGACGCCTTTCGGGAAGAGCCGGTTCTGGCCGTTCTGCAGCACGTCCGGATCGAGGTTCTCGTCGCCCACGTGCTTGGCGTAGATGCGCGTCGCGTCGACCGCCATGGGGCTGTCGATGTGGATCGGAACCTGCGGCAGCGTCCCGTCACGCATGCCGTCGCCGAGAAGCATCGTGACCATCTGGGCGCGGCCCACGGCGAAGCACGGAATCAGAATCGTGCCGCCCCGCTCGCAGGCCTGGCGGAACGGTTTCTCGAGCTGCTGGAGCGGCGGCGCGGCATCGTGGAGCCGGTCGCCGTAGGTCGACTCGATCACCAGCGCGTCGCAGGGTGGCAGCGGCGAGGGGTCGGGATGGAGCGGTGCATCGTAGCGGCCCACGTCGCCGCTCCACACGACTCGCAAGGTGCGCGGACCGTCGGGGATCTCCATCTCGACGTGTGCCGATCCCAGGATGTGCCCCGCATTCAGGAACCGCGCGCGAAAGCCGTCACCGAGCGTGATCCAGTCGTGGTACTCGACGGGGCTCAGCCGGTTGATCGCCTGCTGCGCGTCGGCGGTGGTGTAAAGCGGCTGCGCGGGACTGTGCTTGCTGAATCCGCGCCGGTTGGCGTAGAGCGCGTCTTCCTCCTGCAAGTGCGCCGCGTCGAGCAGCATGAGCTGGGCCAGCTCCTGGGTCGCGGGCGTGCAGTAGATCGGGCCGCGAAAGCCGTCGCGAACCAATTTGGGCAGATAGCCCGAATGGTCGATGTGCGCGTGGGTGAGCACCAGCGAGCGGACCGCTCCCGGGTCGAACGAGGGCTTCTGCCAGTTGAGGAGCCGGAGCTCCTTCAATCCCTGGAAGAGCCCGGAGTCGACGAGACAGCTCGTGCCGCCCGCCTCGACCAGATAGCGCGAGCCGGTCACCGTCCCCGCGCCGCCGTGAAAACCGATCGTGGCCGTCATGTTGGTTTCACCCTCGATCCCCGCCGCAGAATGCTCGATCTTCGGGACGCGGCTCAAGGTGGGCCGCCTGGGCTCAGGCCCGAGCTCGATCGTTCGCTGCCCACCAAGGGACCGGTGGGCCTCCAGACGGGTCCGGATCCAGCCGGCTGGAGCGCGCGCGGTCCCTCGCGCGCGAGCGCTCATCGCGGGCCAGCAGACGGTATGCTCCGAGAGCAAAGGGGAAGCGATGAGCGATCACTACTACGACGCGCACGATCTGCCCAGGTTCGGCGAGATCGGCGAGAACGCACCCGAGCTGGCGAAGAAGTTCTTCGACTGGTACGGAGCGGTGTTCGCCGACGGAGCGCTCAGCGCCCGCGAGAAATCGCTCATCGCGCTCGCGGTCGCGCACGCCGTGCAATGCCCCTACTGCATCGACGCCTACAGCCGCGACGCGCTGGAGAAGGGCTCCGACCTCGACCAGATGACCGAGGCGGTGCACGTGGCCGCCGCGATCCGCGGCGGGGCCAGCCTGGTGCACGGCGTGCAGATGCGGAATCACGCCACCAAGCTCGGCATGTGAGCCGGCTTAGCCCGGGTCATTCATGAAAGTTCGTAGCGAGGGCGCCAAGCGTCGAGCAGATTCGGGTGAACGC
>CAZYWA010000066.1:0-21723 GCA_964650975.1 uncultured bacterium
CCGGTCGTGCAGGAGCTCGGGCAGCGGTCCGGGTTGCCGATGAACGCGTACTTGATGTCCTTGCCGTTCACCGTGGCGTGATTGTGCCAGCCGCAGTACTGCGTGCAGAAACCCGAGGTCGCGTTCACGTCAGCCGAGGTGAGCAGGAAATAGATTCCGCTCGTGTCCGTCGGGTTCACCGCCTTCACGGCCGCCAGGATCTGCGCGTCGCTGAGCGCGGTGCCCTGCGAGTAGTTGTCGAAGTAGGTCGTACCCTGCGTCAAGCTGTTGCTGACGTACGACTTGGTGGTCGAGCCCGAGTAGTACGTGGTGTTGATGTTGTAGTAGGGCGAGCCGCCTTCGTGCTGCGCCAGGTTGTCGAGGATGCTCTGGGCGGTGTTACCCGACCAGTTGCCGTACCAGATGTAGTAGATGTGGTTCGTGCCGAGCATCACCGGACCGCCGTGGTAGCGGATCTTCGCGGAGAGCGCGGGACGCACCAGCGGCTCGCCCACGTCCGGCATCCGGCCGTAGCCCTTACCGGTCGGCACGAGCTCGATCGAGCCGTCGTCGTTCACGGTTCCCGCGTGGGCACCGACGGCCGTTACCGCCACCAAGCCGAGCGCGAGTGCGCCCTTCTTCATCCAGTCCTTCATGCGTACCACCCCTTCCTTCGGTTGAGCCGGTTGATGTGTGTGTTGGAGATCCCTGCCGAGCCTCCGGCGCGCGGCCCGGCGTTAACCCGACAATGATACGCACTTGAAGTGATTCGGTTCAACCGCCCGGATTGGTCGTACGAGCCGGAATTCTTTACATTTACTGACAATTGCGGCAGAGAAGCAGCGGCGGAATGGAGTGCAGAATCGGCCTCGGAGGGGGATCCATGAACCAGACCCGCGCAGCCATCGCGTTCGTCGCTTGCGTCTTGGTCGCATCGATCGGATGCGGTGGGAGCGGTGGCGGCGGTGCGAGCGCCCCGACGGTCGACCAGTACCAGGTCGTCACCATCGACGCCGGTGACGACCTCGAGTTCCGCGTGCAGGACGCGCTGATCCGCGCGCAGCCCGGCACCGTGGTCGAGCTGCCCGCCGGGCACTTCGACATCGGCAGCGAGATCGTGCTCGGCCAGTCGCACCTGGTGCTGCGCGGCCAGGGAATGGACCAGACGATCCTCGACTTCGCGAAGCAGGAGTCGGGCGCCGAGGGAATCCTCGCCACCGGCGACGCGTTCCAGATCGAGGACATCGCGGTGCTCAACGCGCCGGGCGACTGCATCAAGATGGACGGCGAGGACAACGTCGTGGTGCGGCACGTGAAAGCGGGCTGGCCCTCCTCCAACACGCTCAACGGCTCATACGCGATCTACCCGGTGGGCTGCACCAACGTGCTGATCGAGGACAGTGTCGCCACCGGCGCGTCCGACACCGGCATCTACGTCGGCCAGTCGAAGAACATCGTGGTGCGCAACAACCACGCCGAGCAGAACGTCGCCGGCATCGAGATCGAGAGCTCGAACGACGCCGAGGTCTACGGCAACGAGAGCACCGACAACTCGGGCGGCATCCTGGTCTTCGACCTACCCGGGCTCACCATCAGCGGCGACCGCGCGTCGGTCCACGACAACCAGATCCACGGCAACAACAACCCCAACTTCGCGCCCGCCGGAAACATCGTGGGACTGGTACCGACCGGCACCGGGCTCATGGTGATGGCGAACGACGATGTGGAAGCGTTCCACAACACCATCGTCGACAACTTCACGACCGACGTGGTGGTCGCGAGCTACCAGGTCACCGGCCTGCCCTTCGACGATCCCCAGTTCGATCCTCTGCCCCAGCGCAACTACATCCACGACAACACCACCGAGCGCGGCAAGGACTACTTCTTCGGCGGCGGCGAGCTCGGCATCTTCGCGTCGCTCCTGTTCCTGTTCAGCGCCGACAAGGTGATTCCCGACCTGGTGTACGACGGCATCGCCGAGAACGTGCTCGGTCAGAACCCGCTGCCGATCGATCAGCGCAACTGCTTTCAGAACAACGTGCGCCGCGACGGCACCGTGTCGACCTTCGGCGACTTGAACCTGCGCGCTCGCACCGGCGTGCCGCTGCCCGCCGGGCCGATCAGCAACGACCCGACGCCGTTCGATTGCTCGTACCCACCCGAGGCGGGCGCAACGGTCGCTGCGCTGCCGCCGATTCCGCCGTCGCAGCCAGGCCCCAGCGACGCCGAGATCGCCACGGCCTGCACGCCCTCGGGCAGCGATCCCAACTTCGGCGCGGTCGAGTTCGATTGTCCGACCCTCGATGGGTACAACCTGTTCGCCGATCCGGCCGAGCCACGCACCAATCCGAACGGCGGCATCCCGTTCGATCTCACCACGCCGCTCTTCTCGGATTACGCGCAAAAGCAGCGCTTCGTGTTCCTGCCGTCCGGCACTCAGGCCACGTACACCAGCGACGGCGCGTTCTCGTTTCCGGTCGGCACCATCATCGCCAAGACCTTCAGCTTCGCGGCCGATCTCAGGAACCCGACCCTCGACACCGAGCGGCTGATCGAGACCCGGCTGCTCATCCATCGTTCCGCCGGCTGGGTGGGCCGCGCCTACACCTGGAACGACGCGCACACCCAGGCTGCGCTCGCGCTCGGCGGCGGCGCGGCGGACGTGAGCTGGATCGCCACCGACGGCAGCCAGCAATCCACGACCTACCGCATCCCCAACTCCTTGCAGTGCAACACCTGTCACTCGGGCGCCGACACCGCCGACCCGATCGGACCCAAGGCACGGCTGCTCAACAAGGACTACGCCTACCCCGAAGGCACCGAGAACCAGCTCACTCACTGGACGCGGATCGGCGCTCTCACCGGCGCGCCCTCCGATCCGAGCCAGGCGCCGCGCCTGCCGGTGTGGAACGATCCCAACGACGGCACCGTCGAGCAGCGCGCACGGGCCTACCTCGAATCGAACTGCGCGCACTGCCACAACACCGCGGGCTACGCGCGCTTCTCGGGCCTCTTCCTCGACGCCGCCTCGCCCCTCGACGCGAGCCACGGCATCTGCAAGACGCCGGTCGCCGCCGGCCGCGGCGCCGGCACGTTCCAGTTCGACATCGTCCCGGGCCACCCGGAGGAGTCGATCATGACCTTCCGCATGGACTCGGTGGACCCGGGCATCAAGATGCCGGAGCTCTCGCGCAGCGTCGTGCACGAGGAAGGCCTTGCCCTCGTGACCCAGTGGATTCAGGGCCTCTCCGGCGCGTGCCAGTGACGCTCGCGCCGTGAGGTGGATCCTCGAAGACTCCGTGGTGCCGGAGCTGCATGCGCGGATGCACGCCTCCGCCGAAGCGCTCGGGCACGCGGTCAGCGTATGGAGCGAGGACTGGCCCGAGCAAGGTTGGCCGGCTTTCGGCGAGGCGTCGACGTGACAGAAGGCTCCCGGACGCCACGGAGCCTCGGCGCGGGTCAGCGCCGCGTTTCCGAGACTTCCGTGAAAGATCACGAGTGAGCCGCGTCCTACAGGTCGAAGCGGGCGCGTAGCTCCGGCGGCATGAGCGGGCAGACGTCGGCGGGTGGGGCGACGAGGCGTTTGCGGATGCGGGCGACGAAGTCGTAGGCGGCATCGCGAAGCGGGCGCGGGACGATCGCGAGCAGCCGGCCGAGCGGGCGCCAGGCGCCGCCTAGGCGCTCGAGGATCGCGACGACGCCCGCGGATCTCACGAGCAGCTCGCCCGAGTCGGTGAGCACCACGATGCTGTCGGGGAGCCGAGCGCGGCGCGCGGCGGGCACCATGGCCGCGAGCGTCTCGCCTTGAAGCGGCGCGAACCGGAAACGCGAACCGTCGCGATCGCGCGCCAGCAGGAACTTCACCGCGCCGTGGCAGAGCCCACAGTGGCCGTCGTAGAAGACGCGCATCGACGGGTGGGAGGGTATCCCAGCGCCGCGCCGGTCGAACGGGCGCGATTACGATCTGCCCATGAATTGCAGCACAAACAGACGCTGAAGTAGCTCCCGCGCGTACGGAAAGGGCCCTTGTGGGCCGGGAAAAGGCCTCATTCTCGTCAGTTACCCTCGGATCGGCGGGCTTCGAGCCCGAGCGCCCGCGCCAGGCCTGGGTTCGAGCCGTCGAGGCGCCATAGAAAGCCGTCGAGCACGTAGTGGGTCGCCTGCGGCAAGGCGAGCAGCGGCACGATCACGGCCAGTGACGAGCCGAGATCGAGCGCTGGAAACGGGAAGAGCGCGGGGTGATCGCGCCACACCGCGCCGTCCCACAACCACTCCTCCGCGAATGCCAGGCTCGCGAGCGCCGCCGCGAACGGCCAGAACCGTCGCGCCGCGAAGAGGTTCCCGAGCCACCGATCGAGCGGCGATGGCCCCGCGACCGCGTCGGCGCGCCGCTCGGCATCGTCCCAGCGAATCGATCCGTAGCGATACGAGAACGCCATGTACGGAATGCCGTGCACCAGCACGTTCGTGACGGTGAAGGCAAAGTCGCTGCGCCACAGGACGATGCCGGCCCACCACGTCGCCGCGGTGGTCGCGACCAGAAGGATCTTGCCCGCGAACCAGCGCTCACCCGCGATCCGCCTTTGCACCTGACGCGCGGCGAACGCGGCGAGCACCGCCACCCACACCACGCGTGCGACCGAAGCCGCCGCCGCCGGCAACCCGCTCACGAAGTCTCCTTCGACGAACCAGTTGAAGGGCTGCGGCAACCGCGTGTGCCACTCGATCAGCGGATACCCCGTGGCCGCGTAGATCGCGGCTTCGTCGAGGATGCGATCGAGCCGCGAGCGTTCTTCGGCGCGGCGCCGGTAGAGACGCATCCAGCCGATCTGCTGCTTCACGAAGTGGAAGACCGCGACGTAGGCGAGCACCCGCCAGAACGCGAGCGCCGAGCAGGAATAGAGCAGCACTCCCACCGCCCACGCCGCCAGCGGCACGAAGACGTAGAGACCGAACCGCCGGCGCAGCTCGGCGCGGTCGAGGTAGACCCGGAACGTGGTGCCGTGGACGTGCGCGACGTCGACCGCCAGCACGAACGCGAGCCACGCCCACGTGGGCGTCGAGCCGTCGGGCTGGGCGAGCCGGCCCGCCAGGGCGCCAAGCGCCAGCGCCACGACGGCCGGGATCACGAAGAACGCCAGATCGAACGCGGGGTCGACGAGCCACGCGCTCGGCATCGGCCGCGGCGCTCGCGCGGCGAGGCTCACGCGAGCGGCTCGAACGCGACGCCGCGCGCCGCGAGCACTTCCTCCGCGGCGCGCACGCCGTGGAACTGCGCCTCCTCGAAGAGCGGCAAGCCCGAGAGATCGGTGTGCGCGAAGTGGACGGCGCCGCGCGGCTCCGCCGCGCGCTTGCGCGCGGCGCCCCACACGAACCCGGTGACAGGGCGGATCATGCCGTGGCCCCAGCGCCACACGTCGACTCGCGACACGCACTCGCGCAGATCCGGGTGGGCTCGCTTCAAGTCGGCGAAGATCGCATCGACCGCCGACGCGTGATCGGTAGCGAGCAGCCGCTCACGCGCGGCGCGCGGATCGGCGTCGGTGAGCGGCAGGTAGTAGGTCCACACGGTACGGCCATAGCTGGGCGGCGCGCGATGGGAACAGCCAGGCGAGGTCGCGGACGCCGGCGCTCGTCCCGATGCACCACCCGCGAGCGCCGCGAGCACACTCGGCTCGCAGAGCCCCTCGTCGAGCTGATGGGTGGCGACCACGTAGCCGAGTCCGGCGCTGCCGTAGATCACGTTGTCCCACGCTTCCGGAAAGCCCCGCGAACGCGGGCGGCGCGCGAGCGTCAGGTTCGCCACCAGCCACGGGCTCACCTGGAAGTCGCGTGCGTCGTGGATGAGATCGTCGTCACCGAGCAGCCGCGCCGCGAACGCCGCCGGCAGCGCCACGATCACGCGCTCGGCGTCGAGCGCTTCGGCCGTTCCGGTCGAGGGCTCGTAGGTCCACACCTCGACCGATCGACGGCTCGCGGCGTTGGCGGCATCTGCGGCGGCGCTCGCGCGAATCTTGGTCACCGCGACGCCCGAGCGAAGACGCCCACCCGAGGCACGAGCGCGTGCCGCGAGGTGCGCCACCAGATGTCCATTTCCTTCGGGCCAGGTGAGGAACGGCTGGGTCTCGTCGCGCTCGTACCGAGACGCGAAGTAATGGACGCCGGCCCAGGCACTGGTGGTGTCGAGCATCGCGCCGAAATCGTCGCGGCACGCGTACTCGGCGAACCAGCGCAGGCGCTTCGAGCGGAAACCGCGCGAATCGAGCCATTCCGCCATCGAGATGCGGTCGAGCGCGGTCACGTCGGCGTCGTCGGATCCGTACGCCATCGGCACCGCGAAGGCACGGCGGCCGCGCGCGTCGCGCCGCGCGGCCCAGGCCGCCATCTCGGACTCGAAACGCTCGCGCTCGGCCAGCTCCTCGGGGCTCGCGCCCGGCCACGGGAAGAGGCCTTCGTACCAGCGGTCCGCGACGAAGAGCCGCTCCTCGGGCGAGCGGCAGAGCTGCGCCTCGTCGGGAACGAAGCGTCCAGTCGCGGCGTCGAGCTCGCCCGCTCCGGCCTCCGCCAGGAGCTCGATCATGGCGCGCGCATGCGGCAACGGTGCCGGGACGTAGTGGGCGCCCCACGGATACGCGCACACCTCGTTCTCGCCCGGTTGCGCGGTGCCGCCCAGCACCGGCTCGAGCTCGATCAGCTCGAAATCGTGGACGCCCGCGCGCGCCAGCCGCCACGCGGCCGCAAGACCCGCGACGCCACCACCCACGATCACCACGGGAACCGAGCGGCGCGACGTGGGCGGGGGAAGAAATCCGTCCCGCAGCCGATGACCGAGCTTGTCGGCCGCGCCGACGATCTCGCCCTCGATCGGACGCGGGCGCGACTCGCTGCAGGCCGAGATCGCGAGCGGCAACCCGACCAACCCCGCGATCGCCTCGCGGCGCGAGATGCGAGCCGTGAACGGGTCAGACTTCATGATCGAGCCAGCGAGCGGAGAGCCACACCGAAACGCTCGGACGCGAGGAACCGCGTCCCTCCGGACGACAGCGACGGCAGTCGGAGGGCTGCGGTCCCTCGCAGCCGAAGCGCAGGATCGCGTCCGTCGGCCGGAAGCGCTTCCGATGGAGGCCCGCCGGTCCCTCGGTGGGCGAGCGATCGATGAAGCCCGTTCCGGCGCTCGCGCGCGAGGGACCGCGCGCGCTCCAGGTGCGGGTCGCGCGATTCCGCCTGGAGGGCCGCCGGGCTTTCGGTGGCCGCGCCGGGCGCACCATCTCCTGCGCTCACGGCGAAATTCAGTCCCACCGCCGCCATTCGCTTTCGTAGTACTGCACCAGGATCTGGTTATCGAGGCGGTTCACGTCGGCGTCGAGCGGGCCGAGATCGGGGCCGAACACGAAGAGCGTCGGCAGCAGCGAATCGTCGAGAAATCGGAGACCGCCGATGGTTCGCTCGGGGCGCTCGAAGCGCGCCCGCTTCGCCAGCACGAAGCCCCACTCGCCGAACGACGGCACCGGCACGTGGTAGGGGCGCACCTCGAAGCCGGCGGCGTGGATGGTGTCCGCGATGCACCAGAACGAGCGGCGCGCGAAGAGCGGCGACGTCGCCTGCACCGACATCGCGCCGTCCTCGGCCACGTGGCCCTTCACCAGCCGGTAGAAACGCGTGGTGTAGAGCTTGCCCAGCGAGTAGTTGTTGGGATCGGGAAAGTCGACGATCACCACGTCCCAGCGCGTGTCGGGCGGCAGCTCGGTGAGCCACGCCATCGCGTCGGCGTTGATCACGCGCACCCGGGGGTTGGAGAGCGACCCGCCGTTCAGCGCCTCGATCGCGGGAAGCTTCGCCACCACGCCGGTCATGGTCGGATCGAGGTCCACGAGGGTCACGTGCTCGACCTCCGGGTGCTTCAGGATCTCGCGTACCGCGAGCCCGTCGCCGCCGCCCAGCACCAGCACGTTGGCGCCGCGCGCCGCGGCGGCGAACGTCGGGTGCACCAGCGCCTCGTGGTAGCGGTACTCGTCGACGCTCGAAAATTGCAGGTTTCCGTCGAGGAAGAGCGCCCACGTGTCGCGGTTCTTGGTGAGCACGATGCGCTGGTACGGCGTCTGCTTGGCCCACACGATCGGATCGGCGTAGTGCTCCTCCTCGGCCAGGCTGGTGAGCCGGTCGGCGAAACCGAACGCCGTGACGAGCGCGATCAACACCGCGACGCACTGAGCGCGGATCCAGCCGAGCCCGCGGATCTCGTCGGCCAGAAGCCACGTGGTCCAGAGCGCCGCCGACGCGTTGAGCGCTCCGAAGAGCAGCGAGCTGCGCACCAGGCCGAGCCGCGGCACCAGCAGGATCGGAAACAGCAGCGACGCGACCAAGGCCCCCAGATAGTCGAACGCCAGCACCCGCGCGATCACTTCCTTGAACGAGAGCTTGTCGCGCAGGATGCGTAGCAAGAGCGGGATCTCGAGCCCGACCAGCACCCCGATCACCAGCACCACCAGGTAAAGCAGCGGCCGAAACGCGGTTAGCCGCCCGAACGCGAGGAACAAGAGCGGCGCCGAGAACCCTCCCACCACGGCCACCGCCAGCTCCACCTCCACGAAACGCCGCGCCAGCCCGCGATCGAACCATCGCGACAGCCACGAGCCGAGCCCCATCGCCGACAAATACGCCCCGATCACGGTCGAAAACTGCGTGACCGAATCGCCGAGCAGATAGGACGCGAGCGTCCCCGCGAGCAGCTCGTACACCAGCCCGCACGCCGCGATGACGACGACGGTGACGAAGAGCAGCGGCAGCTGCCGGCTTCCCCTGGCCTCGACCATGTCGCCTAGGCCGCGGAGTCGAGGTGTGCGCGCGTCCGGCGTTGCGACGCACACACAGTTTCGGCTGACGTGCTCGGGAGAGAATCGATCCACGAAACGCCGCGAGGGACAAACGCCTGCGCTACACGGTCGTGATTCGTCTCGACGCTACGACCGGCCGCGCGGAAGCGCGGCCCTCCAAACGGCGGCGAAGCGCGCGGGTGTGGAGGGCGACGCTCCGCGGCGCCGTCCGTAGCGAGCAACCTGAACCACGACTCGCCGAGACCCGCGCTCGACCACCACGGCGCAGTGACCCCCCAATTTGCCAGCGCGCCGAAGGGCGCGCCGGCGAGCAGGCCGCGAGCCGCCTCGGGGGTGGGGCCCCGGCCGGATTCGCTCCGGCCGGGGCGGGGGGCTGGAACAGCCCCCCGAGAAAACCGAGAAGACTCAACCATGGATCGCGGACGCGATGATGATCGCGAGGCCGATCATCACCGAGCCGATCAGCACGCCGACGGCGGTGTTCTGGTCCTCGGCCAGCTCCTTGTTGAGGTCGAAGGGCATGACCATTTCCATGATCTTGTACGCCACTCCGAAGATCGTGATGCCGACGGCCGAGTAGACCAGGCTCAGAACGAGCAACTCCCAGTGAATGTCCATCACTTCCCTCCTTGGAAGCCGCCGCTTCGGTAGTAGTGGTAGCTGCGGTAGCCGCCCGGCGACGAGCGCACCGACGCCGGCGCCACCGCGTGCTGGGATTGCGGGATCAGGCTCATTCCGCGCCACTCGGTGAAGCCGAACCCGCCGAGCAGGAGCGCGCACAGCGCTGCATAGCGAATCATTCGTCGTCTCCGTCCGATCCGCCGCTCGAGCCGCCGATCGGATGATCGCTCTCGGCCCAGCGGTTGACCTCGAAGGTCTTGGACCGGAGCCACACCAAGAGCGGATAGAGCACGATGCCGAGGAACGCGATGACCGCGGGCGGCATCAGGAACACGCCGCGCGTGACCGTGAGGTAGGCCTTGGTCGGCAGCGAGCCGCGCGGGTCCTTTCCCGACACCGGCTCGACGCGCAGCAGGTAACGGCCCGGTTTGACCGCGCTCAGGATCACGGCGCCCGCGTTCTTCCCTTCGCTCCACGACTCGCCGTCCTCGACACCCGAGTAATACGAGAGCTCGAGGCCCGCGAGATCCGCCTCGCCGGTGGGCTCGTCGATGAGCGCCAGGTCGAGGCCCACCCACGCGTTGCTGACGTCGGCGTGTCCCGCGATCTGCACCGCCGAGGGCGAGCCGGTGATCTCGAACGGCTCGGAGAGCGTGACCGAGCCGGGCGGATCGAGCGGCACCTCCAGGTTGAGCACCACCTTGCGGGCGTTGTGGGTGTCGGCGGCGATCGCGATCGCGATGTACGCGATCATGGCGAGCGCGCCGATGCCGAGCAGACCCCACGCCTTGGCGCCGAACGGGTTCGGCTGAGCGGGAGCGACGCCGCGCGCCGGCGGCCTGGGCGTCTTGTCGAGCTTGAGGCCGCTCCAGATCTCGTCGCAGCTCACGTACTCGCCGAGCGACCAAACGCGCTCCTTGGCCGTGCCCTCGCTCGACAGCAGGTACGGCGGCGACACGAAGTCGTCCATCGTGACCTGCTGGCTGGCGTCGAGCCTCCAGTAGAACTCGCCCTGGATCTCGACGTAGCGCGCCTTCGAGGTCTGGAAATGCTTGAAGGTGCGCTTGTCGCAGGTGGCGATCACGTTCGGGATCACGCGCGAAACGCGTCCTCCGGGAATCTCCTGCAAGAGCAGGAAGTGGCCATCGGACTCCGAGATCCAGCGGTAGCCCTTGGGTCCGTGCAGCAGGTACTCGCGCCACGAGTAGTCCTGGCCGTCGACGGTGACGGCGCGCTTCACGTAGCCGATCACCTCGAGCGCTTCGCCCTTGAGCGTGCCCTTCGAACCGAGCGGAATTCCCGGTTTCGGCCGGTGCGCGGCGGCGGCCATGAGTGCCAGCGCGCCGTGGCTCAGGTCGAGCACCGCGTGACAGCTCGCGCACGTCAGCACCTTGGTGTCTTCGAGGACCGGCTTGACCGGCGCCCCGCAGCTCGGACACGCGAGCGCCTCCGCCTTGCCGGGGCCTGCGATCTCGGGCGCGCCGCCCACCAGGTGCGCTTCGTCCCAGCTCAGCTCCTTCCCGACGAAGACCAAGGTCTCGTCCCGATCGTCGACGCCGTAGTCGATCGTCAGGTACTCGCCGGCGGCGCCGCTCGCGTCGACGAAGCGGTAGCTGGCGCCGAGCGCGACCGTGAACGGCAGCTCGCCCTCGGCGGACACGAACTTGCCGGTGCCCACCTCGCCGACCCGGAACTTGCCCAGCTCCGGCAATACCAGCGGTGCGCCGACCTCGATCTGATCGAAGCGTGCGACCGGAACCGGCTTCGCGTATTTCACCGTGCAGATCAGCCGGCCCGCGACCTCGGCGAGCCAGCCGAAACGGCCGTCGGCGTAGCTGGTGTACCACTCGTCCCAGGCGCCCTGGCCCTGATCGAGCTGCAAGCGGCCGAGCACCACGAACGCGTCGCCCGCGAGCGAGCCGCTCATGCCGACCGCGAGCCGCGTGTCGGTCGCGACCAGATCGGGAATCTTGCCGAGCGTCGTGAGATCGACACCGGCGCGCGCCACTCCCGCGCGGCAGTACTTGCAGACGGTGGTGAGGCTCGACGCGCCCTCGAACACGAGCGGCGCGCCGCACTGCGGACAGGCGCTCTGAAGGCCGCGAGGCATCGAAGATCAGACGGCGAGCGAGCGAAAAGGATCTTGCGCAGAGGCCAGCGAGCGCCTCGGCGCCCAGGACATTACACGATCAGAGTGTCCATTGCCGCGCCTTGCACGATCCGGTTGGAGCCGGCCGGTCCCCGGCGGGGCCGTTCGTGGGCCGAGATATCCTGCGCGCCGGAGACCGTCGCGCGCCAGGGCTTCAAGGAATCTTGGTGCCGCACTTGGCGCAGAAGGCCGCGTCGGGCGTGACCGTCGCCTTGCAGTTGGGACACGACTTGGTCTGTGGCGAGCCGCACCAGCGGCAGAAACCGGAACCGGTCTCGATGCCCTTGCTGCACGCGATGCACGCGACCAGCGCGGCCGCCGCGCCGGGTGCGCCACCCGCTCCCGCCGCCGGCGCACCGGCGGTCATGCCGCCCACGGCACCGGTCATCATGTTGCCGAACGCGGCACCCGCGGCGAGCCCGGCGCCGATGCCAGCCAATCCGCCCTGATTTTGCGCGGCGTCGGGAATCGAGCGCGCCGTCTGGTAGCGGGCGTAGTCGCCGAGATTGCCGATGATGCCCATCGACTGCCGCTCGTTGAGTGTCTTCTGGAGCGCGTCCGGCAGCGTCACGCTCTGCACCACGAACGAGTCGAGCGCCACACCGAGCGCCGCGAAGTTGGGCTCGAGCTGCTTCTGGATCGCCTGACCGAGAACGAGCTGGTTCGCGGCCATGTCGAGGAACGGCACGTTCGACTGCGCGAAGAACTGCGCCGCGCCCGCGACGATCTGCGGCACCAGCTGCACGCCCAGATCCTCGGTCCTGTAGACCTCGCGAGTACCCGAGATCTTCGAGTAGAAGAGCGCCGGATCGGCCATGTGGTAGCTGAAGACGCCGAACATGCGGATCTGCACCGAGCCGAATTCCTTGTCGCGGATCGTGATCGGCTGCGGGGTGCCCCAGGTCTGGCCGAGCTTCTGGCGCAACGAGAAGAAATAGACCTCGGCCTTGAACGGGCTGGTGAACGCGTACGACCAGCTCCGGAGCTTGGTGAGGACCGGTAGGTTCGCGGTGCTGAGCACGTGCCGCCCCGCCGTGAACTGATCGGCGGGCTTTCCCTGCTCGATGAAGACCGCGGCCTGCGACTCACGGACCGTGAGCTGCGCGCCGTTCTTGATCTCGTTGTCGGCGACCGGGAAGCGATAGACGAGGATGTCGTCACTCGGCTCGGTCCACTCGATGACTTCGATGAACTGATGGCGAACGGCGTTCAAGAGCCCCATGGTGACTTGTTCCTTCCGGGGGTCTCTTCAAGACCCCCGCCCCGTCGGGAGTGAATCCCGCCGGGGCCCCACCCCCGAGTCGGCTCGCTGCCTGCTCGCCGGCGCGCCTCCTTGGCGCGCTGGCAAATCGGGGGTCACTGCGCAAATGAGTTCGCGTGCGGGTGTAACGCGAGTGCGATCCCTCGCAGACTCCCGTCGATCGATCCAACCAAGGCGCATCGCTGTGATTGTCCGCGGGGATCCGAATTGCGGGCAGCATCGTACCCTCCGGCATTCGGCGGCGAAAGCCACGGTCGCGCCGCGTCTCCTATAGTTCGCGCGCCAGGAGCGATCGCTCGTGCCGACGACGCAGACCTTCTTGCTCTTCTCCACCGCCGCGCTGGCACTGACGTTGGCGCCGGGCCCGGCGGTCCTCTACATCGTCACACGCAGTCTCCATCAAGGCCGGAAAGCCGGGCTGATATCGACGCTCGGCTTGAGCTGCGGCGGGCTGATCCAGGTGCTCGCGTCGGTGCTGGGGCTGAGTGCCGTGTTCGCGTCATCGTCCACGGCGTTCTCGATCGTGAAGCTCGCCGGAGCGGCCTATCTGGTGTGGCTCGGAGTGCGCACCATCGCCGCCAAACCCGCCGACGCTTCGAGCGCGGCGCCCGAGGTACGGGGACATCGGCGGATCTTCCTCGACGGGGTCGTGATCAACGCGCTCAACCCCAAGGCGGCGCTCTTCCTGCTCGCGTTCCTGCCTCAATTCGTGCGAACGGAGCGCGGACCGGCGACGCCGCAGCTCTTGATCCTCGGCCTCACGTACGTGGTCCTGGCACTCACGACCGACAGCCTTTACGCCGTGGCCGCGGGCTCCGCGCGAAATCTCCTCGCCGATCGCCCGAGCCTCAAGAGCCGCTCGCGCTACGTGGTGGGCGCGATCTATCTCGGCCTGGGCGTCGCGGCGGCTTCGCTGGGACGCGGTTCCTGACCAGCGCCACCCGCGATCACACGCCGTTTCGCGCCGCAACCTCCCGCGCCACCGGCAGCGCTCCCGTCTCCTCGACGATTCGATGGAGCTTCGGCGCGTTCGCCGCGTACCACTTCCGGCCCGGCCGCCAGAGCGACATCACCCAGACGTAGAGATCGAGCGCCGAGAAGCACTCGCCCAGGAACCACGGCCCTACCACGACATCACCGTCGAGATGGCGTAGCAAGCTCTCGCGGTGCGCGTCCGTCGAGCCGCGCAGCACCTTGGCGCTCGCTTCGTCGCCGTCGAGCCAGCGCTTGGGATCGTCGCCGTACGTGAAGGTCGGATAGACGGCCGCGACCAGAAAGACCAGCCAGCGCAGGAACGCCGCTCGATGCGGATCTCCTGGGGGCGGCGCGAGCTCCGCATGCGGTGCCAGCTCCGCGAGATGGAGAACGATCGCGGCACTCTCGGTCATCACGCTGCCGTCGGGCAGCAACACGGTCGGCACCTGGCCGAGCGGATTGAGCGAACCGATGACCTTGCTCCCCAGCCCGACGTCTTCCCAAGCGACGTCCACGATCTGGTACGCCGCACCCGCCAGCTCGAGCGCCGCCTCGACGATCATCGAGCCGCCACCCTTCGCGGCGTAGAGCTTCCAGGGCGGGTTCGGCACTTGGCACTCAGCTTCCCAGCATCTGCTTGAGCGAGTCGTGCGCGAGGGTGCGCGATTCGGCCATCGTCGAGAGCGCCTCGGAAAGTGCCCGCAGCCACGCGTCGATCGTCATGCGCTCGGTCTTGAGCACGATGCCGCGCACCTCGTGGACCCGCTCCGCCACCACGTCCTTCTTTTCGCGGCGCATGCGGAAGCGCTCGTCGCCGAGCACGATCTCGAACGACTCGACCCGCGGCGCCGAGAGCAGTCCGCGCTTGGTCTCGACGCGGGTGTGCTCGGGCAGCGTCTGCGCGAGCTTGCCGGCGAGCACCTCGAACGACTTCTCGATCGAGCCGAACTCGGCGTGCATCGCCGTGGCGAGCAGCACCGGATCGACGCGGACTCCCTGCCGCGAGTGACAGTACTTGCACTCGATCCAGCGACCGTCGAGCGAGGTCTCGACCGGTGCGCCGCAGCCCGAGCACGTTTCGAATTGGTGCGCCATGGTCGCGATCTTACGTCATCGGCCGATGTTGACCACCCACCGGCGCGGACGTAGGTTCGCATCGAGCCGGACACACCGTCCGGCGGCGATCGCGGAGCGCACCACCCACGGGGCGCGGCCGCGAGGAGGCTCTCTCATGTCGCTCTTCGGTTCGCGTAACGATCCGCCCGCGCCAGCCGCTTCACCCGCCTCGGCGCCAGCCACGGGCGACGGAATCCCACAGCACGCCCGCGACCGGCTGCGCGCGATGCGCGGCAGCGGCGAGCGGCCGGCGCTCTTCACCAGCGACCTCTCGGTCAACGAGTTCCTGCTGGTCAAGCGGGCCGGCTTCGAGCCGCTCGGGCTGGTGGTCGGCTCGTCGATCTACCACATCGGTTACCAGCAAGGGACGTGGAACCAGAACCAGGAGCTGACGACACTCTCGCAGGCGATGTACCACGCGCGCGATCTGGCGATGACGCGAATGGAGGCCGAGGCCGAGGCGCTGGGAGCGGACGGCGTGGTGGGCGTCAGGCTCGACGTGGGCCGCTACGAGTGGGGCGAGTCGCTGGCCGAGTTCATCGCCATCGGCACCGCCGTGAAGAGCAGCGACGGCGCGAGCCACAAGACCAAGGCGGGAAAGCCGTTCACCAGCGACCTCAGTGGACAGGATCTCTACGTGCTGCGCTCCGCGGCGTACGCGCCGGTCGGCCTGGTGATGGGCAGCTGCGTCTACCACGTCGCGCACCTGGGCTTCCGGCAGGCGCTGAAGACGATGGGCACCAACGTCGAGATGGCGAACTTCACGCAGGCGCTCTACGAGGCCCGCGAGCTCGCCATGGAACGCATGCAGGCGGAGGCCGTGAAGCTCGGCGCCGAAGGAGTCGTCGGCGTGCAGGTGAAGGAGCAGAGCCACGGCTGGGAGAGCCACATCATCGAGTACTTCGCCGTGGGCACCGCGGTCGTCGCCCGCGCCGCGACGGGGCTCGCGGAGGCAGCACCGACGCTGACCCTGCCCGTGACCGGCTGAACGGATCGCGAGGTCGCTCGCGGTCCGGACGTCACAGAGACGCGAGCGACCAGCTGCCGGTATCGCCGCTCTCGAAACCGTCGGCGAACATCGCGCCGAACAGCACCTCGACGGCGCCCGATCCGTTGACGCCGTTCACGTCCTCGCTGGTCGCCGCGGCGACCACGTCACCCCAGCCGTCGCCGTCGAAGTCCGCGACGGCCAGCGCATTTCCGAGCTGGTCGTACGCCTCCGGCGCGGCGATCGGGAAGCCGGGCTTGGCGCTCACCGACTGCGCGAGCCCCGCGGTGCCGATGCCCGCTGCGGCGCCCCGGACGAGGTCGAAATACCCGGCGCGCGTGGCGCCGTTCATCCCGGCCCACGGCGCGCCGACCACGAGGTCCATCGGCGAGTGATCGAGCAGCCCCGACACCGGATCCGGATCCACGAACCCCGCCGCGAGGGTGCGCCCGAACTCCTCGCCGCCCTTGATGGTGCCGCCGTCGACATCGCGCATCAGCGTGGTGGCGCCGCTGATCTGAATTCCCGAAGCCCCGCCATACGCGACCACCACGGCGCCGGCGCTCGTGTTCTGATTGTTGAGCTTCCGAAACGGCGAGCCGATCGCGAGATCCGCGTAACAAGTGCCACCGCCACACGTGGCCGGCGCATCGCGGAAGTACCCAGCGGCCAGTGCCCAGCCAAAGCCGCCGCCTTCGGACGGCGCGCCGTAGACCGCCGGCGTCAGCACCTGCAGGCCGTTCGTGGTGATGCCGCTCGACGAACCGCGGAGGATGTAGACCGCGCCGGCGCCGTACCAGCCCGCCCCGTAGCGGCCCGGCGTGCCGACGGCCAGATCGTCGTGGCCGTCGCCATCGAAGTCGCCGCCAGCCAGCGACCAGCCCATCTCGTCCTGATCCGCGGCCGTGCCGGTGACCCCGTCCGCTCCGACGCGAAACCCTTGTGCGTCCGCGGTGCCGAGCCCCGAGTCGCTGCCGTAGAAGATCTGGACCGCGCCTGCCTCCCCGTGGCCGTCCACGTTCTGGCTCGGCACGCCCACCGCCAGGTCGCGGAAAAGATCGTCGTTCCATCGTCCCGCCGCCAACACCGAACCGAATTCCGTGCCGTAGACGGGAGGGAAGAACGACGCGGTGTCGACCTGCGAAAGCGTCCGTATCACCTGGAAGCAGCCGCAGCCGGATTGGTACTGATACACGTACACGACGCCCGCCTTGTTCACGGTCGCGCCTTGGTAGAGGACGCTCGCCCCGGGAGCACCTACCGCGAGCTCGTCCTTGCCGTCGTGGTCGAAATCGCCAGCGGCCATGGCCCACCCGAGGTACTCGCCACCGCTGGCGCCGTGCACCTCGTCCCAGAGCGGCAGCGTCCGGGAGGCGCCGCCGCCATGGAAGAACGTGACGCTACCCATGTAGCCGGACCAGTCCGGCGCGCCGACGGCGAGGTCGGGATGGCCGTCACCGTCGAAATCCCCCACCGCCACCGACGCGCCGAACGTCGCGGCCTCCGCCGGCGGGTCCTGGGCGACCAGCAGCGCTTGCACTCCCCAGACTTGCGAACGGGCCACGGATGGGTGAAACGGCAAGACCGCGCAGCATCCAAGCAGCACCGCGCCCAAGCGGCGTCGCAGAGCTCCGCGGTTCACGCGCCACCACGAGCGAGCGCGCTGGTCGTCGCGAGCATCCATCGTTCGTTCACCCCTCGCATGCACCATCGCACGCCCTGCCGATTCTACGCTTGCCACCCTCCATCCGAGCACGATCAGCGCCACCAGTGCCTCCGAGCAGGTGGCTCGTTTCGGGGATCCACCCGGATCGCTCGAACGATCGGGCAGGCATCGACGACGCTACCTGCGACGTTGGTGCTGCTCGGCATGCGGCGGCCGGATCACGCCGGCCGTGGCGAGGGCATGGAATCCGGGCTGGTCGAGCGATTAGCTTCCAGGTCGCGCGACGAGCGCGCGCCTGGAGACGACGATCACGATGAGCGCGACGGTTCAGGGTGAGGTGCATCCCGCATTCCAGGGCGTGGCGCGGGTGCTGGAGCGGCAGATTCGTCGCAACGGCGGCGGCATGGCGATCTGCGTCTACCACCGCGGGAAGCCGGTCGTGGACGTGTGGGCGGGCACTCGCGACGACAGCGGCACGCCGTGGGAGCGCGACACCACCGCGATGTCGTTCTCGACCACCAAGGGCGTCACGGCGACGCTCTTGCACGTGCTCGTCGATCGCGGACTGCTCGACTACGACGATCCGGTCTCGAAGCACTGGCCGGAGTTCGCTGAGGGGCGGAAGGCCGCGATCACCGTCCGCCAGCTGCTCTGCCACGAGGCCGGCCTGCACCACATCCGGCGCATGGTCGATCACGCGAACCGCATGCTCGACTGGACGCACATGGTCGAGGCGCTGGCCGCGGCGGAGCCGGCCTTCGTGCCCGGGAGTCTCAACGCGTACCACGGCCTCACGTTCGGCTGGCTGATCGGCGAGCTGGCGCAGCGGGTCACGAACCGGCCGTTCGCGGAGCTGGTGCGCACCGAGCTCGCCCTTCCGCTCGGCCTCGACGGCTTCTGGATCGGCGCCTCACCCGAGGCGCAAGCGAAGGCCGCGCGACTCCGCGTGCCGCCGCTCGGACTCAACGATCGCACTGGCGCCGCACGGCCCTACGCGAAAGCGGTGCAGACCATCTGCCGCGGCCTGCGCATCCCGTTCGATCCGTCCTTTCTCGCCGACGCGCTCGTCCCGCGCGACGTGATGCGTACCTTCTGGCATCCCGACATCCTGACGCCGTCGATTCCGTCCGCGAACGGCCTCTTCACCGCCCGCGATCTGGCGCGTCTCTATGCGACGCTTGGCGCCGGCGGCCGGCTCGACGGGGTTTCGCTCCTCTCCGAGAAGACGCTGGCGCGCGCCACCGAAGTGCAGAACCGGCGCGTCGATCGCGTGGTGCCGGTCAAGATGCACTGGCGCCTCGGCTACCACCGCGCCTTCACTGGCCTCGGCGCGCCGAAGCGCGGGTTCGGTCACTTCGGCTTCGGTGGCTCGGGCGGCTGGACCGATCCCAAGCGCCAGCTCGCGGTGGCGATGGTGAACAACCGCGTGGCCGGCAGCCCGTTCGGAGACCTGCGCATGCTCGCGATCGGCGCCGAAGCGCTGCGAGGTGCCGCACGGCTGGCGCACTGATCCGCCGCTCGTCCGCGGCGGCGATGGTGCTCGCTGTCTCGTGCGGAGCGGACTCGAAGACCGGTCCCGCCGCCACCGCCGGTCTACGGCGAGACGTTCCGCCCGCAATTCCACGTCACGCCGCCCAGCGGCTGGATGAACGACCCCAACGGCCTGGTGTTCGCGAACGGCACCTATCACCTCTTCTACCAATTCGACCCGGACCACCGGCTGCCGCTGGCACAGCACTGGGGCCACGCACAGAGCCTCGATCTCGCGCACTGGAGCACCGCCCGATCGCCCTCGCGCCGGATCCCGCACTCGGTCTCGCGTACTCGGGCAGCGCGGTCGTGGATCGCGACAACACCAGCGGGCTCTGCTCGGGGAGCGACGGATGTCTGGTCGCGATCTTCACTCGCTCGGGCGGCAGCAGCGGCGGACAGAAACAGAGCCTCGCGGTCTCGAACGACGACGGCGAAACCTGGACGGACTACCCGGGCAATCCGGTGCTCACCAACCCAGGCTCGACCGCATTCCGCGATCCCAAGGTGTTCTGGCACCAACCGACCGAGCGCTGGGTGATGGTGGTCTCGGCGCGCGATCGGATCCAGATCTACGTCTCGCCGAACCTCATCGACTGGGAGCTGGCGAGCGAGCTGCCTTTGGGCGAGAGCGTGAACGGAGTGCTGGAATGCCCCGATCTCTTCGAGCTGCCGCTGGAAGGCGGGGGCGGAGAGACGCGCTGGGTCCTCAAGGTGGACGCGAACCCGGGCCCGATCATCGGCTTCTCGAAGGCGTGGTACCTGACCGGGACGTTCGACGGCCGCCGCTTCGTCCCCGACTCGGCCGCCCTCGCGCCCGTCGAGTGGGGGGCGGATTTCTACGCGGCGCAGTCGTGGAACGGGATCGACCGCGATCGGCGCGTGTGGATCGCGTGGATGGCCAACTGGAAGTACGCGCTCAGCATGCCGACCGACCCGTGGCGCGGGGCGATGACCGTGCCACGTGAGGTGGGCCTCGTGGCGGTTCGGGGCGCACTGACGCTGACGCAGCGCCCAGCAGCCGAGTTCGACGCGCTTCACCGGAGCCGGATTCTCTCCGCACACGACGCACCGGTCGCGGAGGGCGCACGACGCCTCGCCAAGCAGAGCCCCGATGCGTTCGACCTCGTCCTCGAAGTCGAGCTCGGCGGTGCATCGCGCATCCAGCTCGACCCGCGCGCCAGCGGTGATCAGCGAACCAGCGTCGTCTACGACGGCAGCGCGCACCAGCTGATTCTCGATCGCAGCGCTTCAGGCGCTTCTGGCTTCGATCGAACGTTCGCGGTGCGCCATGCGGCGCCGCTCGACCTCGATCCGTCGACCGGCACCCTCGCGCTCCGCGTGCTCGTCGATTGGTCGTCGGTCGGGGTCTTCGCCGCGAACGGCACCGTGGTCTTGACCGACCTGGTGTTTCCAGGGCCGGCGAGCAAAAGCCTGGCGCTCTCGTCCGAGGGCGGCGCTCCGCGCATCACGACGCTGACTCTCGACGAGATGGCGACGATCTGGAGCGAGGGCGAAGAGCGGACGCCCTCCATCCGCATCGATTGAGAAGCGGCCGGCGGCCCCGGCATGGTGTTGACAAACCAGCCGACAGTTTGCTCACTTTCGAGCCGACGATTTGCTGACTTTCAGCCCAGCAAAATGCTGACAAGCGGGCCGACAGTCAGCGGCGAATCTGCCTGGAAATGAGGGCTGGAGGCGCCCCAGCTCCCGAGATCGGGGGCTTCAGGCCGATTTTCGCGTTCGCTTGCCGTTCGGCTTGTCGGCGGCGGACGGTGCGGGCGCGGCCTTGGCGGGAGCGCTCACGGCTGCGCGCGGCGGCTCGATCCTGTTGGCGCCGTGGAAGGTGCGGCCGTCGCGCGCCATCTCGACCAGGATCGGCGCCGGCTGGAAGCGCGGGCCCTGCTGGTAGCTCAGCTGCTCAAGCTTCCGCACCACGGTGTTCGCGCCCACCGCGTCGACATAGCGGAACGGGCCGCCGCGAAACGGCGGGAAGCCGAGGCCGAAGATGGCGCCGACGTCGCCGTCGCGAGCACTGCGCAGGATGCCTTCCTGGAAGCACAGCGCCGCCTCGTTCACCAGCTGCAGCGCGCAGCGCTCGGCGATCTCCTCCGCGGGGATTTCCTTGCCGGGCGTCACGCCGATGAGCGCGTAGACGCTCGCGTCGACTTCCTTTTTGCCCTTCTTCTTGCCGTCGTAGACGTAAAACCCGCGCTTCGACTTGCGGCCGTAGCGCTTGTCGGCGACCAGCTTCTCGATCCCCGGCGGCGGCTTCATGCGATCGCCGAACGCGGCGTGGACGATGTGGCCGACCTTCTCGGCGACGTCGATCCCGACCTCGTCGAGCAGCGTGATCGGTCCAACCGGAAAGCCCCACTTGACCAGCGCCGCGTCCATCTTCTCGACCGCGACGCCCTCGGCGAGCAGATAGGCGGCCTCGTTCATGTACGGCCCGAGGATGCGCGAGGTGTAAAAGCCCACGCCGTCGTTCACCACGATCACGGTCTTGCCCTGCTTCTTGCCCAGCTCGACGCAGGTCGCGGTCACCCACGGCGCGGTCTTCTTGGTGTTGATGATCTCGAGCAGCGGCATCTTCTCGACCGG
>CAZYWA010000067.1:0-5450 GCA_964650975.1 uncultured bacterium
AGTCGCCGCTCGCCACGAAGGTGAACTCGGCGGTGTTGTGTGCCTCGAACGGTTTCGAGAAGTCGAGCTGGATCACGATCTTGCTGGGCGCCGCCGACTCGAGGATCTCCATCCGGCCCTCGCCGGCCTTGGCGTTTCCCTGCCACTGGTAGACGGCACCCTTGCCCTGCTCGGCGCCGCTCAGGGTGCGCTTCATCGACGGATCGAGCTTCTCGTACGGCGACCACGAGCTCCACCGATGGAAGTCGTCGACCAGCGCGAAGATCCTCTGTGGCGGCGCCTGGACGCGGGTGCTGCGCTCGACGCGGAAGGTGTCGGGCTTGCTGGCGGCGAGGATCAGCACGAGCGCGATCCCCAGCACCAGCACGACGGCGATGATCTTCAGCATGAAACACCTCGAACGCAGGCTCGCGCCGCGCGGTTGAAGAGAGATCGGAATCTGTGAGGAATCCTCGGTCAGCCCGTTCGGGGATTCTTCTACTCGAGGCCAACCCCGAACCGACTGCTCGCGAGCTCTCGTGCCGGCGCCGAGAGGAGCCGGAGAGCGCTGCGAGCGGCTCGGGGGTGGGGCCTCATGAAAATCGGCATTCTTCATGGGGCGGGGGGCTGGAACATCCCCCGGGAGACTCAGTCGCCTCGCACCAGCACCATCCACGAGACACCGAAGCGGTCGGCGACCATGCCGAAGCGCGGCGAGAAGAACGTCCTGGTGAGCGGCATCTGCACCAGACCTCCTTCGCCGAGCGCCGCGAACACGCGATCGGCCTCGGCTTCGGTGGGAACGCTGATCGAGAGCGAGATGCCCTGGAAAACCGGCCGGCCACCGCAGCGTCCGTCGGACGCCATGAGCGTCAGGTCGCCGATCCGGAAGCTCGAATGCAGGATCTTGTTCTCGGAGCCGGGCGGCACCATGCCGGGCTGCGGCGGCTCGGGGCTCTCCTTCAAGCGCATCATCATCACGTCGGTGGCGCCGAGTGCCTTGCGGTAGAAGTCGATCGCCTCTTCACAGCGGCCGTCGAAGTAGAGATAGGGTTGAAGGTTCATGGCTGGCTCCGGGTCTTGGTGGTTTCGAGTGATATGCCGGCGTCGCGGATGTGCTCGCGCATGCGCTCCTCGGCCGCGCGCAGCTCGGGGGTGAACGCCTCGCCGAAGTCCTCGGCCGCGAACACCTGGCGCAGCTCGAGCTCTACCTCGCCGTCGCCGTCCACGCGCGGCCAGCGCCGGACCCACTCGAGCGCCTCCTCGCGAGAATTCACTTCGATCATCGTGAACCCCGCGATCAGTTCCTTGGTCTCGGTGAACGGGCCGTCGGTCACGGTCGGCTTCCCCTTCGAGAACTTGATGCGGGCGCCCTTCGAGCTCGGGTGAAGGCCCTCGCCGGCGCGCATCACGCCGGCGTCGACCAGCTGCTGGTTGTACGCCGTCATGGCTGCGATCAGCTCCTCGCTCGGCATCTCTCCGGCTTCGGTGCTCTCGTCGGCCTTGCGGATGATCATGAATCGCATCGGTCTGGCTCCTCGGCTTTGGGTTCGATTCTTTCGCCTCACTCTCACGACGAACCAGCGTGGCCAGAATCGACAGCCGCCGAGCAAATTCCTCCGGTTTTCTCAACCATCTGGAATCACGGCGCTTTGGTTTGGTCGGCCCGGGCTCGATCGACGTTCGCCAGCTCCCCCAGCGCCAGCACCGTGCGCCAGTTCCGGAGCGTGCTGACGGTGGCAAGGGTGCGATCGAAGTAGTCGTTGGTGAGCTTGCTGCGAGCGATGCCATTCGGGCAGCGCAGGTAGATCTCGCGTCCGCGAAGCACGAGCTCGTCGGGAGGCGAGCGGCGACGGTCGAGCGCCGCCGTCCTGCCTTCGCTCGGCCGCTCCGCCAGGAAGACCACGTGCAGAAACTCGGCGTCGTGGCCGCTGGCGAGAAACGGGTTGTCACGGGCGATCGCGGCAAGCTCGCTCGCCGAGCGCAGCACCACTGGCGGCCGGAACCCGAGCCGGTCCGCGATCGCGCCGCTCACGGCATCCGGGAGCCGCCGAGCCTGCGCGGCGCTGGCCCGGAAGACCACGTTGCCGCTCTGGATGTAGGTGCGCACGTCGCGGCCGCCGGCCTCGCTCACCAGGGCGGCCAGATCCTTCATCGGCAGCTTGTTCTTGCCGCCGACGTTGATCCCACGCAACAGCGCGACGTGGACACCGGTCCCTCGCCTTCCGTGGGTCCCCATCCACGGCAATCTACCGGGCGTTGAAGATCCTGGGAGGGACCGGCTCCCGCCGTCCCACGGAAGGCCCCGCTCAGCCTGGACAGGTGGCGGTGTCGCGCCGCCACACCTCGGCTCCGGTGACCGGGAAATCGCAGAAGAAGCACTGCGCGGTGCCGATGTGCAGATCGCCGAGGAACGTCTCGAGCGTGCGGATGCCGTAGTTGAGGTTGTCGCCGATCCCGGGCGGCGCCAGCGTGCCCAGAGGTCCCACCTCCTCGACCCAGTTGGTGCCGTCGGCGGTGCGGAAGAGCTGGCCGCCGATCTGGTATGCGGCGTCGGTCCCGCCATAGCCCATCGCAAAGGTCCCCAGGTAGAGCTGGTCGGCGTGCACGTGCATGCGCCAGCCATAGCGCTGGCGGGCGTCGCCGAGGCCATTTTGAATCACGGCCGACCACGTGGCGCCCTGGTCGAGCGAGCGCCACACCGAGAACCCGGTGATGAAGTTGCGGGTGCTCGCGTAGAGCGCGCCATTGAAGTCGACGATGCTGAAGATGCCGGTGTTGTTGGTGTCGCCGAAGCCGGCGGTGGTGAGCGCCGGGCCGCCCACCACGCGCGTGAAGGTGGTGCCATCGTAGCGGTACATCTGCGCGCCGGCGTCGTTCCAGGTCCCGATGAAGAGCTGGTCCTGATAGACGTGCATGTCGGCGATGGTGTCGTTGGCGGAATCGTCGATCCCACCTGACGCCGCCTTCGTCCAGGTGGTGCCGTCGTATTGCCAGATCTCGCCGCCGCGCTGGTTGATGGTGCCGACCCACAAGAGCCCGCGCCACGACACCATTCCGCGCACCGAGCTGTTGAGCACCGTGCCGAAGCCGTTGCTGTTCGCCTGGGACCAGGTGACGCCGTCGGGGCTCTTCCACACCTCGGCACCGGTCATGACGTTGAGCGTGCCGGCGTAGAGCGAGCCCTGGAACTCTTCCAGGTTCCGGGCGCCCTCGTTGTTGACGTCGCCGAAGCCACCGATGGCCACGTTGCTCCACGTGGTGCCGTCGTAGCGCCACACCTCCGCCCCTTGCGTCTCACCGATCTGCGAGACCGGATTGGTGACCGGGATGCCTTCCTGAGCCGCGACCGTCGTGTCGAGCGTGTTGAGGGTTCCGACGTAGAGGTTCGGTCCAAAGACCTTCATCGACCACGCGTAGCGATTGAGGGCGTCGCCGAAGCCGTCGACGTTGACCTGGTGGAGGCATGGGTTGACGCCCTGGGGCGGGCAAGCGGTGAGCAGAGCCGCGAGCGGCAGCAGCACCAGCGAGGAGGCGCGCGCACGGCGCGTCGAGAAGCGGGTTCTCATGGGAATGGACTCTCGTCAGCGCGAGCGGCGCGCTCGGTGGCGTGCCGCTCGCGCTCGGTGGGGATTGGCAGGACGATGCTGGGTGCTTCTCCAAGATTGTTGCGCTCGGGCCGCGCTCCTGCGCAAGGGATCGGCGGTGGTACGGCGGCTACGACGGATTCGCCGCGCCCCACCCGGCGGTTCGGCCCGCCGCGCTGAAGACCGCCGCGAGGCGATTTTGTGTCGCGTTTGTTACAGTCCGATGCTCATGCTTGCTGCACCACTCACCACGCAGGCGCGTGTGCTCTTGGTCGTCGGCGGACTCGGGCTAGGGGCGCTCGCGGGATGTGGGTCGAAGCCCCACGGAGCCGGGGCGGCGGGGACCGCGCCTCGCTACGAGGACTGCTACGCGCCCGACGAGCTGGTTTCGAGCGACGTCGCGGGCCATCGCTGCACATGGCTCCACGAGGCGCTGCTGCTGCAAGAGCGGCTCGATCGGGATCGGGCCTTCGGCCAGATCCAGTGGCACGCGACCCACAACTCGTTCAACGCCGCCGCGTACACCGGCGTCGGCTACTTCGACTTCAACCAGGTAGTGTCGATCGGCGATCAGCTCGAGCTCGGTATCCGCACCCTCGAGCTCGACGCCCACTGGTACCCGAGCGACGCGGCGGGCGGCGCCGCGGCGCCGGTGCTGTGTCACGCGCAAGGCGCCGACGTCTTCCAGATCGGCTGCACCAAAAAGGCGCGCCCGCTCGCCGACGGCGTTCAGGAAGTCGCCGACTTCCTGGCCGAGCCCGGCCACGAAGACACGGTGGTGATCGTGGGCGTCGAGGACGTCCTCGAGGAGCACGTGGCCCCCAGCGGCAGCCGCTCGGTCCCCGAGGCCCACGATCAAGCCGCGGCGATCTTCCAGTCGGTCCTCGGGAGCCAGGTCTACCGTCCGCCGCAGGACGGCACGTGCCACCCGCTGCCGCTCGATCTCACCAAGAACCAGGTGCTCGCCGCTGGCGCGCGGGTGATTCTCGCCTCCGACTGCGGCAGCGGCACGAGCTGGACCGGGTGGTTCTTCTCAGACACGCCCAAGAAGAAGGGCAACGACGGCTTCACGCCGTATCCCGATTGCGACTCCTCCTTCTTCAGCGCGAGCGACTACGCGAACGGGCGCACGCGGGTGTGGCAGGACAGCACCTTCATCTCGTCGCTGGTGAGCCCGGAGCTGCGGCCGATCGACCCGCCGACGCTCACCGCGATGCGCGGCTGCCCGCTCAGCGAAGCGGCGCTCGACCAGCTCCGTCCCGACGACCAGCGCGCCACGGCCATGGTGTGGAGCTGGGCTCCTGGCGAGCCGCCACCTTCGCAGAGTGCCGCGTGCGCGACCAGCCAGTCCGACGGCCACTTCGCGTCGAGCAGCTGCGATGTCTCCCTTCGCGCCGCCTGCCGCACCGCCGACGGCTGGTCGATCACCACCGACTCCGTCCCGTGGGATGGCGCCGCGCAGGCCTGCGCCGCCGGCTTCGGCTCCGCCGCAAGCTTCGCGGTGCCCGAGACCGGCTTCGACAACTCGCACCTGAAGGCCGCCAAGGCCGCCGCGGGCGTCACCGAGGTGTGGCTCGGCTACCGCGACCGAAGCGGGAGAGGCGAGTGGGCCGTCGCCGAGCAGTGAGGCTGCGCGGCGAGGGTAGAAGCCCGCCCTCGATCGTGCGAGCCTCTGCCGGGTGACGCGCAAGCGCAGCTCATCGGCCGGAGGGGCGAAGCGATCGCTCGCGGTGTCGCCCGACGCCGGGCGCCGGCTCGATGCCGCGCGCCGCTGGCTGGCGTCCTTCCCGCGTGACGCGGAGGTCGTGATCGTCGCGCCGCACGGGCACGCGGCGGACGATCTGCTGCGCGCCCTCGTGGCCGCGAGCGGCGCGCGCTTTGGTC
>CAZYWA010000067.1:5460-21688 GCA_964650975.1 uncultured bacterium
CCGCAGCGGTTCTCGCTCGATCGGCTGGCCGCGCGGCTCGCGGCACCGGAGCTGGCGCGTCGCGGCGCGGCGCCCGGGAGCTCGCTCTCGCTCACCGCGGTGGCGACGCGCGCCGTTTACCGGTTGCTCGAGTGCGGCGCCGCGGGGCGCTTCGCGGAGGTCGCGGGCCGGCCCGGCTTCCCGCACGCGCTGGTGGCGACACTCGAGGAGCTGCGGGCGTCGCGGGTCGGGGCGGCGGCACTGCGCGCGATCCCGTCGCCGGGGCCGGACCTCGCCGCGTTCCTCGAGCGCGTCGAGAACGAGCTGGCGGCGCTCGGTCTCGCGGATCGAGCCACCGTCTATGCCGTCGCCCGCGAGGTCGTGGAGCGAGACGGCGTCCCACCCGCCGGCTTGCCGGTCTTGTTGCTCGATCTCGCGCCCCAGCGCGCGGTGGAGGAAGAGCTGCTCGCGGCGCTGGTGGCGCGTGCCCCCGACGTCTTCGCGACGGCGCTGGCCGGAGACGGGGCCGTCGCGCGTCTCGAGCGCATCCTGGGTGTGGACGCGAGCACCGGGGATCCCGCGTTCGCGAGCGATACCGAGGCCGCTCGCGCGAGCTCGCTGGCTCGACTGCAGGCGCACCTGTTCGAGGACTCGGCGCCCGAGCCACGCGAGCTCGATGGCAGCGTGTCGCTCGCGTCGTGGCCGGGCGAGGCGCGCGAGTGCGTCGAGATCGCGCGCCGTCTGCGCGTCGAGGCGGCGGCCGGCACGCCGTTCGATCGCATGGCGGTGTTTCTGCGCGCGCCGCATGCCTACCGAGCGCACCTCGAAGAGGCCTTCCGCCGGGCCGAGGTTCCGGCCTTCTTCGCGCGCGGTGCCACTCGGCCGGAGCCGGCGGGGCGCGCGATGCTCGCGTTGCTCGCGTGCGCGGCCGAGGGTCTCTCGGCGCGCCGGTTCGCGGAGTACCTGTCGCTCGCGCAAGTCCCGGCTCCCGGTCATTCGCCCGACGATTCGTGGGCACCGCCAGCCCACGACCTCATGCCCGCCGCTCCGCTCGGGGGCGCGAGCGCCGAGGCTGCCGCGAGTGACGACGATCGAGACGAGCCCACGCCCGATCCGGACGCGGCGGTGGTCGAGGGGACCCTGCGCGCTCCGTGGCGCTGGGAGCGACTCCTGGTCGACGCCGCGGTGATCGGCGGCCTCGACCGCTGGCGGCGCCGCCTCGACGGTCTGGCCCAGGAGGTCGAGGCGCGCCGCGCGGAGGTGGCGGATGATGACGCGCGCGCCGCGTCCTGGGCACGCACCGCGGCCGATCTCGGCCACCTGCGCGAGTTCGCGCTGCCGCTGATCGAGCGGCTCGCCGCGTTTCCCGCGGAGGCGACCTGGGAGACCTGGCTCGCGCATCTGCGCGAGCTGGCCGCGGTGGCGCTGCGCGATCCGTCCTCGGTGCTGACCGTGCTCGCGGAGCTCGATCCGCTGGGGCCGGTCGGGCCGGTGGACCTGGTGATCGTCCAGCACGTGCTCTCGCCGCGGCTCCACGATCTCACGGTGGCGGCCGACCGGCGGCCGGGCGGAGCGGTGTTCGTGGCTCCCGCGGACATGGCGCGCGGCCTCGCTTTCGACGTGGTGTTCGTGCCCGGTCTCGCGGAGAAGCTCTTTCCGCCGCGGATTCTCGAGGATCCGCTGCTCCTCGACGAGGCGCGGAAGACGCTCGGCGGAGCGCTCTCCACGATGGACACGCGGGTCGCGAACGAGCGCCTGGCGCTGCGGGTGGCGGTGGGTGCCGCGCGGAAGCACGTCGCGCTCTCGTGGCCGCGTGTCGATCTCGAGAACGCGCGCCCGCGGGTGCCGTCCTTCTACGCGCTGGAAGCGATGCGCGCCGCCGAAGGGCGGCTGCCCGGTTTCGACGAGCTGCGGGCGCGCGCCGAGTCGAGCCGCGGCGCGCGTCGCGGCTGGCCGGCACCCGAGCGTCCCGAGGAGGCGATCGACGACACCGAGTACGACCTGGCGTTGCTCGCGCGTCTCAAGGACGCCGATCCAGCGAGCAGCACCGGAGCCGCGAGCTACCTGCTGCAGGCCAACGCGCATCTGGCGCGTGCGCTCCGCGCGCGCGGGCGGCGCTGGCTCAGGCGCTGGACGCCCGCCGACGGACTCGTCGACCCGCCGGAGGCCAGCACCTCGGAGGTGGCGGCCTTCGGAGAGGCACTGGCCGCGCTGGAACGGCACCGCATGGGCGCCCGCGCGTTCTCGCCCACCGCGCTCGAGAACTTCGCGTCGTGCCCGTATCGCTTCCTGTTGCAAGCGATTCACCGGCTCGAGCCGCGCGAGGAAGCCGAGCCGCTGGAAGTGATCGATCCCTTGACCAAGGGCTCGCTCTTCCACGAAGTGCAGTTCGAGGTGCTGACGGCGCTGCGCGACCGCGGCCACCTGCCGCTCGACCCCGAGCATCTCGAAGCAGCGATCGAGGTGCTCGACGAGGCGATCGAGCGCGTCGCCTCCGACTACGCGGAGAGGCTGGCGCCGGCGATTCCCCGTGTGTGGGCGGACGGCGTGATCGCGATCCGCGGCGATCTTCGCGAATGGCTGCGCCGCTCCACGGAAGGCGCCGCCGGCTGGGTGCCGCATCGCTTCGAGCTGTCGTTCGGACTGCCGGATCGCGCGCGCGCCACTGCGGACGCGAAGAGCGTCGCCGCGCCGGTGCGGATCCTCGACGGCGCGGCGCTTTTGCGTGGCTCGATCGACCTGGTCGAGCGCCGCGACGACGGCACCATCCGCGTCACCGATCACAAGACCGGCAAGGCGCGGGTGCCGGCGGGTGCCGTCGTGAAGGGCGGCCAGGCGCTGCAGCCGGTGCTCTACGCGCTGGTCGCGGAGCAGATCCTCGAAGGGCCGGTCGAGTCCGGACGGCTCTACTACTGCACCGCCGACGGCGACTTCACCGAGCGCACCATCCCGCTCGATCCGGAGAGCCGAGTGGCGGGCGGCGTCGCGATCGAGGTGATCGGACGCGCGCTCGAAACGGGCTTCTTTCCGGCCGCTCCCAGCAAGGGAGCCTGCACCTGGTGCGACTACCGGACGGTGTGCGGGCCCGGCGAGGAGTTCCGGACCTCGCGGAAACCGGCCGACCGGCTCGCCGACCTGACGCGGCTCAGGGACCTCGAATGAGCCTCTTCGACGGGATTCCCGACGAGCCGCCGGCGCCGAAGAAGAAGCGCAAGCAGGCGGACGCGCCCGAACTGCCGAGGGCGCTCGCGCCGGCTGTGTCGAAGGCTTCCGCCTCCCTCTCAACCGCGGCCGCGCGGGCGCAGCCCGAGCTGATCGTGCATGCGCCAGACGATCCGCCTCCGCCATCTGCACTCCCACCTGCACCCGAGCCAACCCCGGAGGCAGCGGCACCATCACCAGCGACCAAGGCGCGTCGTCCGCGGTCTCGCGCATCCTCTGGGGCTCCGCGCGCAACCGCCGCTCCGAAGTCGGAGCTCGCGGACGCGGTGCCTCCCGAGACGGCGATCTCGAACACGGCGCCTTCCCGCCCGGTGCCATCGAGCACCGTGCTCCCCAACCCGGTCGCCTCGGGCATGATCGTCTCGAACGGCGTGCTCTCCGATCACGACCAGCGCGACCGGATCCGAAACTCACTCGACGCGACGCTGGTCGTGGAAGCCGCGGCCGGCACCGGCAAGACCAGCGAGCTGGTGCGGCGCATGGTCGCGATCCTCGCCGGCGGGCGTGCGGAGCTGGATCGCATCGTCGCCGTCACCTTCACCGACGCCGCGGCGGGCGAGCTCAAGCTCCGCTTGCGCGCGGCGATCGAGGACGCGCGCCTCGATCGCGATCGGCCCGCGGGCGAGCGCGCGATCCTCACCGCGGCGCTTCCCAAGCTCGAGGAAGCGCGGATCGGCACGATCCACTCCTTCTGCGCCGACTTGCTGCGCGAGCGTCCGGTCGAGGCGGGCGTCGATCCGCGCTTCGAGGTCGCGGCCGATGACGTCGCCCGGCCGCTCTTCGATCGGGTATTCGCCCGCTGGTTCGAGGCCCAGCTCGACCGGCCCGGTCCCGCGGTGCGGCGGATCCTGCGGCGCTGGAAGCGCGAGCCCGCGTTCGGCCCGCGCCGCAAGACCGACGAAGGTCCGCGCGGCCAGCTTCGCCAGGCGGCGTGGCAGCTGGTCGAGCACCGCGATTTTCCCACTCCTTGGCGCCACTCCGAGGGATTCGAGCGAGACCCCGAGATCGACGCGCTGATCGACGAGCTCACGGCACTGGCGGAGTTCGCGCCGCGCGCCGATCCCAACGACTGGTTCGGGAAATCGCTGCTCGAGATCGCCAAGTCGGTGAGCGCCGTGAAGCGCGCCGAGCGGTCGCAGCCACGCGATCACGACCAGCTCGAAGCGTGGCTCGGCGAGCTGGTGCGGCCGCGCAACAAGTACTGGGGCTGGAAGGGCTTCGGCCGGTCGCGCGACGCGAGCTTCCCGCGCGACGAGCTGCGCCAGCGTCGCGACGCGCTCCACGCGCGGATCAAACAGTTCGTCGAGAACGCGGGCGCCGACCTGGCGCCGCGGCTGCGCGACGAGCTCTGGCCCGTCGCCGTGGGTTACGAAGCGGCGAAGCAGCGCACCGGCTGCCTCGACTTCAACGATCTCTTGATCCGCGCCCGCGACCTGGTGCGCGACCACGCCGGAGTCCGCCGCGAGCTGCAACGCCGTTTCACCCATTATTTCGTCGACGAGTTCCAGGACACCGATCCGCTGCAGGTGGAGCTCCTGATGCTGCTCGCCGCCGACGATCCCGCGGCCACCGACTGGCGTCGCACGCGCGTGGTGCCGGGAAAGCTCTTCCTGGTGGGCGACCCCAAGCAATCGATCTACCGCTTCCGCCGCGCCGACGTGGCGCTCTACCGCGAGGTGCAGGAGCGACTGGTGGAGCAGGGCGCTACGCGCGTCGATCTGAGCGTCAGCTTCCGCGCCGTTCCCGAGATCCAGCAGGCGGTGAACGCGGCGTTCGCGCCGGTCCTGGGTGGCGCGGACGAGGCGACGCCGTTTCGCTACGTGGCGCTCGCTCCGTTCCGCGCGAGCACGCCCACGCAGCCGGCGGTGATCGCGCTGCCGGTGCCCGCGCCTTACGGCGACTTCCGGAAGATCGTCGACTGGCGGATCGAGGACTCGCTGCCCGACGTCATCGGTGCCTGGATCGAGTGGCTGGTCACCAAGAGCGGCTGGACGGTGACCGAGCGCGAGCGGCCCACCGATCGGGTGCCCGTCGAGCCGCGTCACGTGTGCGTGCTCTTCCGCCGTTTCAAGTCGTTCGGCGAGGACCTCACCCGCCCGTACGTGGAGGCGCTCGAAGGGCGGCAGATCCCGCATCTCCTGGTGGGCGGCAGCTCGTTCCACGATCGCGAGGAGGTCGAGACTCTCCGGAACGCGCTCGCGGCGGTCGAGCGGCCCGAGGACGAGCTGGCCGTGTTCGCGACGCTGCGCGGCCCGCTGCTGGCGCTCTCGGATGCGGCGCTGCTCTCCTGGCGCGAGCGAGTCGGGAAGCTCAATCCGTTTCGCCGCGTGCCGGAGAACCTGTCGCCCGCGCTGCTCGAAGTGGCCGAGGGCTTGGCTCTGCTGCGTGAGCTTCACCGCGTGCGCAACCGGCGCCCGGTGGCCGACACCATCGCGCGCCTGCTCGAAGCCACCCGCGCCCACGCCGCGTTCGCGATCTGGCCCACCGGCGAGCAAGCGCTCGCCAACGTCGGCCGGTTGATGGATCTCGCGCGGCGTGTCGAGCAGCACGGACTGGTGTCGTTCCGGGGATTCGTGGAGAAGCTCGAAGAGGAAGCGGAGCGCGGCGAGGTTTCCGAAGCGCCGCTCCTCGAGGAAGGCGTCCAGGGCGTGCGCATCATGACCGTCCACAAGGCCAAGGGGCTGGAGTTTCCGGTGGTGGTGCTCGCCGACATGACGGCGAAGAAGGCGCCGGAGAACCCGTCACGCTGGACCGATCCGGTGGCGCGCCTCTGCGCGCAGCGGCTCGCCGGCTGCACGCCGCCCGAGCTGCTCGAGCACCAGCAGGACGAATCGGAGCGCGACCGTCAGGAGGCCGAGCGGGTGCTCTACGTGGCCGCCACCCGTGCGCGCGACGTGCTGGTGGTGCCGGCGATCGGCGACGAGCGGCGCGAGGGCTGGCTCGATGCGCTTCATCCTGCCGTGCATCCCGAACCCATGCGCGCGCGGCGGCCGGAGTCGCGCGCGGCGCCCGGCTGTCCGGAATTCGGCGACGACAGCGTTCCCGGACGGCCCAACGACGTCGAGCCGCCGCGCGCCTCGGTGATGCCCGGGCTGCACGCTCCGGAAGCGGGCCCTCATCGCGTGGTGTGGTGGGATCCGAGCACGCTGAATCTCGGAGCCCATGCGTCGATCGGGCTCTCGCAGACGCGGATTCTGGAGGCCGACTCGTCGGGCCGGGCGAGCGCGGCGCTCGCGAGCTTCGGTGCGTGGCGACTCGAACGCGAGGAAACCACCGCGAAAGGCGCGCGGCCCACCCACCTGGTGAGCACCGCCACGGAGTGGGGACATACCCACGACGACATCGCGGATGCGCACCTGGTCGAGGTCGCGGGCGAGCCGTGGTCCGGCGATCGGCCGCGCGGCCCGCGCTTCGGCACGCTGGTGCACGCGGTGCTGTCGGTGATCGATCTCGGTGCCGGGCGCGAGTCGATCGCGGCGCACGCCTTCATCCAGGCGCGGCTGCTCGGTGCCTCCGACGGCGAGCGCGACGCGGCGGTGAACGTGGCCGAGGCGGCACTCGCCCATCCGCTGCTGAAACGAGCCGCCGCGGCCGGGAAGAAGCGCGCCACCGATTGCCGGCGTGAGTCGGCCGTGGTGGTGCGTCTCGACGACGGCACGCTGCTCGAGAGCGTCGTCGATCTGGCGTTTCTCGAGAACGGCACCTGGACGGTGGTCGACTTCAAGACCGACTTCGAGCTCGGCGACGAGAAGCTCAAGGCCTACCGCCAGCAAGTCGCGCTCTACGCGAAGGGCATTACGGACGCCACGGGGACGAGCGCGCGAGGATGCGTGTTGCGCGTGTAGACGCGTTCGATCGCTTGGCCACAGAGAGACCGGTGGCCCTCCAATGGGGAGGGCATTCCGGCCGATGGACGCGATCGTGCGCTTCGGCTGCGAGGGACCGCAGCCCTCCGACTGGCGTCGCTGCTGTTTCGGAGGGACGCGGTCCCTCGCGTCCGCAGCGTTCGAATGTGGTCGATCGACTCACGCGGCGCTGCCGTTTGGAGCGCGCGCGGTCCCTCGCGCGCGAGCGCTCGCACGGCCGCAATTCCGTTTACGAAGGGTCGGACGCGGGCGAAGGCGCGATGGAGGCCGCAGCGCACGCGCGCGTCAGCTCCTCGCGGTCCTCTTCGCTCAGCTTGGGGCTGAAGTGGAGCAGCGGAGCGAGGATGTCGGCGGTCTCGAAGTAGGCATTCCGGCAGTCGAGGTGGACGAAGCCGCCGGGCGAGAAGACGCCCTGTTCGAAGAACACCAGCCGGACTCGCCACACGTCGCGGGCGATGAGCTGGTGGCAGAGCCGGCACTTGGCCTGACCGCTGGGCGATCGCTCGGCGCCGTCGATCCGGGTGAGGCGTGGGAACGTGGTGCTGCCGTTGGCGGCGCGCTCCAGCGCATCGCGATCGGGTACATTCTCCGCGGTCTGTTGCAGTGCCTCGAGGAGCGACGCCGGCCGCTTGTAGGCGGCGCACAGCGGGTGGAACCAGATCGTCATTTCGCCTTCGCCGAATGAATTCTCGAAGCGCTCGCCGAGCCTGAGCTCGCCGCGCGCGATCGCCTGTCCGCAGCCGCGGCACTTGGCGCGGCCGGTCGACGCGGGTTCGAGGACGTGAGGCATGGCGTGGATGCGGAGACCGGTGGCGCTATCTGGCTCCGTCCGCCTCCGCGTAAAGGCGTCGCGCGTTGATCAGGTGCCGCATGGCATCGTTCCGACGGCCGAGGGTTTCGAGGAGCAGGCCCAGGTTGTAGTGGGCGTCGGCGGAGTTGGGATCGCACGCGATGGCCTGCTCGTAGGCGAGCGCCGCGTCGGAGGCGCGACCTCGATCCTCGAGCAGCACGCCGAGGTTGAAGTGGCACATCGAGTCGCTGGGTGTACAGCGCACCACCTCGCGGTAGTGCGCCTCGGCCTCGGCGAGATGGCCAGCCTCGTGCTCGAGCCGTCCCAGGTTCAAGTGCGCGTCGGCGAGGTCGCGATCGAGCTCGACCGCCTGCAGATACGCGTGCCGCGCCTCGACCGGCGAGGTACTCTCGAGCTCGCAGCCGAGACGGAACCACTTCGCGGCGGCGGCGCGGCGATCGTCCTCTGCGGCGGCCTTGCGACGAACCGCGAGCTCCACCGGCTTCGGCGCGCTGGCGATCTCGCTCGCCTCCGGCGCGGCGGCGGCGCTCGGGATGGCGTTCCTCGCTGGTTCGGATGTCGCAGGCTCGGGATCTTCGCGTTCGCGGCTTGCGTCCGCTCGTGCCGCCTCTTCCTCGGCGCGCTCGGCGACCTCGCCGGCCTCGAAGTTGAGCAGGAACTGCCCCGAGTCGGGCTGCCAGCGGGCGCTCCCGTCCCACGCGACCGCGCGGTTACCGTCGGCGAAGATCTCGATGCTGGTGAGCGGCAACCCCGAGGCAAGCTGACGGCGAAGCGACGACCAGATGCGTCTCAGCCGTCGTGCTGGAACGCCGGCTTCCAGCAATCCTTTGGTGGTCTTGAGCAGCAGCAGGTGCTGGAACTCGAATTCCAGCCGGCCGTTGGGGCCGCGCAGCGGGACGATCTCGCCGAGGCGCGCGTAGGTGCGGATCTGGTCTTCGGTGGTGTCGAGGATCTTGGCCGCGTCCTTCGTGGAGAAGTACTGCATCGCGGCGGCCTTGGTGGCGAATCGATCGATCGCTCGCGCGCGAGGGACCGCGCGCGCAAAAGCCGGTACGTAACGCGGGGCGTCTCGCGCTAGAGCTTCAGGCCTTGGCGGCCTTCTTCTCCTTCGGTTCCTTGGCAGTGGGGGCGCTCTTCGCCTTGGCGGGCTTCTTTCCCTCGGGCGTGCCTTCCTTGGCGGCGCGATTGGCGAGGCTCTTCTTCAAGGCGTCCATGAGATCGATGACCTGCGCCTGTTGCACCTGCGGGCCGACGGCGGTGATCTCCTTGCCCTCGACCTTCTGCTCGACGGCGGTGAGCACCCGCTGCCGGTACTCGTCCTCGTAGAGCTCGGGCTTGAACTCGGGGCTCGAAAGCTCGTCGATCAAGCGCAGCGCCAGGTCGAGCTCGCCGGGCTTCACCGAGGCGTTCTTGCCCTTGTCGATCTCGCTGAAGTCGCGGACCTCGTCGGCGAAGTACATGGTGTGGAGCATCAGGCCGTCCTGGCTGGGGCGCACGATCACCAGGTTCTCCTTACCGCGCATCACGAACTTGGCGAGCGCCACGCGGTTGGTCTTGACCATGGCGTCGCAGAGCAGCCGGTAGGCTTTCTCGCCGCCCTTGTCGGGACCGAGGTAATAGGTCTTCTCGAAGTAGATCGGGTCGACCTGATCGAGCGGCACGAACTGCGCGATGTCGATCGATTTCGACGCCTCGCCCTCGAGCTGCTTGAGCTCGTCCTCGCTGAAGCGCACGTACTGGTCCTTGCTGAACTCGTAGCCCTTCACGAGGCTCGCGCGATCCAGCACCTCGTTGCACGCCGGACAGATCTGCTGCTGCTTGATCCGTCCGCCGCACTTGGCGTGAAGCTGATTGAAGGAGACGCCCGCCGACGAGGCGGCCGTGTACATCTTCACGGGGATCGAGACGAGCCCGAACGAGAGGGTGCCGGATCCGGTCGAGTGAGCAGGCATGGTCGATTCTCCTCGGCCCAACGCGGGGCCAACCGGCAGTGTACGACGGATGCTCGGCTATGCTCAATCCTTTCGGTAGCATAGGGGCATGACGGTCGGGAGGGAGGTGGCGCCTCGCGCGCCCGCGCAGCTCGAGGCGTATCGGAAGAAGCGCGATCCGGCGCGGACGCCGGAGCCGTTCGGCGAGCACGCGGCCCCTGCGCCGCGGCTGCCGCGGGTGCTGGCGCCCTTGGGGGGCCCGCGGTTCGTGGTGCAGAAGCACTGGGCGCGGGCGCTTCACTACGATTTCCGGCTCGAGCTCGATCATGTGCTCAAGAGCTGGTCGGTGCCCAAGGGGCCGTCGGTGCACGTCGAGGAGAAGCGCCTCGCGGTGCACGTCGAGGACCATCCGCTCGAATACGCCGATTTCGAGGGGGTGATCCCGTCGGGCAACTACGGCGCCGGCTCGGTGATCGTGTGGGATCGCGGCTGGTTCGGCACGTTCAAGGACGAAGACCTGCTGGCGCAGTACGCGCGCGGCAAGCTCGAGCTCGAGCTGCACGGCCTCAAGCTGCGTGGGCGCTGGACGCTGGTGCGGATGGGCGGCAAGGAAAGGGAGTGGCTGCTGCTCAAGAAGGCCGACGGGGCGGCGGGCGAGATCGAGGCCGTCGAGCAATACCCGGAATCGGTGATCTCGGGGCTCACCGTCGAGGAAATGCGCGATGCACCCGGCACGCTGGCGGCGCTTCGCGAGCGGCTTGGCTCGCTGGAAGCGCCCGAGCACGCCGTCTCGCTCGGTCAGGCGAGCCTCATGCTGGCGACGCTCGCCGAGCACCCGCCGAGCGGTGCCGGCTGGTGCTTCGAGATCAAGTACGACGGCGTGCGTGTGCTGGCGTTTCGCGACGGCGAGGAGGTCCGCATGGCCGGGCGCAGCGGCGAGGACATCACCGCGCGCTATCCGGAGGTCGCGGCCGCGCTGCGCGGTCTCGCGGTGCCGCGCTTTCTACTCGACGGCGAGATCATCGCCGAGGACGAGCGCGGCCGTCCGAGCTTCCAGCATCTCCAGGCGCGCATGGGACTCTCGAAGCCGCGCGACATCGAATCGGCGCGCGCGCGCGTGCCGGTGCGCGGAGTCTTCTTCGATTGCCTGAGCGCCGAAGGCCACGACCTCCGGAAGCTGCCTCTCGAGCACCGGAAGGAGATTCTCGCTCGCGTCGTGCCGCCGCTCGGACCGGCCCAGCGATGCGACCACGTGCTCGAGCACGGCGAGGCGTTCCTGGAAGTCGTCACGGAGATGGGCCTCGAGGGAATCGTCGCGAAGCGTCTCGCGAGCGCCTACGTGGGCCGACGCTCGCCCGACTGGATCAAGGTCAAGAGCGAGCGCCAGCAGGAGTTCGTGATCGGCGGCTACACCGATCCGCAAGGCTCACGCGCCGGCTTCGGCGCGCTCCACGTGGGCCTCTACGACGGAACCAAGCTGGTCTACGTGACCAAGGTCGGCACCGGGTTCGACGCGAAGGAGATCAGGCGCCTGCGCCAAGAGCTCGATCCGCTGGCGCGCGAGACGTCGCCCTTCGACGAAAGGACGCCCACCGGCCGCGGCCACCACTGGGTCGAGCCGCGGCTGGTCTGCGAAGTGCGCTTTGCCGAGTGGACCCGCGACGGCGGATTGCGCGCGCCGGTCTACCTCGGGCAGCGCTTCGACATCCGCCCCGAGGATTGCAAGCGCGAGCAGCCGATCGACGTGGAGCCTCAGTTGGAGGGCGGCGATACTTCGCCGCCGCAGACGTCGGCCGAGGAACCGAGCGCCGCGTCCGCGACCAAGCCGGGGCCGAAAGGCTCTCGAACACGCGCCCGGAGGGCTGCGGTCCCTCGCAGCCGCAGCGCCACCGCGCCGTCCGTCGCCGCGGACGCGAAGGATCGCGTCCCTCCGCCGGCACCCGAGCCGCCGCCCGCGCCCCACGAGCCGGTGCGCCTCACCAATCTCAAGAAAGTGTTCTGGCCCGAGGGCTACACCAAGGGCGATCTCATCGACTACTACGTGACCGTCGCGCCGCACCTGCTGCCGTACCTGCGTGATCGGCCCGTGGTGCTCACGCGCTACCCCGACGGCATCGACGGCAAATCCTTCTTCCAGAAAGACGCGCCGGTCTACGTCCCGGACTGGATCCGCACCGAGACCATCCACTCGGACGACGCGGGCCGCGACATCCGCTACTTCGTGATCGACGACGAGGAGTCGCTGCGCTATGTCGCGAACCTGGGCACGATTCCGCTGCACGTGTGGCCGTCGCGCGCCGGCTCGCTCGATCATCCCGACTGGATGGTGATCGATCTCGATCCCAAGGGCGCGCCCTTCAGCCACGTCGTGCAAGTGGCGCGCGCGCTCAAGACGATCCTCGACGAGCTCGGCTTGCCGGGCTACCCGAAGACCTCCGGCGCCACGGGCCTGCACGTGCTGATCCCGATGGGCCAGCGCTACTCGGACGAGGACACGCGCACCTTCGCGCGCGTGCTCGCGACGCTCACCGTCGAGGCGGTCCCCGAAATCTCGACGATCACGCGCGCGATCCGCGGCCGCGGCGGCAAGGTGTACGTGGATTTCGGTCAGAACGGCGCCGGCAACACCATCGTCGGACCGTACTCGCTGCGGCCGCTGCCGGGCGCACCCGCGTCGTGTCCGCTACGCTGGGACGAGGTCAACGCGCGGCTCGATCCGGCGAAGTTCACGATGAAGACGTTGCCGAAGCGGTTCGAGCACATGCCCGATCCGCTGCTGCCGGTCTTGGGGCCAGGTGTGGACATGGGCGCGGCGATCGCGGCGATCGAACGGCGCATGGCGGACGCGCCCGCCGGCAAGAAGGATCGGACGTGACGCCGGTGAAGGAGCTGCGCTTCGCGGTCAGCGCTCGCGCGGGCGAGGTGTCGGCGATCCTGATTCGTCCGCCGAAATCACGCTTGCTCTTGGTGCTCGCGCACGGAGCCGGCGCAGGCATGCGGCACCGCTTCATGGAAGAGGCGGCCACGACGCTTGCATCGCGCGGCATCGCCACATTTCGCTATCAATTCCCCTACACGGAGAAGGGCGGCAAGCGGCCCGATCCGCAACCGGTGTTGCTCGCCACGGTGCGCGCGGCGGTGGCCGCGGCGCACGCGGTGGCGGAGGACTTGCCGCTACTCGCCGGCGGAAAGTCGATGGGCGGGCGAATGACTTCGCTCACCGCGTCCGAGGAGCCGCTCCCGAACGTGAAGGGATTGGTGTTCTTCGGTTTCCCGCTGCACGCGGCGGGATCGCCCGGATCGTCGCGAGGCGATCACCTGCAGAACGTGACCGTGCCGATGCTCTTCCTGCAGGGCTCGCGCGACAAGCTCGCCGACCTGACGCTCTTGCGCCCGATCGCCCTGCGCCTCGGCGCGCGCGGCACGCTCCACGTCATCGACGACGCCGACCACTCGTTCGCCGTCCCGAAACGCACGGGCCGCGACACCAGCGCCATCTTGGCGGAGCTGGCCGAAGCGACCGCGTCGTGGGCGGAGCGAACATGAGCGCCGCACGAGAGGACGAGATTCCGATGCGACTACGCGCCGGCTCGAGCGGTTGGTCCTACCCGCAATGGAAAGGCCACTTCTATCCCGAGAAGCTCGCCGCCAAGGACATGCTGCATTACTACGCCGAGCGCCTCGCCACGGTGGAGGTCAACAACACCTACTACCGCATGCCGAAGCCGGGCGTGCTCGAAGGGTGGGCCGGCGAAGTACCCGACGGTTTCTCGTTCGTGCTCAAGGCGCCGCAGCAGATCACCCATTTCCGGCGGCTTCGCGACGTCGGCGACGCGGTCGCCTACTTCCTGAAGACCGCGGCGGTGCTGGGACCCAAGCTGGGCCCGATCTTCGCGCAGCTGCCGCCCAACATGAAGAAGGACGTGCCGCTGCTCGCCGACTTCGCGAACCTGATCCCGAGCGGCACTCGCCTCTCGATCGAGTTCCGGAACCCGTCGTGGTTCGACGACGAGGTCTTTGCACTCCTCCGCGAGCGCGGCATCGCGCTCTGCGTCGCCGACACCGAGAAGGCCGACGGCCAGCTCGTGCCGACGGCCGACTGGGGGTACGCGCGCCTGCGCCGCGACACCTATTCCGATGACGAGCTGCGCTCCTGGGCCGAGCGCCTGCGCGCGCAGCCGTGGAACGAGCTCTTCGTGTTCTTCAAGCACGAAGACGAAGGCGCCGCGGCCAAGCTCGCGATGCGGCTCGGCGAGCTGTGGACTCCGTAATCGTGGAGGGCGGAGCTCCGCGCCGCCGCCGGACGATCGAACGCTGCGGACGCGAGGGACCGCGTCCCTCCGGCCCGTCGAATCCGCATGCGGAGGGCTGCGGTCCCTCGCAGCCGCAGCGTCCCTCCGATCAGGGATACGCCTGGAACCACGCCAGCACCTCGGTGGGCGCCGGCGGGATCCACTCGTGTCCCGCGTTCGGGTCGATCACCTCGCGGTGGGTGATGCCGTTCGCGGTGAGGGCGGCGGCGTACTCTTCCATCGTCGAGATCGGGTCGGTCAGGTCCTGCTGGCCGTGGAGGAAGAGGGTCGGTGGATGGTCGGGCGGGATCGGGCCGATCTGGCAGATCCATCCGGCGCAGGTCGCGTACGAGGCGCTTTCGATCGCGAGCGCCCGGAACTGCCCCTGGTACGAGATCGCCATGCGGCTCGTCATGTGGCCGCCGCTCGAGATGCCAGCAGCGTAGAGCCGGCCGCGATCGAGCGGGCCGAACGTGCCCGCGGCGATCTGATCGAGGATCACCAGCATGAACGCGTGGTCGTTGGTCGAGTAGTAATCGGTGTCGATCAGGTTGTTGGTGTCCCATTCGCCGGCACCGTCGAGATGGGTTTCCGGTGTCAGCACCGCGTAGCCGTGATCGAGGAGCTGCTCGACGACCTGTGTCTGGCAATAGGCGCCGTACGGAGTGCCTTTCGACGCCTCCCAGGTGAACTGCGCCGAGATGAACGATCCCTGGAACATGATCACGGTGGGCCAGCCGTGCGCGGGCGGCGTGCCGGCGGGCGCCTCGAAATGGACTTCGCGGTGCTCGCCCTCGATGTCGAACGCGACGGTCTGGTACGGGCACGCGAGATCGAGCCCGTTCAGGTAGCAGAGCGACCCCGGCGGCACCGGATCGGGGTCGGGAATACAGGTGGCGCCGCTGCTCAGGAAAGCCAGCACGGCGACGGCGAAGACGCCGCTGAGCGGTGCCGAAAACGCTTGCCGACGGAAGCGACGAGGGAAGAAACGACGAGGTCCGCGCATGCGCTCCTCAACGATGCGGGGTTCGGACCCTTATACAACGGAGGGACGCGGTCCCTCGCGTCCACGGCGATCGATCGAGAGCCGGCGCGGCGGCGGCGAGGGACCGCTGCCCTCCGAGGCGAGGGCGCGCACGCCCACGATCATCTGGAGCGCAGATCCGAGTCGTGGGGTCGGGGGCTGGGGCGGGTCGACGCGTTCGAGCAGCGGTAGCCGTCGCGGCGCGCGTCCGCTTCGCCGCTCGCCACGTCCATGCCCAGGATGAAGAGCCGGCCCGACCCGTCCCAGAACGGCGCCGAGAGCGTCACGCACAGGTTGCCGGTGGCGAGCGAGATGTAGGGATCGGTCTTGTAGATGCGCAAGCCCGTTTCGAGGACACCGTAGTAGTACTCCTTGAGCGAGTGATCGGTGCCGCGCGCGGCGGGCGAGAAGAGCCGGCCGCGGGTGCGACCGCTGCCGGCGCTTTCGCTCACCGCGGTGTCGCTCACCTGGGTGCCAGCCTCGTCGAGGACGTAAAGGCACTCGATCTCGGGCTCGCGCGCCACCAGCGCGGCGAGCGCGCCGTCGAGCTGGTCCGGCGCCAGTCGCTCGAGCGCGCGGCATGCGAGGTCGAGCGTCGCCTGGTGCTCGCGGAAGCGCTCGCGCCGCGCGCGCAGCCGGCCCACCGACTGCGAGCGGTAGATCGCGGCCGCCTGCTCGATCGAGTGGTGGAGCGCCTCCGCCTCGAGTGCCTCCGGCGCAACGGCCTTCGAGAAGAGATAACCCTGCACGAGGTCGGCGCCGAGGCCGAGACACGCCGAGAGCTCGTCCCAGGTCTCGACTCCCTCCGCGACCACCAGCGCGCCGATCTTCTTCGCCAGCTCGACCAGCGAGCGGAACGCCTCGCGGAAGAAGAAGTTCTCGGAGACCCCGCGCACCAGCGCGCGGTCGAGCTTCAGGATGTCGGGCGCCAGCTCGGCGATCCGCGGCAGGTTCGACTCGCCGGCGCCCACGTCGTCGAGCGCGATCAGGAAGCCCTGGCGCTTGTGGCGCTCCACGAAGACCCGCAGCGCCGCGGTGTCGCGGACGTGCGACTCGTTGACCTCGATCACCACCGAGCCGCGGTCGATCGCGGCCTCGTCCAC
>CAZYWA010000068.1:0-21628 GCA_964650975.1 uncultured bacterium
TGCCCGGCTCGACTCCCTCGGGAACCCGATCACGAGCAGCACGTACGGAACGATCGACGGGCGTGGTGCGGCGATCTTCGAGAGGTCAGGTGGATCGATCGAGATCGGCGGTGCCACTGGTCCCGGCTTCTCGGGACAGTCGTTGATCATCGACCTCGACGCGGAGGGGTCCGTGGTGCGCTCGACGAACGTGCCTGGATTCGCAACGTTCGAGGATGCCACTCGGGACTTGACGGGCGACCCCGTCTACGCAGGGACGGCCGTGAGCGGGAGCCCATCCCAGTACGACGCGGCGTTGGTCGCAATCGATGCCACGGGCGCGATCGCGTGGCAGGGCACCTATGGTGGATCTCCGGGAACCGAGTACGCGCTCGCGGTGCAACCGACCACCGACACTGGCTTCATCCTGGTCGGCGGAACGGAATCGTACGGCCCGGGGAACCCGAGTCTCTACGTCGTGAAAACCGACCCGGTTGGCGTTACCGGACCGCCTCCCGGCTGACCGACAAGGCGCTTGGCCGCCGGGCTCGACACCGAGCGGCTCTCGAGCACTCCATGCGGCTCCGGTTCGTCACGACCGCCGCCCGTCGTGGCTGCACCGAGGGTTCCATCGCGAAGGCGGGGCACCGGTCGATGGTGGTGCTACGGGGGCGACTTTCACGTGCTGCCGTTGGAACGGCCGGCACGCGCCGTCTCGGTTGGACCGAACGGGCATGGCGGCCAGTACAATGAGCAGATGCGCCAGAGGTGGCCGGGGGCGACCGGCGAGGACGCGCAAGGGGGCCCGACGTGAAGCAGACATGCCACTATCCCGAGCACAAGGGCGATCGAGGCTTCGACGACGCCGACGGGCTCTACACGATGACCGAGTCCGACGGCCCGCCGTTCCTTGATGCTGGCGAGCGTCCTGCCGACAGCCGGAGCGTTCCGGTGTGCCGCGTTTGCGGGGAGACTTACGGTCGCGATGACTCGCGTATCGCCAAGGTGTAGCGCGAGGTTCGGCATTGGCCCAGTAGGCGTGGGTTCGTCACCACGGCTCACGTCGCGGCCCAGTTGTCTGAGACCCATGGGCAAGTCAGTGGTAATTTCGGCTCGATGAGCGCGCCGCTTCAGCGCCACCGGGCGGTCCTACCACCCGGATCCTACGTCATCCGACTCCACCTGGATGGCGAGACGGCATCGATCGCATACCTGGAGAAGCCTGACGAGCCGATCTGGGTTGGACCGTGGGCGCCGGCCGCAGTGCTTCTCCAGGATCTCGACAACCGCACCGACCGTCCGGAACCATTGACCTGGGAAGTCCGCATTCGTTGATGAGCACGCTCGCTCGGAACGAGCGTGATTCCCACTGTCCGCTTCCAGTGCACCGGCTGCGGCGCCCTGGACAACCGCCACGTCGTGCACCTGCTCGAGCCACTTCCCGCTGCCAAGGCCACTGTGCACGGCGGGTCGCGGTGCGTTGCGGACGGGAGTATGGTTGGGCGGTGATTGTCGAGGGCGGCGACGTCGTGTCGGTAGAGGCGGACGATGGATGACCGGCGGGAGCGCGAACCGGCTGGTCGCCTCATCAGATGGCGCACTGCGATCGTGGGCCTCTGGACGGACCTCGGAGCGGAGCAGGTATCCGAGTGGCAGGCGATCCGGGCGCGCCTCTTTGCAAGCGACCGGTCGCGGCGCAGCGAGCTGGAGTTGACCACCGCGGCGCTCCTGGCGTTGAGGGGCAAGCAAGCATGACGGTCCAGAGGAAGACGGTCACCGGCTTGGTCCCCATCGTCGCCGACCCCGGCGAGCCAGTGCGACAGATCGGCCCGGTGTGTGAGAGCGCCGAGGACGCCCGGCAGTGGGCCGAGCGCGCGGTCAAGGCGGACACGGACCTGCGCGGTGCGCGGATCTACCTGGCGAAGGCCACGGTCACGTTCGAGGTGAACGGGATTCCGGTGTGAGCCGTCGATCGCTTTCCTGGCCTACGTCGATCCTGTTACTGGCGGCTGTCACCGGCTCCGCGCTCGCCAGGCCCACCCACGGCGAGATCCACCCGCTTCCCACCTGTGGTGAGGTGAATGGCCTCGACGTGTTCCCGCTGGAGGTCGGTAGCACCTGGGCCTACCGAGACTCGACCGACCGCGAGTCGCGGAACGTCATCGCGGCCTCGGCAACCGCTCTTGCACGGAACGGTAAGACGACGTGGAAGACGTGGAAGCGCGACAGCTACGACCTGAGCGAGCCAGGGCACGCGAAGCTCGTCGAGCACTGGATGTTCGCGGTCGACGAACAGCGCGGCGTGCTCAGCCTGGGCGGTGTCGAAACCGATGACGTGCGCGGGCCGGCGATCGGCCTCGCTGGAGGACTGTCACATGTCGATGAAATACGGTGCGCAGTTTGTGGGAGGGCCTTTGGACGGAGTGATCAAGGATCTAGCGTCAGAAGATCAATTTTCAGTCGTCGACCCGCGGACTAACGGCCAGGCATGGACCTATCGCCACACCGGCGAGCGCACCTTGATGGGAGATGTGCTGTACGAGTTGGTTGACCATGTGCACGCCCAATGGCGTTCGTTATGCCTGGAGGACCAAGAAGCGGTGAAGGCGGCCGTAGCGACAGAAGGTTGAGGGGTGGCGCTGACTACTGAGCTGACGGTCACAGTCCCTCTGGCTTCATGGCGTGGCAACTCCCAGGCCGACAAGGACAACGACGGTTCCCATGCCGAACGTCAGGGCGAACAACGCCAGTACGGTGTGATCGGCGGCCAGTCGCGAGTGCTCGCAGAGCCAACGAAGCGCCCGAAACAGCCAACTTCCGTCGGGGAAAAATCTGCTCGCGAGCATCGCGAGGCCGAAGCCTTGCAGGTAGGCGCCGAGGAACACCGTACCGATGCCACGGTGCGGCGGCTCGAAGCGACCGACCAGTACCGAGACGGCCAGGAGGGCAACAAGCACTGCGGAGAAGAGCCATCCCAGCCAGCGTCCAGCCACTCGTTCGAGGGTGCCGCCGGGTCGACTCGCCGATGGCCCCGGTGATCGAGAGGCGTCTAGGTCGGCGAGCGTACGTTCCACCCTCCCGGGCCCTCTTTCTGGGTGGGATCGGCCCTCAATCGACATGAGACACTTGGTGGAGAGGCCGAACCGTCGATTCGACCGCAGGCTCACCGTAATGTCGAGCGCGTGACCGGTCGAGCGGGCGCGGCACCGATCGGACCGGAATGCCGGCTCGAGCCCCGATCGAGAGACGCTCGGATGGACCGGAGCCGGCCCAGGTGTCGAGCCTGGCACGGGGGGTGCGTACCGGAGGTCGTCCTATGTGGCTGAAGGAGTCCTCGAGTGTGGGCTCGCTAAGACGCTCCGTAACGCACTCAAGCCACCGGGCTTACGAAGCAGGATGTCGACGTAGGGAACGGGGGCCTCATCGTCGGCGCTTCCCGTCAGAAGCACGACCAAAGTGCTGTGCTCGGCCACCTTGATGCAGTGGGCCAACTCCGGGCCGCTCATTCCTGGCATGCCCCAGTCGGTGACTACGACTTGAAACGGTGCCCCCTGAACCCGAGCAAGTTCGAAGGCGCGTAAAGCTTCCCCGCCCGTCGAGGTCGCGGTTACCTGTCGGTCGTCGCCGCCGAGGATGCGCTCGAGCATCGACCGGATCATGGGCTCGTCATCCACAACGAGGATGCGCGTGAGGTTGGCCATGGCTTGGCTGATGGGTCACCAGGCGGTAGCAACCCTTATGCCTGCGCGTTGCGGGCGGTAAGCACGGCGGCGAAAGACGTAACTGCGCGCGCCTGGGGGCTTTCCTGAATTGTCTCCGTATGTCATGTCCCACGATCACATGCGAGCGGCACTGCCCAGAGGAAGCGGTAGTCAGAAACGGCCTGGCCGGGCCTCCAAAATGCGGCGGCGCTGACGGCCGAGCCATGCCGAAGGTCCACTCGAGCTGTGTCGCCGAAGGGCTCCGTGCTGTCTTTGGCGAATCGTCTCGAGTGCGGGCCGCGTAGCTAGGGTACCAGCCCAACAAGCGGGTCATGCTCAAGGTCAACCACGAGCGCGAGTGCGACTGCGTGGTCGCGGGCTTCCGGTGGCACAAGAACGGTGAAGGCACGGCCGTGGGCTCGCTCCTGCTGAGTCTCCACGACGACGCGCGAGCGCTCCAGCACGTCGGCGTCGCGTCGGCAAATGGAGAGGAGCTGGTCTCATTCCTGGCGCCTTACCGAAAGGGCGCCCTTGACGATCACCCTTGGAAGGAGTGGGCCAAAGCGGATGCACAGGCGAGCCGGCGCATGCCGGGAGCCAAGAGCCGCTGGAGCGGAGGCAAGGACCTCTCATGGGAGCCGCTTCGCCCCGAGCTGGTGGCCGAGGTGGCCTACGACCACATGCAGGGCACGCGTTTCCGGCACATCGCGCACTTTCGTAGATGGCGTCCCGACAAGCGGCCGCGCGACTGCACCTACGAGCAGCTCGAGGTCGTCGCGCCGCACGAGCTCGCGGTGATCTTCGAGGAGACCGCGCGGCGAACGTAGTCAGCCTTTGCGCTCGCGCCGCTCTCGTGTCGGGTCGTCGTCCGGGTCGGGCGGTTCGGGCGGCGGTTGGATTTCCTCGGGAAGGTTTCGCATGTTCACGCGGATCCGCGTCCACGTCGACCATCGCCCGCGCGCATCGCGTCGACCAGCACGTCGTCGACGGCGAGCTTCGCCGCCACCTCGGGATGCCTCGCCTTCCAGCGTTCCAAGCCCATGAGCGCCTCTTCCCGACTCGGGGAGCGCGCGATCACGACGAGCGGCATCTTGGTGCGCTTCAGCGCGGCGCTCTTGGGCCCACCGCGCTTGGCACGGCTCGGCGCGACCCGAGCCCGCTCGCCCTCCATCTTGCGGAAGTGCGGCGGCCACGGCGCGTCGCCGAGCCCGGCCGCCTCGTCACGGGCGGCGAGCTCGAGAAGCGGTTCGAGCGACCCGGCGGCCTCGTCGATGCCGGCGTGGGGATCGCCGATCGCCGCGAACCTCCCCGGCGCCGTCGCTACGGTGAAATCCGCCGGCTCGCACGCCGGCACTTCGTCCCAGTCGAGCGGCATCGACACCCGCGCGTCCGGCAGCGGACGCACCAAGTAGGCGGAGCAGGTGGTGCGATCCTTGGCGTTCTGGTTGTAGTCGGCCACCGAATGTCCGTCTTCGAAGGAAGAGACCACAGCGGCGGCACGGAAGCCGGGGTTGTCTCTTACTGCCCGCGCGGTAACGCTTGCCAGCGTCGTCGTCGCCCGCGCCATTGCGGCGCTCTGGAATCTGGCATCCATCAGCTCGTCGCCGTACGAGATCTCGTCAACTTTCGCTACCAATCCCGTGGTGCAGTCGACGACGACCCTAGAAAATGCGCCACTCGCCGTCGTATAGACGCATAACTGGAGAGTGCCATCTTCGAGCCCGAATCTGGCCGAGATGGGGTTGCCCACTGGCTCACTGGCTTCAAGCCCTTTCTCCAGCGAAACCTCGACGCCGGACATCGTCTCGACGCGCACAGTCTGATCCTTGGCCTGGCCGGACCTGGCGCGGGCCGCTTTGGCGCTCGCGATCTGCATTGCAAAACCATATAGGACGATAGCCAGGGCACCGAATGCGAAGGCGCCGCTTTTGACCGTCTTCATTCAGATCCCGCTCGACTACCAAAGACCTTCCCGACCGGGTCTGTACAAATCAGATGCCGGTCCTTTGTAGAGCCACGATGCAGGTCCGACTCGCTGTGATCGAATCGAATCCAACATTGTGGACGGCGCAAACCACGCCTCGGAGGTCGGGGCCAGAAGGCCGACGATGTGAAAACCATTCATTCGGTAGAGGCTCCGAGGCGTGGCAGAGACCCTCAGCGCTGGTTGCCGGGCCGAGTGGTACTCTGCTCCTGAATGTGGGATCCGATCCGGCTCATCGGCGCAAGCAGGGGTTACGGCGTTCCCTTCAGGAACGCACCGCAACCGGGTGCGGTGGAATCCACCGACCAGCTGGGTCGCTGAGGCGGGTCGAGGGTGAACGTGCCGTGGTTACGGCCGAAGAGCGCCCGTCAGACGCTGGAGCCGGCACCAGGCTGAGAATCGACGTCCACACCCGGACCATCGCGGGCCGCCAGCACTGGGTTTTGGCATCAGGCCTGCACTGATGCAGGCTTTGATCCCGCTGGTATATTCCATGCCTGTTCACATCCCGGTCTGGTTGCTGACGCCTCCGATTCCGGGCCGTCCCGCGCTCGATGGCAGCCTGAGCACCGACGTTTGCGTGATCGGAGCGGGGATCGCTGGGCTTTCAGTGGCCTATCACCTCGCCCGAGAAGGCTGTTCGGTGGTGGTGCTCGATGACGGTCCCATCGGCAGGGGGACGACCGCCTCCACGACCGCTCACCTCGCGAGCGCGATCGACGATCGTTTCTACAATCTCGAACGGATACGCGGCATCGAGACCGCACGGCTGGCCGCCTCGAGCCATGCCGCCGCGATCGATCGCATCGAGCAAATCATCGCGAGCGAACGCATCGACGCCGGGTTCCAGCGGCTCGATGGCTACCTATTCCGCGGACCCGAACAACCGCTCGAGGTCTTGGAGCAAGAGCTGCACGCGGCGCACAGAGCCGGTCTGGTCGACGTTGCCTTGCTGCCTCGATCCGCGCTCGTGGGTTTCGACACCGGTCCGTGTCTACGATTTCCGAGGCAGGCCCAGTTTCATCCGCTTCGGTACCTCGCGGGTTTGGCCGACGCAATCGAGCGTATGAATGGCAGGATCTTTACCGGTAACCATGTGCAGAGTTTCGAGGGCCGTCCCGCGCTCGTCAAGACGGATCGCGATGCCTCGGTCACAGCGGGAGCGGTCGTAGTCGCCACGAACGTCCCGATCAACAACCTGTTTGCGCTGCATACCAAGCAGGCGGCGTACATGACCTACGTCATCGCGGGACGGATTCCCCGCGAGAGCGTGGAGCGAGCGCTCTACTGGGACACACTCGACCCATACCATTACGTGCGACTGGCCGAGGACATCGACGGCGAAGAGCTGCTAGTCGTCGGCGGAGAGGACCACAAGACCGGCCAGGAGAAACATCCTGACGAGCACTTCTCACGACTCGAATCTTGGGCCCGGTTACATTTTCCCATGCTGCGCGAAGTCGTGACGTCGTGGTCCGGACAGGTGATGGAAACCATCGATGGCCTGGCATTCATCGGGCTCAATCCACTCGACGCGGACAATGTCTACGTCGCGACCGGTGATTCCGGGATGGGGATGACCCACGGCACGATCGCCGGAATGTTGATCAGCGATCTCATCCTCGGACGGTCCAACGCGTGGACCGAGCTCTACGATCCAGCGCGGAAGCCGCTCAGGGCCGGCGGGGAATTCGTGCGCGAGGCGGCCAACATGGCCGCGCAGTACGCCGACTGGGTAACACCCGGCGACGTCGACGATGTGGGAAAGATCGCGCTCGACTCCGGCGCGATCATCCGACGTGGCTTCCACAAGATCGCCGTGTACCGCGATTCCGGCGGACGCGTGCACGAGCGGTCGGCCATTTGCCCTCATCTCGGCTGCATCGTGCAGTGGAACTCGAGTGAGCGAACGTGGGACTGCCCCTGTCATGGCTCACGCTTCGACGCAACAGGGCGCGTAACGAGTGGTCCCGCGAACAGCGATCTGGTCGACGCCGCGGTTTCCAAAGACAGCTGAGCCGCGATGTTTCAGGGGCGGCTCCGCTGAAGCTCGGGGTGTTGTAGACGCAGGGTCGGCTAACACAGTCCTCCACAGCGTCGAGACCCATGAGCTGGGTCCTCGATAGCCGGCGGGTGCTTGGGGTCTCATGTCGGATCTACGGCACGCGCCTTGCGATCGTTCCGAACGCGCCGGCCTCACCGAGCTTGCCGTCTCCCTGCCGTTGTCGCCAGGAGGCGATGATGAAAAGCGTGAAAGTCAACCTTTCGAAAGGCTTTCGCATAGTCTGCGGCAATCGACGCTCGCAGGCGGCCTCGATGGTCATCGCCTCGGGTGACGCCGAGGGAGATCCTCGTAACTCGCACCGCGGCGCGGATCAGTGGTTATTTGTCTTCTCTGGGTCCGGATTGGCGATCTCGGGCGCGCGGCGCGTCAAGCTAGGGCCTCGCTCGCTGCTGCTGATCGAGAAAGGTGACCGGCACGAAATCCGTGCCATTGGCCGCCACCCGTTGCGCACGCTGAATTTTTACGTTCCTCCAGCGTATACGAAGAGCGGTGAGCCACGCCCGCGCGGCCGCCGGAAGGCGTCCGACCGGTAGCCAATGCCCCGAGCTCTCGCCGATGCCGCTCGTGTCCAATCGACCCGAGCCCGGCGATGTCGGACCGGCCGTCCGAGCCCGGCCTGCAGGAGTCACGATCGAAAGAGCCTTCGCGCGAGGACGCGCTCTCCGAGTCTTGTGGGGAGCGCCGCCCTGATCAGGCACGATCCGTGCACCGCTTGCGTCGCCTGCCGTCGGGCCCGGGATGGTGCGACGACAGCGATCCGGGGGAACCATGCGACGACATCTGATATTGACGCTTTTCACGTTGCTCCTCGGCACGTCCGCCTTCGCGATGGGCAAGCACCCCGACACGCCGGATGGCCATACCGGGTCGAACGGTATGAGCGATCAACGCACCACCGACTCGGCAGGAACAGCGACTGTCCCCGACACGCCCCGATCCAACGGAAATAGTCTCACGCCTTCGTCCGAAACCGACCCCACGAAGTCGGCGGCGCCGACTGCATCACCTCAACCGGCGCCTCCGCAGACCCCTCCTCCGAGCGACACGAATCCGCGAAGCGAGTCGGGGAACCGCGGCTCCCCCACGGCGCCGGCCCCAACCCGGGGCTCGGATCCGAAGCGCCCCGCGGGCTCGGCTGGAACCGGTGCCGACACCTCCGGTGGGACCGAGAAGCAACCCTGAGTTCCTCGCCACTCGGATATCGTCGCAACGAGGTGCTTCAGCGCTCGACCTGGAGCCAGCGCATCGACGTGCCGCCGATCGATCGAGCGGCATAGGGCCGATCGACTCGCCGGTCCTCCTAGAGGCGCTCCGTGCCGCGAGGATGGGCCTCGGTGCAGGGCGAGCGCACCGCTCTCCAGGATCAGCTCGTAGGCCATGCCCGAGTAGTCGCACGGGCTTGCCGTCGCGGTCGGCGAAGGCGAGCCGGCTCGCGAGTTCCGCGGAGATGGTCGACGACTGGAGCCCGCCGCGCCAGAGCTTCCCCAGCGCGTAGAACTCCTCGATCGTGAGCTGACCCGAGTTGTAGCAAGCGAGGTTCTCGTGGCCGTGGCTCCATGCGTTGCGGAAGCGCGACTCGAAGACCGCCATCGCTTCGTCCGAGGTCACCGCCTCGAACGGACCGTCCTTCCGGCGCCGGCGCCGGGGCGTCCTGCCGCGACGCGGATCGGCGTTGGCGACCCACGAGTTCTCACCTTTGGGGCCGAGGCGCCCGAAGCTCACCGGGTGGTTGGCCGCGCCGCGAACGCCGACGATCCGGCCGTCCTTCACCGCGAAGTCGAGCCCGCAGCATTGGAGCAGAGGAGGCAGGCAGAGTGGACCCAGCGATCCGGCTCGCGCTCGATTCCGAGATTGGTGCCACGCGATTCTGCATAGGCTCCGGGATCGGGCGCCCTGCCGCACGGCGACGGCGTCGAGGCATTGCCAGTCAGCGTGTCCCGGGATTTGTGGCTTGCTATCCACGCAGGAAGTAGGCCCCGGTAACCCCGACCCGACCAGCGTGTCGCAGCCGCGAATGCGCGGGGACCTTGGCCCCGTGGCCAAGAAACGGCCCGCAGTCCTTTGCAGACTTGGGTTGTTGTTCTCGGGTACGCCACCTTCCTTCGTGGGACGTACTGGGTGCCAGTCTCGGCCTCCCGACCAAGAGTGCGAATGGAGCCCCCATGCACGAATTCCTGTCGGAGTTGACCTCGACCGCCGGGTTTCTCCCGCACGGCCACTGCTATCTCTGGAAGCCAGCGCTGGTCTGGACCCAAGTGCTGGCGAATGCCGCGATCGGCCTCTCGTACGTCGCGATCTCGGCGACGCTCGGGGTCCTCGTCTGGCGGGTACGGGACATCCCATTCAAGGCCATGGCGGTCGCGTTCGGCGTCTTCATCGTGAGCTGCGGCTTCACTCACTTCATGGACGTCTTGGTGATCTGGGACCCGGCTTACTGGACCGACGGCTGGCTCCGCGCCATCACCGCGCTCGCCTCGGTGGGCACTGCGCTACTCCTGCCGCCGCTCCTACCGAAGGCCGAGGCGCTGGCCCGCGGCGCCAAGGCGGCGCACCAGCGCGGTCTCGAGCTTGAGAAGGTCGTCGACGAGCTGGGCACGCTCTACGATCGCACGCGCGAGCTGGACCGGGCGAAAACCGAGTTCTTCGCCAACGTGAGCCACGAGCTGCGCACCCCGCTCACGTTGATCCTCGGTCCGGTGGATCGGCTTCTCGCCGCACCCGACCTCTCCACCGACCAGCGGCGCGATCTCGACATCGTGGCCCGCAATGCCCGCACCCTCCTCAAGCACGTGAACGACCTGCTCGACATCGCGAAGGCCGAGGCCGGAAGGCTCGAGGTGCGCTGGGCGAGCTTCGACGCAGCGGCGCACGTCCGGCGCATCGCGGTGCAGTTCGAGACGCTCGCGGCGGAGCGCGGCATGCCGTTCACCGTGGACGCGCGCGACCCGGTGCTCGTGGAGGCGGATCCCGATCACCTGGAACGCGTCGTCTTGAACCTCCTCTCGAACGCGTTCAAGTTCACGCCGCCGGGGCGGGCCGTGCGAGTCCGGATCTGTACCGCGCCCGCGAGCTCGCCGGGCGAAGCCGCGCGGATCGCGATCGAGGTCGCCGACGGCGGGCCCGGCATCCGCCCCGAGGACCGGGAGGCGGTGTTCGAGCGTTTCCGCCAGCTCGACGGCGGAAGTGAGCGGGCGGTCGGCGGCACCGGCCTCGGCCTCTCGATCGTGCGCGAGCTGGTTCAGCTTCACGCCGGCTCGATCGCGATCGAAAGCGCCCCCGAGGGCGGTGCGTCCGTGCGGGTTTTCTTGCCCGCCACCGCGCCAGCCGGCGTCACGGTGTCGTCCGAGGCTCGCGTGCCGTCCGCAGACGGAGCGCTCGCCGCGCAGCAGACCCTGGCAGAGCTCGATGGACGCGGCGCGACGGCGGAGGTCGCGGCGGGCGCGTATCGGCCCACGGTCCTCGTCGTCGAGGATCATCCCGATATGAATCGTTTCGTGCGGGAGTCGCTCGTGGACTACCACACGATCGGGGTGGCCGACGGAGAGGAGGCGCTCGACCAGTTACGCGTCGAGACCGCGGACCTGGTCGTCACCGACGTGATGATGCCGCGCATGAGCGGCGAGCGCCTGGTGAGCGAGATCCGCCGCAGGCCCGAGCTCGAGGGCGTTCCCGTCCTGGTCCTGAGCGCCAAGACCGACGATGAGCTCAAATCGCGCCTGCTCGCCGGGGGCGCCCAGGACTACTTGACGAAACCCTTCTCCGCCGACGAGCTGCGCGCGCGCGCCCGGAATCTGATCGCGATGAAGCGGACGCGGGATCTCCTGAAGCGCGAGCTCGAGTCGCAGCAAGGCGACCTCGAAGAGCTCGCGCGCGAGGTTACGGCCCGGAAGCGAGACCTCGCGACCGCGCTCGAGTCGATGCGGGTCGCGCGCCAGTACGCCGAGCGCGCGAGCGAAGCAAAGTCAGGCTTCCTGCGTCTCGTGTCCCACGAACTGCGGGCGCCACTCTCGACCGTGGCGCTGCAGCTCCAGATCCTGCGGCGCGACCCGGCCGCGACGCCCAGCCCGCGGCAGCAGGACGCGTTGGAGCGGCTCGATCGGTCCCTCGGCCGGCTCACGGGCCTCGTCGAATCGCTGCTTCAGTACGCTCGCGTGGAAAGCGGCCAGCTCACGGTACGAGTCGCCGATGTCGACCTGGTCTCAGTGGCGCGCGCCGTGCTTGACGAGATCCGGCCGGAGTGCGAGACCCGCGGAATCACGGCCCGGCTCGAGACGGCGCCGGACGTCGTCCCCGGTCGCACCGACCCCGAGCTCGTGCGGCTCGTCATCTCGAATCTGGTGAGCAACGCCGTCAAGTACACGAACGGGACGTGGGTCGCGGTGCGAATCGCGGCCAGCCCCGGCGCGCACACCGTCGAGGTCGCGGACCCGGGGCCGGGCATTCCACCCGGCGAGCGGCTGCGAGTTTTCGAGCCCTTCGAGCAGGGCGAGCACGCCGCCCACAAGTCGACCAGCGGCGTGGGGCTCGGGCTCGCCTTGGTCCGCGAGGTGACGCGCGCGCTCGGCGGAGACGTGATTCTAGACGACGGGCCGGGCGGAGGTACGATGTTCCGCGTGACGCTTCCCCGCGACGCGGCATCGCCGGTCGACGTTCCACGATGACCCATCGGCACGTCCTGATCGTGGATGACGACGAGGACACGCGATCCTCGCTCGCAGTGCTCCTCGAGATCTACGGGTTCGACGTGCGACTCGCCGAAAATGGTGCCGCCGCGCTGGCGCGGTTGCGCTGTGAGCCGCCGCCCTGCCTCGTGGTGCTGGATCTGATGATGCCGGAGATGAACGGCTGGGAGCTGCGCTCGCGGATGCTGGCCGATCCCGAGCTCGCGCAGCTCAAGGTGCTGGTGGTCTCTGGCGTCGCCGACCTAGACGACAAGGCACGACGCTTGGGCGCGGTCGACTACCTCGCCAAGCCCGTCGACTTCGAGCGCCTGCTCGCGGCCGTCCGTGCGAACTGCTGAGGAGTTTCCGGCCTCGAGAACCTATTGGGGCTGGGCGCGTTCTCAGGGCCTCTGTCCAGCTTCTCTCGTTGGCGTGCCGCGCACTGAAGGCGGGCACGCGCCACCCGTCTCTGGCCGGGCGCTCTCCGAGCTCGGTGGGCCCCCACGGGGGTACACGCGTGCCACGCCACGCTCAAAGCCGCTACCGGCACAATTCTCGCGGCGCCCGGATCCTCACTTATGGTCCGCTGACAACCCACGCCTTCAAAATGAGCGCGATAAAGCACCACGTCACGAAATGGATCAGCAGTCGCAGCGCAACCGATGCTAGATGGCGGTGACCACGGTGGAGATCCTCAACGAACAGTTCCCCTGTCAGCTCGAACGTCCACCGAATCTGACCGGCCGTCGCGTTGTAGAAATGACCGAGTAAACGCGAGCCGGGCTTTAGCGCAGTCACTGTGAACCGCATGGAGGCATCAAACGCCGCGATCTGACTCGGCAGTAAATCGACAACCTCCGCGGGACAGCCAGCGGACGTCAATGGACTCAGCCGCCGAAGCGACGGACCGTAAAGCACAATGTGGGCTGGCCCTTGCACAACCACGGGCAGCGGCATCCGAAGGAGGAACCACATACGTATGCTGAAGAGCTTCCCAATCAATGTCTCAAAACGCGATCCAGGCTCACGCACCACGGCCGCCAGGTAGCGAGTGTCCACGTAGTACACGTGTCCAGCCTCAACTTTGAACGAGGCGAACGTGCCGGGAAGCTGGGGCCCCATCAGAACGAGCGTCTCGGGCGACGCCGATTCGTAGGTCGCCAGCCAGTAACAGCCGTGAAAGATTCGGGCGATTGGACTCTCGAATGGAAACGGTGGAGCTGGCGTGAAATCAGCGTGCCTGGTCCTGAGAAGCGACAGTCTGAAATAGAGCCGCTCCCCTGGGTCCAGATGAATCATTGCGACATTCGGATGTCGCCCGTCAAAATGCATCCGTGAGCTTCCTCATTGAAAACCATTCACGCAATACGGCGAGTCGTGCAAAACAACGGAAAGCAAGAACCAGAAAATATCCAGCCACCTGTATATGCATCGCAACGTCGAGCATAGATCCTGCAAACCCCTGCGGAAGAAAAGCGATCGTAGTTTGAACGCTCTCGAGTGAAAACTCAAATGTCTGTCGCACGATCCGCCGTCGCAAATCGCTGCCAGATGCGCCTTTGGATCTTGACGATCCCGCAGCACCGGGTCGGTCGCGCGCGGGACCAGCCGCGTCCACCATCAAATCCTCGTTAAGTTGCTTCGCGGCGATCAAAGCGGCGAGTTCGCTCTGACAGACGCCTGTCTTCACCGCGTGATCCGCATCGATTACCACCCTGCGCGTCTCTTGCCTCACCAATTTCCGGAAATCCAGGAGATCAAGCCACCTTGGCGCGTACGCATTAGCGGACACGCCCTCCTGTTGTCGAATGTATTCGATTCGTCGAACGCAATGGTCTAAATCCCGCACCCTTTGGTCAACCTCGGCCGCCAATCGTGCTGATGTTGCTTTCCTGTCGACGTGGGCGGCGATCCGGGACAGTTCCCTGGCGCGGACAGTGACGTCGGACGTGTTTGCCCTCACAGATTCCGGGTAAATAGCAATTCTCCGGGCTCGGGATATCGCAAACGTCGCGTATTGAATACTGAAGATCAGACCCACGAGACTCAACAGTCCTAGGAACAACGCGATCCAGTCTTGAGGCTGCATGGTCTGCGCATCATGCGCACCACCGCTGCCGGGCACCGCCGGCCTGCTTTTCGGGACCAAGTGGGAGACCCGATAGGCTCTTAGCTCAGGTCCGATGAGGCCGGCGGAGCAAGTAACGCTTGACCACGAAATGCGCGGGCCTCGATAGAGATCCGGAATACGTCGGGGAACCGATTCCGGATCGCGTTGTCCAAGTCCTCCACGACAAACACAATCTGGCTCGCAGTGAACGTGCCTCGGAACTTGAGATCCAGATTGAGCAGCAACTCATGCGGTCCGAGGTGCATGCTCAGCATATTGATCACCTTCTCGATGTGTTCGTGTGACTCGGTCAGCTTCCGGATATCTTCCGATACCACCGGATCGGCACTCCTCCCAACGAGCAACTCCTTGCTCTCATGTGCGAGAACCACGGCGACCACGGCCAGCAGTATGCCGATCAATGCCGAAGCCACACCGTCGAACGCGGGGTGCCCGAGCCGCTCCGCGAGGAACAAGCCGAGCGCGGCGATGAATACTCCAGCTAGCGCCGCCGAGTCCTCAAATACAACGGTGAACGTGGACGGATCCTTGCGCGCGCGTGCTGCCCGCCAGATTCCGCGGCCAGTGGCCTCGCGTCGCAGCTTACGCACCCTAATGCAGAATGAGGTGAGCTGAGCCATCAAGGCCACCCTGATGATAAGGTAGTCCATCGCGGACTCGTATCTGGGGGCGGATGTCGATGTGAGTCACACCCTCGAGTACCGACATCCCGCCACTGGCGCCGAACATCAATATCGCCACGATGAGCGTCCAGAAGTAGAGTTCCTTTCCGTACCCGAAGGGATGTTCTCGGTCGGCGCGCCGGTCGGCTCGCCGGCGCCCAAGGAGGATGAGCAACCCATTTCCAGTATCCACGACCGAATGAATGCTCTCCGAAGTCATCGAAGCGCTGCCAGTGAAGCCGCAGCGAACTTCGCGGCAGTAATCACCAGATTCGCCGCAATGGCGCTCAGCACCGCGATCGGGCGTCCCTCGCCTATACGCTCGGTATGACTAGGCATCGCTACTCCGCTCACCCCACTTCCAGCGGGGCGCCGAGCGCCAATGCCGTGTTAGCTTGATCCGCCGAGAACGATGGGGCGCCGCCCCGGATCCCGAGACTACGGACGAGCCATGGACTCACACCCAGGCCCGAATTTTGGAATCCCCTTCGGAGTCGCCCTGCGAAGTCACCATGGGTGCTGGCTGCGATCGATGATTGCCCATCACGGCGAAGTTCGAGGAAAGCGACTGCGGAACCGAGGGGCTCTGATGGGGGGCCTCTGCGCTCGTGACCCGGTCTGGAAGAAGTCGCACGCCGTACGCCGACCAGCGGGCGCAGGCGCGCAAAGCACGGCAAGGAGTAAGGCGGCACCGCCGTCACGGACGTGGTAAGCCTGCCGAGCCGCAGGACCAGATCCCTAGGTTTTGTGCCCGTCGCAGCACCTTGATCACAGGAAGGCAAAAGAACTGGATTCGGGAAAGCGCTCCGACCGATCAAAAGGGCCTCGTCCCCTCGCGTCCCGAGGATAATTCGAGGAGGGGGGCTGACACATCGCCACATCGAGCAAAGACGCAGAACAGCCTCTCTCAACCTTCGCATACAGCCATCTTTCGCCATAATGGTGCATTCGTACCAATCGATCCCGAAACGAATTGACACGGATTCGAGCCATCTCGAGTCTGCCGCGGGACTGCCCCCTGATTTCTTGGACCGGCGTGGCGGTCCGGAACCACAGCCTGGCCACATCCTACTTGCGACGACCATAACGGCGGCACGACTTTGCAATCCCTCTCCCGTGATCATTCGAGCACCTAAGCAATCTTGCAAGGCACAATGATATTCTCGTCGCAGGCATGAACCGCGCATAGGCGATGATAGCCATCGGCGACAACGAGCCTCGCATTGCGCGGATCCTTCACCAGTAAGACAGGCGCCAATCTTTCACCGGATCGAACACGCTTTCGTTCCTTCTTGACATGATCATCGCTTAGGCCGAGAAGAGATAATCCCGAGGCTCGGATGACGTCTTCAGCCTTGTACCATACGATACGGGCCTTTTTGAGGCGAGAACAATTAGTCGCTACGCGACCCTCCTCATAAAGGAGACTCAGGTAAGAATACGCGGCGCGGTAGTCGTCTGCCGTTGGCTTGGCGAGCCATTTTATTCTGGCTGCTTTGGACATATCTTCCCTCGCATTTTAAGGCTCTAACTTCTCCACGGAGACCGAGCATTGAGGCAACTGCGAAAAGGGGCTAGCATTGCCTTTCGGGATGTATCTACGATTGGCTGGCCATTCAATTTGGATACTGACGGTCGGCAAAAGATTCAGGGTCCTCCCTTCGTTCCGCGTACACGCGGTAACGCGAACCATAGGAGGACGCCCATCGATAACGGCGCGGTCGCGACAGCAGCACCGACTCGGCTGGCCAAGATCATGCGCGCTATTAGATAGAAATCGAGACTAATCGCGAACGCGAGCGGGATCATACTCGACAACAGGAGCCGGGTCGAAAGCCGGATGAATATGGACGTGATGGTGCGGGTAGTGGTCTGCCGATGGTAGGCCGCTGGCGTCATGATCAGCACGACGGCCGCCCCGACAAGCCCGATTGCGACGAGATGCATTCGTTGCTCGCAAGCCGAGAGCTCCGTAAAGCGAGCGTTGAAGACGGCAACGAGCTGGAAACCAAATAGCGCCTGAATTCCGGGGAGTACCATCCGGCACTCCTCAAGTAGGTAGTCCGCCCCCCGGCTCAAAGAGACATTCTCGACAGTTTCGCGCTGGTCGCCGGTCGGACTGGCTCTGAACACGGATCACACCGCCTTTCTCGGAAATCGTCGTCATCCGCGCCGTGGAGGGTTGCTAGGCCATGTGGGCCAGCGTTCCGAAGCATCCGCCTATCGTAGAATTATTGAGAGAGTATTATCTTCTCGAGCAGCCCCCACTCTGTTGGGGGAGGGCGACCCAGTGACCTTGCGGCGCGACCTTCTTCCGCCGATCTTCTTCCAAGCGCTTGCTAGCCGCGCGACGCCCTTTTCGAGCTGCGACTCGTCCGCGTATGAGAAACATAGCCTCACGGCTGTAGGCTCCGACGCCCGGTCGGCCCGGAACAGTGAGCCGGGATCGAAGCTAACTCCGGCCTGCAGCGCAGCGCGGAGGAGCGCCATCTCGTCCACCGTGCTGGGCGTCTCGAGCCATAGAACGAAGCCGCCCTGAGGGAACTTGTACCGCCACTCGGGTAAGTGCCTCCGCGCGGCGCGGAAGAGTGTGCGGGCGCGCCGCGCGTAAGACGCCCTCAATCGTTCAAGGCGCGCGTCGAAATCCTCGTTGCAGAGGTAACGCTCCACGATCGACTGGGCGAGGCTATTCGACTGGAGGTCCGTGTCGCGCTTGAGGCGCAGCGCCTCGCGCGCGCGCGATCGCGGCGGCACGAGCCACCCTACTCGGAGGCCGGGGCAGAGTGTCTTCGAGAACGTGCCCACGTGCCATACGCGCGTGCGCGCCTGGGTCACGAGTGGCGCAGGCGGCGGGCCGTCGAATCGTAGCTCGGCGTAGGCGTCGTCCTCGATGATGGGGAGATGGCTCGCGAGCAGGCGCTTGCGCTCGGCATCGGAGGCCTGACAAGCGCTCGGATTCGAGAGTGCGGGCATCACGTAGTGGGCTGCCACGCGGCCGCCAGAAGCCGTGGGCTCCAGCTCGCGCGTTCGGAAAAGCTCGAGGGCGGCCTGGTAGGTGGTCGGCTCGACCCCGATGCGCGAGCCGGGCCGGCAAACAATTTGAACGGCAATCGCGATCGCTTCCTGAGCGCCATTGGTAACGATGACATCGTCGTCGGCGATATCCGCGCCACGGGACTGCAGCCGGGCCGCGATGACGTGGCGCAGCCCCGAGCTTCCCTCTGGCCAGCCATACTGAAGCGCCCCACAACTTGGCTGATTGAGCACGTGAGCAAACGCAGCGCCGAGCTTCGCGCGCGGGAACTGGCGCGGAGAGGGCAGGCCGCCCGCGAGATCAATGACGCGAGGATCCTCGGCTGCCTTCCGCTGCAACGCCTCGATTGGTGAGAGTGCCGTGGCGCGCGGCCGAACCGTGATTCGACTCATGGACGATGCGGGCGGATTACCCGGGTGGGACCTGACCGGCCGGCGGTGCCGAGCCTTGTCACGAGGTGGGTTGGTCTGTGCACGTCCTGTGCCTCGTCACCGCGAAGCCGGTCGCACCGTGCGCGCTTCCGGGCGCGAACGAAATGTGGGCTTCTTCGGGCCGTGGGCCCTCGCCGGCCTCGACGGCGCACGCGTGGGAACGCAGCCCGATTCCGGCCGATGGATGTCCTGGTCCGGGGTTAAGGAAAGGGACGGCGACGGGCCGGCCGCGAGCAGAACGTGCAACCACCAGTGTCCAAATTACCGATGGGCACCGGTGCGGCTATTTCAGCACACGGGTGCCTCGGGCTGGCGAAGGGAGACGAATCCTCGTTGACCGGCGGAAGTCGCTTTGAGGCGCGATCTCTTCGGCCGAGCGCGATGCGCTCGAGTCGCGCTCGTCGAGACCCGGAGTGAGCATCACTGGTCGTGACGAAACGCGGTCTTCGTCCTCGCTTTCGAGATCGGCGGGTGTAGGTGCGCATACCGATCCACCGTGAAGGCCCGGTGGTGCGACGTGCTCGTCCTCGTGAAGCTAGAGACCATCATCCGTTGGCACCACCGGGGTTCAGGGCCACTGGACACAGGAAGCCGCGAGCCGCCGGGGCGATCGTGCCGACTGTACGATTCCCACGCGAGGGCGCACTTCCTCATCCGGGACCGAGACTCGATCAACTCGCCTGCATTTGGGTCCCAAGTGGACGAATGGGCATCGCCGACCTCCCGACTGCGCCACGGTCGCGCTGGTAGAACTCGTATGGATCGGTGATCGGGTCCATCCGAGTCCCCGAGAGATTGCCCGATCCAGCGGTAACGATCTACGGTCTTCCGTGACTCTAGCAATCCGACGACCCCGTGCCACCACCTGCGCGGTCGCATGTGATCAGCGACAATTACTTCTGCCGGTCGACGACAATTAGATCTGCCGGTCTCGCCTGAGGTCATCGAGTGGCGTTGGCTGCGGTCCGGGAGGACCCCAGCCGATGGTCACGGATGCCCAGGTGCGCCTGCTGAGGCAGAAGCGCATGGACGGGAAGACGCAGGAAGCAGCAGCGGCAGCAGCGGGGATGAGGGTCCGGACGGCGCGGGCCTGGGAGCGGGGGCCGTTGCCGTCGGAGACCCGCAAGCCTCGGACGTGGCGGACGCGATCCGACCCGTTCGAGGAGGTGTGGCCTGCCGACGTCGAGCCGTTGCTCCAGACGGACGAGGCGGGCGTGCTGCAGGCGACGACGATCTTCGACTGGCTCGAGGAGCGCTATCCGGGCCGCTTCCCGGCGGGTCAGCTCCGCACCCTCCAGCGACGGCTGCGGGACTGGCGAGCGCTACATGGCGGCGAGCGCGAGGTCTTCTTCCCGCAGGTGCACCCACCGGGCCGCGAGGCGCAGCTCGACTTCACACACGCACGCGAGCTCGGCCTGACGATCGCCGGCGAGCCTCTCGATCACCTGCTCTTCGTCCTGGTGCTGAGCTACAGCGGTTGGACCTGGGCGAAGCTCGCCTTCAGCGAGACCTTCGAGGCGCTGGTCGCCGGGCTGCAAGCGGCTTTCAGGCGCCTCGGCGGCGTGACCGCAGTGGCGCGGACCGACAACCTCTCCGCGGCAACCCACGACCTCAAACACGAGAGCGGCCGCGTCCTCAACGAGCGCTTCGCGTCCGTGCTCGCGCACTACGGGCTCGAGTCGACGCGGATCCGGCCCGGTGAGTCCAACGAGAACGGCGTCGTCGAGCAGACGAATCGACGCATCAAGGACGCGCTGCGACAGGCGCTGGTGATCCGCGAAAGCTGCGACTTCCCGGACCTCGAGACGTACGAAGCCTTCGTCGAGGTCGTGGTCGAGCGTCGCAATCGCCGCTTCGCATCGAGCCTGGCAGCGGAGCGACCCCACTTGCGGCCGCTTCCGCCGGCCCCCGTGCCTTCGTACTCGACCTACCTCGTGCGCGTGCACCGCTGGAGCACCGTCCGTGTTGGCGGACGGACGTACTCGGTGCCCTCGCGCCTGATCGGCCACGAGGTCGAGGCTCGGCTTCATCCCGACGTGGTCGAGATCCTCTACCGCAGTCAGGTCATCGAGCGCATGGAGAGGCTTCGCGGTGCCGAGGAGTACCGGATCGACTATCGGCACGTGATCTGGTCGCTGGTGCGAAAGCCTGGCGCCTTCGCTCGCTACCGCTACCGCGAGGGTCTCTTCCCGACAGAGACGTTCCGACGGACCTACGACGCACTCGTGGCGTGTCGCGGCGAACGGGCGGACGTCGAGTACGTGCGAGTGCTGCACCTGGCCGCGAGCGCGATGGAGGCGACGGTGGAGCGAGCGCTGGTGGAGCTACTCGCGATCGGCAAGCCCTTCACCTATGGCGACGTCCGCGATCGAGTCGCGCCCGCGAAGCCGGTGATCCCCGAGATCCACGTCCCCGATCCCGATCTCTCGGTCTACGACACCTTCCTCGTCGGAGGTGTGCGATGAGAACGCGAACCGAACCGGTCGACGTCAACGTGCGGATCGCCGTGCTGTGCCGGTCGTTCCATCTGCCGACCGTGGGAGCCGAGGCCGTGCCGCGGTTCACGCGGGCCGGGCAGGCCGATGCCCTGCCGACCTTCGCCGAGGTCCTCGAGCAGGAAGCAACGGATCGCACGGAGCGGCGAGTCGAGCGCCTACGAGCCGCATCGAAGCTGCCGGCCGGCAAGACGTGGGCGACCTTCCAGCTCGAGCGTCTTCCCGTGAGGCTGCGTCAGCAGCTCGAGGCCCTGGCCAAGGGTGACTTCGTCGAGCGCGGCGAGAACGTGCTCGCCTTCGGGTTGCCGGGAACCGGGAAGACGCACGCGATGGCCGCACTCGGCCACCGGCTCGTCGAACTTGGTCAGGCGGTGCCGTTCACGCCGACCTACCGACTCGTTCAGCACCTGCTCCTCGCCAAGCGCGAGCTCCGGCTCCCCCGAGAGCTCAAGAAGCTCGACCGCTTCGACGTGCTCGTGCTCGAT
>CAZYWA010000069.1:0-21467 GCA_964650975.1 uncultured bacterium
TGGCTCGCCCGTCGCGGAGCTTGGCGCGGCCCGGCCCTTGGAAGGGCGCGCTACGATGGGGCTCATGCGAATCGCTGCGAAGACGACGGCCGGCTGGCGGGCGAGGGCGGTGGCGCTCGTGTGCCTGGGCGCCACCGCGCTTCCCGGCTGCGGTGTCGGCTACCTGGCGCACGTCAGCAAGGGCCAGCTCGAGATCCTGTGGAGCCGGAAGCCGATCGAGAAGGTGCTGGCGGCGCCCGATCTCGATCCCAAGGTGCGCTCCAAGCTCGAGGTGGTCGAGAGCGCCCGCAAGCTCGCGATCGAGATCGGCCTCACGCCGAAGGGTAGCTACCGCACCTACGTGGCGCTCGACCGGCCGTTCACGTCGATCGCGGTGTCGGCCGCACCGAAGGACAAGCTCGAGCCTTATCTCTGGCACTTTCCGATCGTCGGCGATCTTCCCTACAAGGGCTTCTTCGATCGCGATCAGGCCGAAGCGGAGCGGGCCGACCTGGCGGCTCAGGGCTTCGACACCTACCTGCGCGAGGTGGACGCTTACTCGACCCTCGGCTGGTTCGACGATCCGGTGCTCTCGCCGATGCTGATGCGCAGCGACGCGTCGCTCGTCGACACCATCGTCCACGAGTCCACCCACGCGACGATCTTCGAGAAGGGGAACGCCGACTTCAACGAGGCCCTCGCGACGTTCGTGGGCGGCGAGGGGGCGCTGCTTTACCTCACGCGGCTTTCCGGCGCGGATTCGCCCCAGGTTACGGCCTACAGGCAGCGGCTCGCGGATCAGGAGCAGTTCGCGGCGTTCCTGAAGGAGCTGTTCGCCGATCTGGAGCAGTTCTACGGCGGGCCCGCGCCGCCGCTCGAGAAGATCCGCGATCGCGACGCGCGCATGGGTGCCTGGCAGGAGCGCCTGCGCGCGGCCCCGGTGGGGGTCTTCGCCCGCTACGCCGACATGCCGTGGAACAACGCATTTCTCCTAGGTCTCAAGCTCTATTTGCTCGACCTCACCAAGTTCCGCCAGCTGCATCAGGCGCTGGGCTCGGACCTGGCCAAGACCGTGGCGTTCCTGAAGTCGGATCCGTCGGCCCCCACGGCCTCGCAGCGGCTCGATCGCTACCTGCTCGAGCATCCTCCCGGCTGAGCCCCGGGCTCGGCGCCGGGTGAGGGTGAGTTTGACGTCACTTGCTTGACGGTTACACTGCTTTTTCGCCGGAAATTCCCACAAATTGCAGTCGCTCGAGGAACCGTCCGGACGCTCTCGATGAAGTTCTCCAAAGCCACCGACTACGGCCTGCTGCTGCTCATCGACCTCGCCAAGCTCCAGGACGACTCCGCGTTCACGAGCGTCCGGCAGGTGGCGCGCAGCAAGGGCATCTCGGAGCGGTTCCTGGCGCACATCGTGAAGGATCTGGGGAACGCGGGCATCGTGGCCTGCCGGCGCGGCACCAACGGCGGCATCCGTCTGGCGCGGCCGGCCAGCGAGATCTCGCTGGCCGAGGTGGTCGAGGCGCTCGAGGGACCGATCGAGCTCTTCGATTGCCAGCGCATGCCCAAGCTCTGCGCCCACGAGGACGTGTGCTCGCTGCGCAGCTTCTGGAACGGGGTCCGGGACCAGCTGGTGGGCTCGCTGGCCGGGGCCAAGCTGGGGGACTTCGCCAGCGTCCAGTGGGTCCCGAGCCCGGCGTGATCCCCCACCGTCGGGTTACACTCTAGGAAGTACCAAAACCAGGAGAGTCCAGTCCATGATCACCGTCACCGATTCAGCCGCCGGCAAGATTCGCGACCTCATGACCAAAGAGAACAAGCCGGAGGCCGGCCTGCGCATGCGCGTGGTGGGCGGAGGCTGCGCCGGGCTTCAGTACCAGATGGGATTCGATCCGGCGCCAACGCCCAAGGACAAGACCTTCGACGTGAACGGTGTCCGGGTGTTCATCGACGGCAAGAGCCTGATCTACCTGACGGGTGTGCGCCTCGATTACGTCGACGGCCTCTACGGCGCCGGGTTCAAGATCGAGAACCCCAACGCGGCGTCGACCTGCGGGTGCGGCAAGTCGTTCTCGTGACCGGTATCGCCGCCCAGCCGATCTACCTCGACCACAACGCCACCACGCCCGTCGACCCTCGGGTGGTCGAGCGGATCACCCGCTCGTTTCTCGAGGTCTACGGCAACCCCTCGTCGCGCACCCACGCCTTCGGGTGGCGTGCCGAGGAGTGCGTCGAGGAGGCGCGCCGCCAGCTCGCGGCCCTGATCGGCGCGGCCAAGGCGAAGACGCTGATCTTCACCAGCGGCGCCACCGAGAGTAACAACCTCGCGATCAAGGGGGCCGTGCGAGCGCTGCGCTCGCGCGGCGACCACGTGGTGACCCAGGTCACCGAGCACAAAGCCGTGCTCGACACGCTCAAGGCGCTCGAGCGCGAGGGCGTCAAGGTCACGTACCTACCGGTCGACGGCGAGGGGCGCGTGGATCCTGGCCAGGTGGCGAACGCCATCGGCGATCGCACGGTGCTGGTCTCGATCATGCACGCCAACAACGAGATCGGCGCGGTGCAGCCGCTCACCGAGATCGGCGCCACGTGTCGCGCGCGAGGGGTGCTCTTCCACTGCGACGCGGTGCAGGCACTCGGCCAGCTCGACGTGAACGTGGAGCGCGACGCGATCGACCTGCTGTCGATCTCCGCGCACAAGATGTACGGGCCGAAGGGCGTGGGTGCCCTCTACGTGGCGCCGCGACGGCCCGCGATCCGCCTCGAGCCGCTGCTTCACGGCGGTGGTCAGGAACGGGCCTGGCGGCCGGGCACGCTCAACGTGCCGGGCATCGTGGGGCTCGGGGCCGCGGCGGAGATCGCGCGCAGCGAAGGGGCCGCGCACTCGCGGCGGATCGCCGAGCTTCGCGACCGGCTGTGGCGCGGGCTCTCGGAGCGGATCGAGCGCATCCACCGGAACGGCCCGGAGAGCGGGCGGCTGCCCAACAACCTGAACGTGAGCTTCGAGTGCATCGAGGGCGAGTCGCTGATGATGAGCGTGCCCGAGATCGCCGTCGCGTCGGGCTCGGCGTGCACCTCGGCGCTCAAGGAGCCGTCGCACGTGCTCAAGGCGATCGGGCGCAGCGACGAGCTGGCGCATTCGTCGATCCGCTTCGGGCTCGGACGGAGCACCACCGAGGCCGAGGTCGACGCCACCGTCGAGTGCCTGGTTCGCGCGATCGAGCGGCTGCGCGCGATGTCGCCGCTCTGGCCGTCGGCGAGGCGGGGACGCGCACGCGCCAGCGCGTGACGCGAGCGCGAGCGCACGCGCGCGAGGGACCGCGCGCGCTCCAGCCGGTCGCCTGGAGGCCCACCGGTCCCTCGGTGGGCAGCGATCGATCGTGCATCGCGCGCTCCGACCGGCCGAATTAAGCTGAGGCTTTTCCTCGAGTAGCGGGAGACCGACATGAGCGCAGGTGCCGTGACCGAACCGCAAGTCCTGAATGCCCTCCGCCAGGTGAAGGACCCCGATCTCCATCGCGACATCGTCGATCTGGGCTTCGTGAAGGAGCTCACCATCGCGGGTGGCCAGGTGCGCTTCGTGGTCGAGCTCACCACTCCCGCCTGCCCGGTCAAGGACCGGCTGCGCGACGAGGCGCAGAAGGTGGTGCTGGCGATTCCCGGCGTCACCGACGTGCACGTGACGATGACCGCCAACACCCGCGGCCGGACCCTCGAGCATCAACGGATGCTGCCCGGGGTCAAGAACCCGATCGCGGTGGCGAGCGGCAAGGGCGGAGTCGGAAAGTCGACCACTGCCGTGAACCTGGCGCTGGCGCTCCGGCGCACCGGGGCCACCGTGGGCCTGCTCGACGCCGACATCTACGGCCCCAGCATCCCCATCATGCTCGGCATCAACGAGCGCCCCAGCATGATCGGGCAGCGGTTGCTGCCGATCGATCGCTACGGGCTCAAGGTGATGTCGATGGGGTTCCTGATCACCGAGTCGACGCCGGTTGTGTGGCGTGGCCCGATGGTGCACCAGATCCTGCAGCAGTTCCTGACCCAGGTGGAGTGGGGGACGCTCGACTATCTGGTGATCGATCTGCCGCCAGGCACCGGCGACGCGCAGCTGACCCTCACGCAATCGGCGCCGCTCGCGGGAGCGGTGATCGTGACCACCCCGCAGGACGTCGCCCTCGTCGATGCCGTGAAGGGCTTGCAGATGTTCAACAAGGTGAACGTGCCGGTGCTCGGGATCGTCGAGAACATGAGCTACTTCCTGTGCCCGCACTGCAGCGAGCGCAGCGAGATCTTCGGCCACGGCGGCGGCCGGCGAAAGGCCACCGAGCTGGGCGTGCCGTTCCTGGGCGAGATTCCGATCGTCGGCGCGATCCGCGAAGGCGGCGACAACGGCCAGCCGGTGGTGGTGGCCGATCCAACCTCGGCCGCGTCGGCGGTCTACGGTGAGATCGCCGGTGCCCTCGCGGCGCGGCTGTCCACGATGAACTTCGATGGCCCACCGGCGGCTCCCGGATCGCCGATCACCTGGGTCTCGAGCTGAGGCACGCGATCGATCGCTGCCCACCGAGGGACCGGTGGGCCTCCATGCGGAGGCGCTGGTTGGAGCGCGCGCGGTCCCTCGCGCGCGGTCCCTCAATCGTGAATCGGGTACTTGAGGAAAAGGAGCCAGCCGAGCAGGCAAATGCCGCCCGAGATCGGTGCCGTGAGGATCACGCCCAGGGGATTGGCGGACGACCGGCCGAGGTGGTCGAGCAGCTGCGCCGCGACGAAGGGCCCCATCCCTTCCGCGAACTTGGTGAGCAGTCCTTCGGCGCCGTTGTAGATGCCTTCGCGGCGGTAGCCGGTGCGCTCGGCGTCGAGATCGATGATGTCGGCCATGATCGGCCGCGGCAGCATGAACAGCGTCGCGACCGGGAAGGCGGATAGCGCGTAGATGAGGTACGCCTGCATGACGGGCGAACCGAACGGGAGCTTCCCGATCAGTGCTCCGGCCGAGATCACCACGGCGAAGCCGAGGAAGCCCCACAGCATCACCCGCCGCTTGCCCACTCGCTTGACCAACGAGTTGATGACCAGGAAGAAGGGAATGCTGCCCAGCACGATCACGCCTTGCAGGTTCCCCGCGGCCGAGTCGGGATCGTCGAGGTGCAGGATCACCTCGGTCTGATACGGCATGACCGTGATGATCGCGTTGAGCCCGATACGGAACGCGATGAAGGCCAGCGCATACCAGGCGAAGGCGGGGTTCTGGAGCGTGGTGACGAGCGACTGGACCGGGCCGTAGGGCACTTCCTTCGCGGCGCTGTGCGGCTTCTCGCGGATCACGGCGATCGAGATCCACATCGACACCAGTGACACCAGGCTCAGGACCGCGGCCGTGTACTTGAATCCGTCGGTCAAGTGCCAGCCGAAGAGCGTGCCGCCGTCCTTGTGGGCGTCGATCATGTGCCCGGCGACCAGCGTCGAGAGCACGGTGCCGAGCACCTCGAAGACGGCCATGAACCCGCCCACGCGGGTGCGCTCCTCGCCGGGCTCCGTGACCTCCGGAAGTAGCGAGCAGTAGGGGCCGACGGACGCGGTGTAGGCGATCCACATGATCGCGCGGATGCCCGCGAGCCACACCACGTTCTGCCAGCCGAGCACGGTGGCGGGCGGCCACCACAGCACCACGAACGCGACCGTGTAGATCGGCGACGAGATCACGATCCACGGGATGCGCCGCCCCCAGCGAGTGCGGGTGCGATCGCTCAGGTACCCGATCGCCCAGTCGGCGAGCGAGTGCACGATCTGGCCGATGAGATTCACCCAGCCGATCACGGTCGCCGCCACCAGGAGCGGGCGAGTGCTGTCGGAGGGCGGCGCGAAGTACACCATCTGCCAGGACACCAGGAATCCCGGCAGTAAGCCGTTGCCGATGGTGCCGCTCGCGAACAGCACCTCGGAGAGCCGCGACATCGAGGGCTTGCGGGGCGCCTCGGGAGCCGTGTCCGCTCCGTCGGTCGCGGCGGGGTTATCGGGTTCGGTGTCGCTCATCGCATCGCTCGGACGTTCCGCGGCGCCGCACGCTACACCGGCGAATCCGCGCGAAGCAATCGGCGATCGCCCCTCCGAAGCGGGGTCCCGATCGGCCTGCTAAGGTTGTCGTGTCCGGGGCCATGCCGACTTTCTCGACCATCGTTCCCGCGCTCCTCGCGGTGGTGCTGCTCGCGTTTCACGCGCGGGCGACCCACGGCACCCGGTTCGCCGGCGAGTTTTTCGCGCTCGCGTTCGTGTATTTCGTGGTGAAGGAGAACCTGAGCGTCCACGAGTTCTTCCACCGCTACTTCTACGCGGCGCGCCCGCCGCTGCGCATCGTCGACGCGCCGCTGGGAGTGGTGGTGGGCTGGCTCTTCACGAGCTACGTCGCGTGGACCGTCGCCGAGCGGCTGCTGGCGCGCTTCCCCAACCAGCGCGGCGGCGTGGCGCATCTGGTGTGGGTGGCGATGGCGGTCACCTCGACGATCTCCTACCCGATGGAGGCCCTCGGCACCACGATGGGCTGGTGGCGATGGACGGTGGACGGCAAGCCGTGGGTGATTCCGGATCCGCACGACAGCTCGCAGCCGTGGGTCGCGATCCCGGCGGTGCCACTGGCGGGCTGGGCCTTCTTCGTGGGTGGATTCCTGTTCTGGTTCCTCTCCGCACAGCGCTGGTTTCCGCGACGGCGAGCCCTGCGATGGCTGGTCTTCCTGGGCGGCATGGCGCTCCATTTCGAGGCGATCCACGGGGTCGGAGAGGGCCCCGACGACCTGTTCGCCGCGCTCTTCCTGGTGTTCGTGCTGGCGGTGACGGTCGGCAAGGACCAGCCGGGGCGTGTCGCAGCACCGCCCGCCGCCGCGCCGTGGTGGGTGCGGCATGGCGTCGAGCTCGCCGTGACCCTGATGGCGGTGGTCGTGTCGGTGTTCGTGGTGACGCGCGTGGGGCAGCCACGGCACCTGCTGACGCTGCTGCCGGTCGGCCTCTTCGTGCTGGCCTCCTTGCCGTCGATGCCGCGCGCGACTCTCGCCGCCGGCTGGGGGCTCCTGTCGATCGCGGGCCTCGCCGCGCGCTCTCCGAAAGTGTTCATGCTCGGTTCCTTCGCGATGCTCTTCTTCCTGGCGCTGGGGGCTCGCTGGCTGGGACGGGTAGGGCGGCGGTGGGTGGGCGCGCGGCTCCACGTCGCGCGAGCCACCCCCGCGATCACCTCCCCTCAGGCCGGCGCGACTCGTTCTTGACACCCAGCGCGCGTTTCTCATAGATGCGGAGCTCCCCGCCGCGGGCGCCCCTCTCAGAAAGGTTCCGACCGTGTCCTATTTGATTGCCATCGTGCTGATCGGCGCGATCGTGTATTTCCTCTACAGAGTGATCGTGGCTCCCGCCGAGGAGACGATCGACCTCAAGAAGGGCGCCGAGGCGAAGCTCCCCGACGGTGTGCGCGCGGTGCAGACGTTCCCGAGCGATGCCGCTCAGACCTTCACCAACGAGCACTCGCGCCTGCTCGAGTCGGCCAAGGCCGAGGGGTTCGGCCCGGCCGCGTCGTCGGCGGCACTCAAGTTCGCCATCAAGTCGGGCGGCTGGCTCATCGTGCATCTGCCGCTCGGCGGTGCCGACTGGAAGGGCCAGCGCCGGCTGCACGTGATGGGTCGCGGCGCCAAGGCACCCACCGCGGTGCGCGTGGTGGCCCAAACCGACGCTGGCGAGTTCTTCGCGTGGCACGACACCGCGTTCGCGGCGGCCGACTGGTTCGTGCTGTCGATCCCGTTCTCGAAGCTGGTCGACGGCGGCAATCGCGCTTACGCCGGACAGCCGGTGCGCGGCCTCAATCTCGAGATCCATCCCGATCGCAAGATGGCGCTGCGCGGCGAGGAAGAACGGCAGGTCCTGCTGGGTGGTGTGTGGTTGAGCGCGTAGCGTCCGGTTCTCCGCGGGCCTCACGCTGCGCCAGGCTGTCGAGGCAGCAACGCGCCGCAGGCGCGCGGCGAGCAAAGCGAGCCGACTCGGGGGTGGGGCCCCACAAAAACCGCGCTTTTTGTGGGGCGGGGGGCTGGAACAGCCCCCCGAAGAAACATTGAGCGCCTTCGCCGACCGCTTCCGGGCGGCGTTCGTGGCGGTGCTGCAGGGGCGCTACGGGCGCAGCGTGTTCGGGCGGCTGTGGCTCGCGTCGCCGGTGGTGCTGGTGGGCACGCTCGCGACGGCGCTCCATTTCCTGGTGGGATCGAGCCAGGAGCTGTCGGTGCTGTCGCTGGTGCTCGGCATCGTGCTGTGGAACTTCTTCGCGGGTGCCACGTCGGAGGGAATCGGCGGGATCCCGGCGCGGCGTGCGTTGCTGCATTCGGGAAACGGCGCGGCACTGGTGCTGGTCACGGCCACGGTGGCGGTCCACCTCCTGGAGCTGGCGCTCGGGCTGGGTACGTTTCTCGGCGCCCAGGTGGCGCTCGGGCGGCCGCCACGCGCGGTCGCCTGGAACGCGTTGCTGCCGCTGGCGATGCTGGTGGCGCTGACACTCGGTACGTCGCTGCTCTTGGTGGTGGTGCGCGCCAGGCTCGGCGACGCCGACCACGCCTGGAAGCTGCTGCTCGGCGTCGGCTTCTGGGTGACGCCGGTGGTCTACGAGATCCAGATCGTGCCGGAACGGTTGCGTGGCCTCGTCGATCTCAACCCGCTGGCGCGGATCATCGGCGAGGTGCGCGGCGCGATGCTGCACGCGATGGTGCCCGATGTCCGCCACGTCGGAGTGACGGCCGCGCTGTCGCTGGTGACGCTGGCGGCCGGGCGCGCGGCGGCGAGCCGGTCGGCGGCGCTGATCGCGGAGCGCGCGTGAGCAACCCCGTATCCGAGTCGGCTCGGCCGGCGATCGACGTCCACGAGCTCTCGAAACGCTACGACCCCCGGCCCGGCGACCGCGGCCACGGCGCCGGCGGCTTGGTGGCTCTCGATCGCGTGAGCTTTCAGGTCAGCCCCGGCCGGACGCTGGGCGTGATCGGCCGGAACGGTTCGGGGAAGACGACGCTGCTGCGGATCCTCGGCGCCACGCTCGCACCGACGTCGGGCCGCGTGGCGGTCGTGGGCTCGGTGCTGGGCTTCATCGAGATCGGCGGCGGCTTCGACGAGGCGCTCACCGGGCGCGAAAACGTACTGCTTTACGGCACTTTTCTGGGTCTGAGCCGGAAGCACGTGACGCAGCGGGTGGCCGAGGTGGCGCACTTCGCGGGTCTCGCCGGCGAGCTCGAGCGGCCGTTCGCGTCCTATTCGAGCGGCATGCGCATGCGGCTCGCGTTCGCCACGGCGCTGCTCAAGGATCCCGACGTGCTGCTGCTCGACGAGGTCCTGGCGGTGGGCGACGAGGAGTTCCAGCACAAGAGCTTCCGCCGCATCGACGACCTGAAGCGGCGCGGCAAGACCATCGTGCTGGTGAGCCACTCGATGGAGACGGTGCGCGGCTTCTGCGACGAGGCGATCTGCCTGGAGCGCGGCCGGATCGTCGCGAGCGGCGAGCCGGGCTCGGTGATCGCGACCTACCTGGATCGGGTGTGGGTGAGCGAGCGCGAGCACATCCTGGGTGACACCCAGACGCGCGCCGAGGATCTGCGCGGCTTGAGCGAGCGGATGAGCCAGCTCGAGGAGCGCCTCGACACCGGCTCGTGGCTGCCCACGCGGCTTCGCGCCGTGGCGGGCGGCGCCGGCCGCACCGAGCTCGCCACCGCCCTCCGCGACCTGCGCGCCGACCTCGACGATCGCTTCCAGCGGGTCCTCACGTTCCTGCAGGGTCGCGCCGCGCTGGGCCGCGATCTGGCTCTGCGCGAGCGCTTCAGCGACGAGGATCTCGAGGCGCTGGGACGAGTGCTGCTCGAGGCGTCGCGCTTCTACGGCGATCCGCACCGCACCGAGGAGGTGCTCGTGCGCTGGAAGGACCTCGCGTATCGCGAGATCGAGCGGGCCTCGCTGGCCGCGGACCGCGACGCCGAGGTGCGCGCGCGCCGGCTGCTGGTCGCGGCGCTGGCGCGCGAGAGCGAGGTCCACGAGGGCGGACCGGCGCGCGACCGCGCGGTGCTGGAGCTGGCCGAGGCGCTGGCCGGCCTCCATCGCGCGGCACCCCACGGCGACGGGCCGGCGCTCGAGCAGCTGATCGACAGGGTCGCCGAGGAGCTGCTCGAGCGAGGCTCGGTCCGGAACGACGGCTTCGCCGCGGGCGCCCTCCAGCAGCTCGAAGGAGCGGTGCACGATCTCTTCCGCGACGAGCGTAGTGCCTTCGATCCGCTACGCCGCGCCGTGTTCGTGCGCTGGATGGAGCGCCTGGCCGCCGCGCCGCCGGATCTCTTCCGGCGCGTGAACCCGCGCTGGATGGTCGAAGGGCTGCGCGAGCAAGCGGCCCGCGTGGCCCTCGGCGGGCGCGGCGAGGATCTCGCGTGGCTGGTGGAAGCCGAGGAACGGATCGCCACCGCCCCTGTCGCACCCGAGACCGCGAATGGTGCCCTGCGAATCCTGGAGGTGCGCATGACCGACGCCAGCGGACGAGCGGTGGAGAAGGTGGCGAGCGGTGCCGGGCTCACGATCGAGCTTCACTACCGCGCTGGGCAACCGATCGATTCGCCGATGTTCGGCATCGGCATTCACGATCCGGGCGGGCTGCTGCTGGCTGCGCCCAACACCAGCGCCTCCCGTGTCGCGGTGGGCACGGTGGCGGGTGAGGGTGTCGCGCGGCTCGCCATCACCGCTTTGCCGCTCACGCCGGGCGTTTACCCGATCAGCGTCTCGGCGATGAGCCGCTCGGGCGACCAGCTCTTCGACTACCACGATCGGCGCTACCTGCTGCGCGTGATCGACCCCGGAGGCACCGAGGTCCTGGGACGGCTGCGCCTCGACGGCCGCTGGCAGATCGAGCCACGAGGCTGACCAAGCGTTCCGTCGAGTCGTCAAGCGCCCCACGCCTCGTCGAACGCGTAGAGATCCTCGGGGAGCTCGCGGAACGAAGCCAGCTTTCCGTTCCGGATCTCGTAGAGGTGAAGGGGGTCCGGTACGCGAACGTCCGGCCGTCGCGTTCGAAGCTGTGGGCCGCGACGACCACGCCCGCGCGATCGTTGGCGACCGCTTCCACCACCTCTTCCCGGAAAGTCCCGCCGGTGATCCGCATCACCTTGCCGATGAACGGCTCGTGGAACTGCGCTCGGGTGTAGGTTCCCGCCATGGCGCCACGACCGCGCACCGTGAAGGTGATGTCCTCGCTGCAGACCGCGAGATAGGTGTCGAGCTCGCCGCGCGCGAAGGCGGCGTAGGCGTCTCGGAGCGTGGTTTCGTTCGGGTGGGTCATCGGCGGACCTCCGGCACCGCGGCGACACGCCGCGGCTCGAACGTCCCTACGGGCCCGACACGTCGATCGGATGCGCGACGAGGGCCGCGTGCTCGCCGCGCATCCGCGCTCGGGTCATTTCGCAGGCGCGCGGGTCGACGGGTCGTCGGCGGGGTTCACGTAGGTCAGGGCGAAGGGGCCCACGCCGTGGACCTGGACCACGGAGGCGTTCTTCGCCACTGCATAGTGATGCACCGTCGCGGGCATCAAGCCGTAGCCGCCCGGGCCCAGCGGCTTGGTTGCCGCCTTCTCGATCTTGTCGCCCATGCCGAAGGCGACCAGGCCCGAGATCACCGTCACGTGCTCGTCGGTCGGATGCCAGTGCGGCGCGATCTTGTACCCGGCCGGCATCTTGAGCCGCACCACGTAGGGACCCTCCTTGGTCGGATCGCCGGACAGCACCGCGAACGATGCACCCTTCTCGAACACCGGGGGCGGAGGCCCCCATTTGATCTCGGACGGCGCCAGCGCGATGTGCCCGGGCGCCGCCGCGGTTTCCGCGGCAACGGGTCGAGCCAGGACCAGCGAGCACAATCCAGCGGCGAGAACGGCGTTTCGCATGACGCTCCTCCGGGGTTGGGGTGAACGCACGGCGAACGTCAGCTTAAGAGGAACGAAAGCGACCTGCTCAAGAAGAGGCGGCGGGCGCGACCTCTCAGAGGGTGTGAGCGTTTTCCCGTCTGTCGGTTCGGGGCGCTTCCAATCGGCGTCCATCCCCGAACCGACTGCTCGCGCGGATCTCGGGCCGGCGCCGAGAGGCGCCCGGCGAGCTACGCGAGCCGATTTGGGGGTGGGGCCCCGGCCGGATTCACTCCGGACGGGGCGGGGGGCTTGCAAAGCCCCCCGCTAAAGGTCCGTCGCGTTGCGCTGGATCTTGCGGATCGCGTCGACCACCTGATCCATGTCGCGATGCGTTCCCATGAAGAGCGGATGATGGATCCACAACGCTTCGTGGTACGCGGCGCGCTCCGCCACCGGACAGCTCGCCGAATCGTTGCCGATCGCGTCGCCGTAGCGTTCGCGGATCATCGGATAGTCGGCGGCGGTCACCGTGAAGAGCGGGCTCTGGTAGAGCGGGATGTAGAAGTACGGATCGACCTCGATGCCCTCGGCGGTGAGTGCCTCCGCGAAGCGGTCGCGGGGAACTCCCGCGAAGCCTGCCGGGTCGTAACGCAGGATCACCTGGTAGTTGCCGGTGCGGGTGATGCGCGGATCGCGCCGGAGCGGGCGGATTCCCTCGACGCCGGCCAGCGCCTCGTACAGGTACTCGGCGTTTTCCTCGCGCAGCCGGGTCTGCTCGGCGAGACGCTGGCACTGGATCTCGAGCACCGCGCCCTGCCACTCGGTCATGCGATCGTTCCAGCCCAGCATCCAGCCGTCGAAGGAGTCGTAGCCTTCGAGCTTGCGGCCGCAATTGACCAGCGAATGGCAGCGCTCGGCCAGCTCGGGATCGCTGGTGAGGATCGCGCCGCCTTCGCCGGCGGTCATGAGCTTCGAGCTCTGGAAGCTGAAGCTCCCCAGGTGGCCGATCGACCCGGCGCCGCGATCCTTCCAGCGGGCACCGTGCATGTGCGCGCAGTCCTCGATCACCGTCAGGTCGTGCTTGCAGGCGATCTCCATGAGCGCGTCCATGTCCGCCATGCGGCAGCCCAGGTGGACCGGGATGATCGCCCGCGTGCGCGGCGTGATCGCCGCCAGCACGGCCTTCGGGTCGAGGCAGTAGGTGTCCGGATCGACGTCGGCGAACACCGGAACCGCGTTCAGGTAAACGGGCGCCGCTGCGGTGGCGACCCAGGTGTAGGGCGTGACGATGACCTCGTCACCGGCGCGAATTCCCGCGGCGCGCAGCGCGATCTTGAGCGTCACGGTCCCGTTCGCGGCGGGGATGCAGAACCGTGCCGTGTGCTCGCTGGCGAAGGATTCCGCGAACGCCTTGGCGTGCACGTTGGGAGACGGATATCCGCCCCAGTTGCGCGACTGCAGCACCGCCTCGACGGCCTTGGCCTCGCGCTCGTCATGAAGCGGCCACGGAGGAAAGGGCTCGCCGCGCACCGGCTTGCCGCCATGGATCGCCAATTCGGACATGGTTCCCCCCGGCGGGCGCTCGATTCCCGCGATAACGAACGCGCCGAAACGGTCAGACGCCGCCGGCGCTCTTGGGCGCGGGCGGCACGGCGTCCAGCTTCGGTGGCTCAGGCTCGCCACTCATGTCGAGCGGGCCTTCGAAGCTCATATCCTTCCAGTCTTCCATGTTGTAGCCAGCCTGCGTGTGCACATCCACGATCAGCGTGGCCTTGTGCCCGGGCTGCTCCCAGGCGAGCCGCCGCGCTCGCGCGCACGCCTTGCGGAAGTCGTCGGGGCTCACGATCACGTCTTTCGACGGGTCGGTCTCCGTATCGATGCCCTTGACTCGGACTCTCAGGATGAAATCGCCGCGGCCGATCGCGCGGTGGGTGCCGGGGAAGGTGATGTTCGACGCGACGCTGCCGGGATCCACCTGCATCACGCGTAGGCCGCCCGAGAGTTGCATCATCTTGGCGACCGGATCGTCGCGGTCTCCCACGTCCAGGCCGAGGGTTGCTTTGAGGTCGGGCGACATCGGTGCCTTGGCGGCGGGGTCGCCGGCCAGCGCGGGCGACTGCAGTGCGACGCACAGCAGAGCGGCGCCCAGCGCGACGTGGAAGCGGAGCGGACAGGTGGTGAGGGTCAGGCGAATCGGGTTCATGGCACTCCTCAGTAGATCGGCCAGTCGAGGATCCACTGGATGTGAAACGCCTCGGCGAAGACTCCGATGCCGAGCAACACAACGTAGACGACGAAGATTCCCAGGTAGATCGTTCCCGCGACGTCGCGCCGCGGCAGGTCCGCGGCTGCCTCGGCACCCGCGGAATCGGTCCCGGCGGTGGAAGCGCTGGGCTCGCTCACGAGACCTCCGCGGTGCGCGCCGTCACGCGTCGCCCTGCATCACGGCCGTCGTGCCACTCGGCGACGCTGGCTCGGGCTCGGCCTCCGGCCATGATCCTTCCCAGGGACGCCTCGGAAGCAGCTGCTCGATGTGCTCGACGAGCGCGTCGACGCCGGCTCCGGTACGCGCGGAGAGGATGACACCCGAGGTTTCGCGCTGCAAGGCGGCGAGGGCTCCGGGGTCGGCGGCGTCCGCCTTGTTGAGGCAACGGATCGTGGGCACCTGCGCGAGGCCCAGCTCGCGCAGCGTGTGCTCGACGATGGCGATCTGGGCCTCGGCGAGCGGGCTCGACCCGTCCACCACGTGGAGCAGCAGATCGGCCTCGCGCAGCTCCTCGAGGGTGGCGCGGAACGCCGCGATCAGATCGGGCGGTAGATCGCGGATGAACCCGACCGTGTCGGTCACGACCGCCACGCGTCCCCACTTGAGCCTGAGCTTCCGCGACGTGGGATCGAGGGTCGCGAAGAGCCGATCCTCGGTGAACACCTTGCTGCCGGTGAGCGCGTTGAGCAGCGACGACTTTCCCGCGTTGGTGTAGCCGACCAGGCTGACCACGGGCACGCCGGTCCGCTCGCGCCGCGCGCGACGTCCGGCGCGCTGTGCCGCGAGTGTCTTCACCTCGCGCTCGAGCCGAGCGATCCGATCGTGCGCCTTGCGGCGATCCTCTTCGAGACGCGTCTCCCCAGGGCCACGGCCGCCGATCCCGCCGGTCAGACGCGAAAGACTGTCGTCGCGTGCCTTGAGGTGCGGCATGCGGTAGCGGAGCTGCGCCAGCTCCACCTGCACGCGGCCGTCGCGGGAGCGGGCGCGTTGCGCGAAGAGATCGAGGATCAGGCCCGAGCGGTCGAGGATCTTGAGCTGGGTGAGGTCGGCGAGCGCCTTCGATTGCGAGGGCGTCAGATCCTGATCGAACACCAAGAGAGTCGCGCCGTTGCCGAGCGCGCGAATCGCGACGTCCTCGGCGCGCCCGCGGCCCATGAAGGTGTGGGCGTCGATCCGGTCGCGTCGCTGCACGATGCGCTCCACCACCGTGAGTCCCGCCGAGACCGCGATGCGCTCGAGCTCCTCGAGCGAGCGGCGCGCGTCCTCTCCGCCGCTGCGCGTGACCGAAACCAGCATGGTGCGCTCGGCCGCGTCGGACACTCCGATCGCACCCAGCTTGCGATCGAACTCCTCTTCGAGGGCCTTGATGGTCTCGTCGAAGGGCAGGTCCAGCTCGTGAACCGGACGCGCCGGAAGGATGCGCCACGGCGTCTCGCCCTCGCCCGCGGGAATCAGATGCGCGACGGCGACCGATCCGGCGCGTGCCTCGGCGGTGACTCCGACGATCGCCACCAGATCGAGGCGCAAGAGCGCCAGGTCGGTCAGGTCCTCGCGTGAGGGGCCGGCTTCGTCGAGGCGTGTGTGAAGCAGCCTGAGCCCGCGGAATCGTCCGCGACCGGCGCGCACGCGGCCGAAGTCCGGGATCGGGGTCGAGTGGGCGGTGCCCACGACGATGTGCGTGACCGTGCCGACGCGGTCGACCAGCACGCCCACCTGACGTCCGGTCTCGGCGCTCAGCTCCGCGAGCCCGTTCGCGAGCTCGGGCGTGATCACGCGGCTCGCGGGCACCCGCCGCCGGTCGAGTCGCTCGAGGCGGCGGAGCTGATTCGGTTTGAGGCCGGTGAGGTTGCCGCTCAGGCGCGCGATGTCGACCTCGTGGGTAGGGAGCGCGCGCCGCTCAGCGGCGTCCGGCGGTGACCTGGTCGAGCACCCACTGGACGTAGGGTGCGTGGCCGCGATCCACGTCGACGGCGATGACTTCGGGAACGCTGTACGGATGGAGCTCGATCACCCGCGCCCGTAGCGTTTCGACCGTTTCGCTCCGGGTCTTGATCACCAGCAGCGATTCGGCCTCATCCGCGATCTTTCCTTCCCAGCGGTAGATCGAGCGGATCTTGGGCACGATGTTCACGCACGCGGCCAGCCCCTCCTCGACCAGATCCCTGGCGAGCGCGTGGGCGGGATCGCCCTCGGGCGTGGTGACGAGAACCAGGGAGATGCCGGTGGCCAATGTGGAATCCTCGCCGCGATGGACCGCTCAATGTAGGAATGCGCGATGGACCCGTCAATCGTGCCGCCCGCGCCGTTGACTCCCCTTTTCCAGGGCCCGTATTCTCGCGCCCATCGAACCCGATGGTGAGGCCGAGATGAGACCAACAACGGACCCGTGGGAAGGGCGCTTCACCGCGCCGGTGCGAATCGCGGCGCTGGCCCTCGTCGGCGCGGTGGTCGGTTGCATGGCCGCCGGGGTCGCTCATGCGACCACGCTGGTTCCCATGGACCTGCGCACGCTCAGCACCCGAGCGGATGCCGTGGTGGTGGCGCGCTGCATCGACGTTCGCTCGGAGGTCGACCCGGCGACCCACATCGTCGTCACCACCACGCGTTTCGCGGTCGATCAGGCGGTGAAGGGCGCGGGTGCCTCGCGTGAGGTCGTGGTGCGGCTGCCCGGCGGCGCCGCGGAGGGACGCGCGACGGTGCTGGCGGACGTGCCGTCCTTCTCGGCGGGAGCCACCGCGGTGCTGTTCCTGAGCGCCGCTCGGTCGGACGGGTCGCGGGGCATCCTGGGCCTCAGCCAGGGATCGTTCGCGGTGAGCGGCGGATCGAACGGCCAAGTGGTGCACGCGACCGCGCCGGAGCACGGCGGTTCCGGCGAGTCGGTGGACGGCGTGCCGCTCGCGGATTTCCTCACCACGGTGCGCGCGTACCTGCGATGAGCCGCGGCCGGCGGCAGGGGAGAGGCGACGCGATGGGCACGAGCTCGCGCTGGGTCACGAGTGCCGCGGTGCTGCTGGGCCTGGGTGTCGCGACCCCGGGCTGGGCGTTCTCGCAGCTCTCTCAGTTCGGGGGCAGCGCCAGCCCGATCGTCTACAACCACTGGGACCCGGACCAGCTCCCGATCCACTACCGTGTCGATCCCGGCGGATCCGGGATTGCCGGAGTCGACGCGGTGGCGCTCGTGCAGGCGGCCTTCGGCGCGTGGGAGAACGTGACCAGCTCCGCCATCCGGTTCGAATACGACGGGTTCATTCCCGATACGAACGGCGACAACAACACCACCATCGCCGACATCGACAGCGGCGCCGCGTTCCGCGACGACGGCCGCATCGACGTCATCTTCGACGACAGCGGCGCCTACTTCGACCGCCAGTTCGGCCCGGACAACGGCGTCCTGGGTCTCGCGTTCCCGACCATCGACATCAACACCGGGCGGATGCGCGATTCGGACATCGTCATCAGCGTTCCCAACGTGAAGAAGTTCAGCGACATCGATCTCCTGGGCGTTCTGACGCACGAGATCGGCCACCTGTGCGGGCTCGGCCACTCGGGAGTCTTCCCCGACGTGGGTTTCAACCAGATCCCCACGATGTTTCCGTACGCGGGCGTCTACGGGCCTGACCGCACCGAGCAGCGCTCGCTTTCCGCGGACGACGCGGCCGGCGTCTCCTATCTCTATCCCGAGTCCTCGCTCGCGCACGATTTCGGCACGATCCGCGGCACGATCACGCAGGCCGACGGTCAGCCGGGCTTCGGCACCCACGTGACCGCCCTGAACGCCGCCACCGGTGAAGCGGTGGGCGCCATCGCCGGGTATTTTTCGGGCAACACCCACGACGGCACGTACTTCATCCCGGGAGTTCCGCCCGGGCTCTACGCGGTCTTCATCCACGCGCTCGATGGCGGTCAGGCGTCGGGCTTCGTGAGCGGTTTCAACATCTCCGAGATCCTGCGCCAGACCCTCGGGTTCTCGTTCCCGAAGGAGTACTTCAATAACGTCGCCGACCAGCCCGCCGCGACCGGCATCAACGTGGCCGCAGCCTCGACCACGACGGGCGTCGATTTCGTGCAGGGCAGCGAAAACGGCGGCGCGCCGCTCGCGACCCACGTCACCACCACCCCCGATAGTGGCTCGAGCGGTCACCACGGTGGAGGTGGCGGAGGCTGCGCCGTCGCGGAGTCGAGCCCGGCGCCAGCGGCTGCGGCACTGGCACTCCTGCTGCCCGGGTTGTGGGTCGTGAGTCGCCGCCGGCGCGGTTGATTCCCACCGAGCGGCGTTGCGGTTAGTTTGACCCGGCCGATGGTGCGAAACGCGCCACCGGGCGCTCGCGTTCTCCCGCCCGCGAGCGGCTGAATCGTCCGATTCCGGCTCGTCACTCTCGCGCTTCCTGCTCATGTCTGCGGCTGCTCGGCGGGAAACCGTGTCCCTTGCTCGCGCGGGCCGGCTCGCGTGCGCCTGGAGCGTGCTTGCGAGCGTGATGAGCTGCGGCGGCGGGGGGGGCGGTTCAGGGCTTCCGCCTGGCGTCAGCGCCCGCATCCGGGTCGACGCGAATCAGGTCACGGGTCACATCGACCGGACGCTGTGGGGCACGCAGATCCTGTGGACGGGGCCGAGCAACGGCCTTCCCGACAAGGTCACCACCGCCGACGGCGCCGCCGCGGCACACGCCAAATTCTTCTCGTACGCGCCGCTGGTACGCGACATGGGCCCCACGGTGCTGCGCTATCCGGGCGGGTTGCTCGCCAACCACTACGACTGGCGAAACGGGCTGGGCCCGATGGAGCAGAGGCCGGTGGATCCGTCGAGCGACCGCAACATCGTCGTGGGCAGCGACGAGTTCGGGCAGTTCTGCGAGCAGATCGGCGCGGTCGGCATGATCACCGTCAACTGGGCGCTGGGACCGGACGTGGCGGCCGACTGGGTCGAGTACATGAACGCGCCCAACGACGGCTCGAATCCGCGCGGCGGCACCGACTGGGCCGCGGTGCGCGCCGCCAACGGCCATCCCGCGCCTTACGGCGTGCGCTACTGGGAGATCGGCAACGAGCTGCGCGGCGGGGACTTCTTCATCAACCTCTACGCCACCAGCCTGTCGAGCTTCCGCGCCGAGATGCAGCAGGTCGATCCGACGGTGGAGCTGGGCGCCATCGGATTCGGCACCTACTACGAGCCCGAGTTCACGCAGCAGTGGTACAGCACCATCAACGACCTGGCGCCCGACGGTTTCCAGTTCTGGGCCAAGCACTTCTACGCCCCGAGCTCACTCTCGCCGAACTACGGCTTCGAGATCTCGCGCAAGGGACTGGGCGTCGAGGACGCGCCGAGCTTCCCGGCCAACGCCACCTACACGTTCCCGCTCTCCATCTTCAACGCGTCGGATTCGGGGATCGTGCCGACCGTCGATTTCCTGGTCGACGGTCAGGTGCAGCAGACGCTCACCATCACCGGCGACGAGAGCCCGTCCATCCAGGCGCAGCTATCCAAGGGAACGCATCGCATCGGCCTCAGGCTCACCAGCGCCGGAATCGTGCGGATTTACCACGAGGTCGATACGACCGCGCCGTTCCAGCCGGTCACGGTGGTGGACTTCAAGAACGACCGCGGCGTCCACAACACGATCATGGCGGGGTTCGATTCGCTGGAGCAGTTCCTCTTCGACCCGCCCGGAACGCTCGGCGATCACGCGATCTACGGCACCGAGAACAACACCGTCTACAACTTCCAGGAAGCCAAGACCCGCCACGTGCACCTGCGCGAAGGCCTGTCGCTCGCCGACCTCTTCAACGTGATGGTGCGGAACGGGCTCAAGGTGTCGACCACGTTCCTGCTCTACGAGGAAGACAACGGTCTCGGTCAGATCCAGGGCGTGTCGCGGTGGTCGAAGACCGGCGAGTCGGGCAGCGATCACCCTCGTCCGCGGCCGACCTATCTGGTGCAGAAGCTCTACAGCGACAACCTGGACGAAGGCGACCGCCTGAGCGTCGAGACCACCAGCCCGTCGGTCGAGGTCGGTCAGCCGTCGGGGATCACCATGGGCTTCGTGTCGAGCCTGGTGACCCGGATGGATACCGTGGCCGCCGTCGCCGGCCGCAGCCCGCAGGGTGACCGCGTGACGGTCATGGCGCTCAACAAGGATCGCGACGAGGCGCTGCCGGTGGAGATCGACGTGGCCGGCTTCACGCCTTCCTCGATCGAGCAAGCGATCGTGACCGGGCCCAGCGCCGGTTCCACCAACGAGCCCGAGGACGGCCCGCCTTCGGTCGCGCTCACGACTCAGCAGCTGGCCGAGGCGTCGAGCTCGGTGGTGGTGACGCTGCCACCGCATTCGGCGAACGCGATCGTCTTCCATCGTTGAGGCGCTGCGAGCGGCCCGGACGGGCGGTTTGCCGCGCAACGCGGCTCATCATTAGGATACGGACCGGTCAGTTCCATAAATGACGCTCCCCGATGAGTGCTCCCAAGCCCGCGCGCCGGCGTTCGCCGGGACGCCCACCGACACCAGGTCTCCGCGACCGGATCCTCGAAGTCGCGCAGTCGATCTTCATGCGCCGCGATTTCCACGAGGTGCTGATGGACGACGTGGCCGCCGCGGCGGGAGTGGGGAAGGGCACGCTCTATCGCTACTTCCAGAGCAAGGACGATCTCTTCAGCGCGCTGGTCCTGGACGGGATGGCGCGGCTGCGCTTCGAGCTCGAGGCGGCGGCCGAGCGTGGGGCCAATCCGATCGAGCGTCTCGAGCACGTGGTGCGGGCGTTCCTCGACCACTTCTGGCCCCGGCGCTACCTGCTGGCGCTGCTGCACCGCCACGAGCACAAGCGCCGCGACGCCGAGATGCGCGAATGGGCGCGCAGGCGAGCGGCGATCGGGCAGGTGATCGAGGGAGTCCTGGCCGAGGGTGCGGCGGCCGGATTGGTGGGCGAGGTGCCGCCGCATGCCGCGGCCGAGATGATGATCGGACTGATGCGCGGCGTGGACCGCTCGCGCCAGGACGTGGACACGATCGACGAGCTGGTGAGCCGGGTCCTCGACGTGTTCGTGTGCGGCGTGGGTACCGAGACCGGCCGGCAGCTGCGCAGGCGCAGGCGCGCGAGCGCGTGAAGGCGAGCGAATGGCACGATCGAAGCTCGGAACGATCACCGGTGTCGCGGTGCTGGCGGTCCTGGCCGGCGGAGCCGGGTGGTGGGGATACGTGCGCTTCACCGCGCAGCCCAAGCCGCACTACGAGACGACCACCGTCGACCGCGGGCCGATCGTGGCCAAGGTCACCGCCACCGGCACGCTGTCGGCGCTGGTGACGGTGCAGGTCGGCAGCCAAGTGTCGGGACGCATCCAGC
>CAZYWA010000070.1:0-21410 GCA_964650975.1 uncultured bacterium
CGAGCACCCTCGCACAGCCGCCGGCCGTCCGTCGCCCGAGCCGGTCCATGTGGGCAAAGTGAGACGCTACCCGTGCGTCGGATCGGTTGCTTCACCTCCACCCATCGCGTAACGTCGGGCGCCCTCGAGGCCCTCGATCCGTCGTGAACCCGAACGCCATGCCGTCCGCTGGGTTCCCGTACGGGCCCGTTCCACGCGGCGGGCAGGTGTGGCTCGAGGGCGCGGCGCCCGCGCTGCTCATCGTCCATGCCTTGGCCGGGATCGCGCTGCTCGGCTCCACCACCCACAATGCGGTGCTGCTGGTCGGATATCTGCGCGGACGCTTCGGGCGTGTGAAGCTCGAGAAGCTTTACGTGCGCATCCAGCTGGCCGCGTACCTGGCGACGTTTCTCTTGGGCTCGGTGATCTATCCGGCGTACCGGATTTACGTGCGCGCCGCGGTGTTCGATCGTCACGCGGTGTGGGCCTCGAATCTCTTCGACATCAAGGAAAACCTCGCGGCGATGGGGTTGCCGCTGGTGGTGGCGTTCGCGCTGCTGAGCCGCACGATCGCGCCGCGCCGCGGCGAGCCCTGGATGCCGGTCTACACGGTGATGGGGCTGAGTCTCGCGGCGCTGGTTTGGATCGTGTTCCTGGCGGGGCTGGTCGTGGTCTCGGAGCGTGGCCTGTGAGCGCCGCGGCGATGTCTCCCGTGGCGCGGCGCGCGGTGGCGGGAAGCGTCGCCGTGATCGCGTTCGCGCTCGCGTTCACGAGCAGCGCGTTTCGAACCTCCTCCGTGCCGTGGTACCAGCCACTCGCGCGCCGCTGGGTCGTGACAGATCATTGGACCGACCCCGCGAGCCCGGCGATGGATTGGTACGGGCGCGTGGCGGTCGCGGCCGCCGTCGCCGTCGCCGCGGCGCTCGGCACCATCGGCGTGTTGCGCGCGATCGGTCGCGAACCCGCGGCGGGGAGCTTCGGCCCGGCGGCGCTCGCCATGAATCTCGGCGCGCTCTTCTGGTTGTGCGTGATCGCCTACGCCTGGACCTTGGCGCACCGCCGGTTGCCACCTTCGCCGCCAATGGCGTTCGAGGCAGCGCCGGTCGCCGGCGCGCGGGCGACCGCCCCGTGACCGGAGCGCCGCTGGCGCGCGGTGTGCGGCGGCACGCGGTAGCCGCTCGCTTCCTCTCGGCGGCGCTCGCGTGCGTGTGGAGCCTGTGCGTGGCTCGCGTCGCGCGCGCCAGCGTCGAGGACGTGTACGGCTCGGGCGGCCGCGGACCGGCGCTCGCGGGGGCGCTCACCGCCGCGAGCGACGGTCCGGAGTCGACCTTCTACAACCCCGCGGCGCTCGCCCGTGCCGACCACTTCTCGCTCGCGACCTCGGCGACGCTCTTCACTCAGGATCTGAGCGCGGGCCAGACCGGCGAGGCGAAGGATCCCAACGTCGGCGTCTCGGTGGGCGTCGCGGGCCGCATCCCGTTCGGGGGGCCGCTCGAGAACCGGCTCTTCTTCGGGTTCGTGGTGCACATTCCCACCGACGAGGCGCGGGTGCTGCGGATCGTGCTGCCGGGCCTCGAGCAAGCGTTCTTTCTTCCCTACGAGAACGCCACCGAGCGTGCCGTGGTCACTCCCGGGCTGGGAATCCGGCTGGCGCCGTGGCTGCGCCTTGGCGCCGGAATGGAAACGCACTTGCTCGACTCGCCCAACACCGCCTCCGGCGGCCTGGGCCGGACCGGCACTTTCGAGCTCAACACCGACCTCAAGCTGCTCGGCGATTACGTGGCGCGCGCGGGGATCGAGATCGACGGCGGAGCGCTGAGCGACACGCTCGAGCCCTGGTCGGCGGGCGTCGCATTCCGCGATCACTTCAAGGAAGACTTCGCCTTGCCATCCACGTTCGATCTGGGATTTCCCGCGACGCTCTCGTTCAGCGGCACGTCGTTCTACGTGCCGCGGGAGCTGGTGGCGGGCCTCGCGTGGCACGGCGGCGACGCATGGCGCTTCATGGCGGACGTGGCGTGGGAGCAATGGTCGGGGCTGCCGTCCCCGCGTATCCGGGTGCTGATCGCCGGTCTCGACGGGTTGCTGCCCGACCCGGCGCTCGCCGCGATCGTGTCTCCCGCGCCGGACCCGAAGCTCGGCGACATCGTTTCGCCACGGCTGGGGCTCGAGTGGGACCTCTCGAAGACCAGCGAGGGATGGCCGCTCGTGGCGCGAGCGGGCTATGCGTTCGAGCCTTCGCCAGGCCGCTCCCACGACGATCCGCTGCTCTTCTTCGACGCCCGCCACGTGATGTGTCTCGGGCTCGACTGGGTGGTCGGCGAGCCTTGGCTCGAGCCCTCGGATCCCAGGCTCGAGATCGAGACGTGGGCGCAGGTGCACGTCCTCGCGAGCGAGAGCCGCATGCTTCCGGCCTCGCTGTCGCCGACCGCCGAGCCGATGCGGGTAACGGGCGGCGGATGGCTCGGGGTCCTCGGCCTCTCGCTCCGGGTGACGTTTTGAATCGCGCCCGCACGATCGCGTGCCTCGTGGTCGCCGGGCTCGCGACCGCCCGCGCCGCGGCGGCACATCCGTTCGATCTCTTCGGCTACGGGTCCCGGGCCGCGGCGCTCGGGAACGCTTACACCGCGCTCGCGGACGGCTACGAGGCGAGCTACTACAACCCCGCTGGCGTGGTGAGCTCGCCCGGCGTGCGCGTCGGCTTCGGCTACCTGCAGTCGTTCTCCGACCTGAGCCTCAACGGCCAGGCTCTCGAGCTTCGCGAGACCAAGCTCGGCGCGATGGTCGCGGGGGTCTCGGCCGCCGGCGAGATGGGAGGGCGGCCGGTGGGCTTCTCGTTCGGGTTCGAGCTGCCCAACGAGGGAGTGATCCGCGCGAGCTCGCTTCGCCCGCTGCAGCCCAACTTCGTGCTGCTCACCAACCGCACCGAGCGCGCCGAGATCCTGTTCACCGGGGGCATTCAGGTGCTCCCTGGACTCGACGTGGGCGCTGGCTTCTCGCTGGGTGCGGAGCTGAACGGCGACGTGTCGCTCGAGGCCACGACCTTCCCGCAGAGCGCGACCGGCTCGGCCTCGGTTCAGGTGAGTGCCCAGTATTTCCCGCTGCTCGGTGTGCGATGGGAGCCGGCTATGGGCTGGCGCGTGGGCCTCGCCTACCGAGGCGAGACCTCGTTCCCGCTACGCATTCCGGCGAGCGTGGACTTGCTCTTGGTGCCGGATTCGTCGCCAGCCGCGAACCTCTTGCTGCTGGTCGAGCAGCCCTACTTCTACACGCCCCAGCAGGTGGCGAGCGGCGTGGCGTGGGACCCGGCGAGCGACTGGACCGTGAGCGTCGACCTGGTGTGGTGGAACTGGGCCGCGGCCGGCGATCCGGGAGTCCGTGGCAAGGTGGAGGTCACGGGGCCGCTCTCGGGACTCTTGCCGCTCCCCACGATTCAGTTGCCCATGGATCCGCATTTCCACGACATCCTGACGCCGCGGGTCGGCGTCGAATGGCGTCCGCCCGGGCGTCCGTTCGGGCTGGCGGCGGTGCGCGCGGGCTACGGCTACGAGCCCACTCCCACACCGCGCCCGATCGGCGTCCAGAACCTCCTCGACTCCGACAAGCACATCGCGTCGCTGGGCCTCGGCTTCGCGTTCCGCGATCCGTGGGGAATCCTCACCCACGACGCGGATCTCGACGGGCACGCGCAGTACTTCCACTTCGACCGCCGGACCGCGCAGAAGCTCGATCCCACGGATCCGATCGGCGACCTCGAGTTCGGCGGAGACCGCTGGCTGGTGGGCGGCATGCTCACGATCCACTTTTGAGCGGGCCCCCGGTGTCCACACGCAGGCGCAGCACGCGACACCGGCGAGCGATCTCGATCGCCGCTCTGGCGCTCGCCGGGTGCGGCACCAACTCGTTTCCGGAGGCGAACGAAGGGTTCGACTTCGCCGGGACGCTGCGCTGGACAAAGGTCGATCAGCGGCCCGACGTGTCGAATGCGCTTGGCATCCAGGCGGTGAGTCTCGCCGCGCGGGTCGGCGACGAGCTCCACGATCCGTGCGCGATCGAGCTCGACGACGGCAGCATCGCGCTCTACTACGCCACCGCCTCGAGCGGCACGATCGGCCGCACCGAGGCCGCCGCGGGAAGCTTCGACTGGCAGCGCGTCGCCACCGTGCTCGAGGCGTCGGAATCGTGGGAAGAGGGCCGGGTGGGCGGCCCGAGTGTCCTGCGCCGCAACGGTGCCTTCGAGCTCTGGTACGCGGGAGGTGACGGCGCGGGCATCGGCCGCGCGGTGTCGAGCGACGGCGTTCACTGGTCGCGGCAGCCTTCGACACCCGTGCTGGATCCTGCCGAGTCGTGGGAGCTAGGCGGCGTGCGCGCGCCCGCGGTCGCGCAGGCACCCGACGGCCGGCTGTGGATGGCGTACGAGGCGGGCGACGGGTCGGCGGTGGGTGTCGCGTCGTCGAGCGACGGGATCGAGTGGTCCCGGGTCGATGGGAGCCCATCGAACGGTCCGACCGGCGCGGCGCTCGAGCGTGGTCGCTCGGGCTCGTGGAACGAAGCGCGCGTCGCGGCCCCGGCGCTCCGGATCGAAACCACCTCTCTCGGGCGGACGGTGTTTCACCTGTGGTTCGAAGGGATGGCCGGAAACGACTACTCGATCGGCGAAGCGGGCTCTTACGACGGCGCTCTCTGGACCGAATCGCCCTACGACCCGGTGCTCGCGGAGGTGCCGCCGCTCGGCCTCACCATCGGAGCCGACGAGCGCGAACCCTGGGTCATCGGAGACACCGGCGCAAGGCGGCTCTTCTTCTCGACCCATCAGCTCGATCCGCCCGCGCAAGGGATCGGTGTGGCGCTCGACCACTCTCCGTAAGTGCCCATAAATCGAGGACAAATTGACGGGTACCGGGGCCTATGCTAACGCTACCCGCGAGCAAGCCGGACGGGGAGGCGCCGTGGCGGGACGAATCCTGGTGGTGGAGCCGAGCGAATCGAGCCAGCGCACGCTCGAGCTCACGCTGCATGCCGAATTTCTGGACGTCGTGACGGTCGCGACCGCCGCGGAGGCGCTCGAGCGGCTGGCGCAGGACGAGTTCTCGATGGTCCTCGCCGCCGTCCAGCTCGGCCAGTCCTCGGGTAGCGATTTGCTCCGCAAGGTCCGGTCCGATCCCGCCACCGCCGCGGTGCCGAATCTGTTGCTGGGAGAGGACGTCGAGGCGCTGCAGGAGGCGGTTCGCGGCGGCGGCATCGACGGCATCCTCGGCAAGCCGTTCCGTTCCAAGGATCTCGTCGATCAGGTGTACCGGCTGATGCGCGATCCCGGCACCGGGACGCTTCCCGGCTCACTGGGTCTCGGCGATGACGACGCGCAGTCGGCGCGCGGAGCGCGCGCATCCGCCGACGATCCGGATTCCGCGGAGATCGTCGACGAAGGCGCGGGCGGAGGCGGTTCGTTCTTCGACCTGGCCGGCGAGCTCGACCGCGGCGACTCGGTGGCCGCCAAGCGGCCCGAAGGGCTGCGGGAGCGCGCCCAGGAGCTGGCCGACGAGATCGGCTTCGGCACCGGAGACCGCACGGTGGTGGTGAGCCGCGACGATCTCGCGGCGCTCCGCAGCGGCATGGGTATGCCCGGCCGCGGCGGGAAGCCGGAGGCGAAGCCAGAGGCGAAGTCGGACCACACGATGATGATGTCGCGCGAGGAGCTCAACAGTCAGCTCAAGTCGAAGAAGCCCGAAGGAGACGAGGTCTCGAACTACCAGACCATGATGATGAGCCGCGACGAGCTCGCCGACCTTCGTGGCAAGCTCGGCGGAGGGAAGACCGGTCCGCGGCCGACCGCGAGCGCGCGCGCGACGCCCGTGGGCGGTGTGCCGGTGCGCGACACCGGCTCGGTGGCGAGCGGCACGAATCCCTATTCGGCGGCCACCGTTCGGCCCAAGTCGGCGGGTGCGCCCGGCTCGGAGGAGTCGATCGAGGCGATGCTCCGAGGCGCCGTCCACTCGACCGAGGAAGAGTTGCTTCGCGTGTTGCAGAAGATCCGCCCCGACATGGCGGACGCGGTGAAGAAAGTCGCGCACCAGTTGGTCGATCGGATCGCGCGGCGCGTGGCGCTGGAAGTGGCGAGCAAGCGGGTCGAGGAAGAGATCGCGCGCATTCGCAAGTCGCTTCGCTAGCGCTATCTGTTGGGTTTCGACCCCCACGAACGTTGCGCTCGCCGCGTGGCCGGACGGCGGGTGACGGTTCGCGGTGCGGCGATTACCTTTCGGCGTTTCCCGCGGCGCGCCTCGCGCGAGGCGTGGTCACTTCTCAGGGCGCACCATGAACCGCAAGATCCTGGACAAGGCGTACGAGCCGCACGCGGTGGAGGACCGCTGGCGCGCGGCGTGGGAAGAGGCGCAGGCGTTCCGGGCCGATCCGGCGCGGCCCGGCGAGCCCTTCAGCATGGTGATCCCGCCGCCCAACGTGACCGGTTCGCTGCACATCGGTCACGCCCTCAACAACACCCTCCAGGACGTGCTGGCCCGCTACCAGCGCATGGACGGCAAGAACGTGCTGTGGGTGCCGGGGACCGACCACGCCGGGATCGCGACCCAGAACGTGGTCGAGCGGCAGCTCGCGGCCGAGGGCTCGAGCCGCGCGGCGCTGGGGCGCGAGCGGTTCGTCGAGCGGGTGTGGAAGTGGAAGGACGAATCGGGCGGGACGATTCTCCGCCAGCTGCGCCGGCTCGGTGCCTCGTGCGACTTCTCCCGCGAGCGATTCACCATGGACGAGGGCCTCTCGCAGGCCGTGCGCGAAGTGTTCGTGCGACTTTACGAGGAAGGCCTCATCTATCGCGGCGACTACATCATCAACTGGTGTCCGCGTTGCCGCACGGCGCTCTCCGATCTCGAGGTGGAGCGCGAGGAACGTCCGGGGCATCTGTGGCACTTGCGCTACCCGTTCGCCGAGGGCACCGGGCATGTGGTGGTGGCGACTACCCGTCCCGAGACCATGCTGGGCGACACCGCCGTGGCCGTGCACCCGGAGGACGAGCGCTACGCGGGACGCGTCGGGACCACGCTGGTGCTGCCGCTGGTCGGCCGGCGCATTCCGATCGTCGCCGATGCGGCGGTGAGCGCCGAGTTCGGAACCGGCGCGGTCAAGGTGACTCCGGCTCATGACTTCGACGACTTCGATCTCGGCGCTCGGCACGGGCTCGAGCGCATCCAGGTGATCGGCCTCGATGGCGCCATGAGCTCCGGCGCTGGCGCCTACGCGGGGCTCGATCGCTTCGAGGCGCGGCGGCGAATCGTCGAGGACCTGGAGCGCGACGGCGCCCTCGACAAGATCGAGGACTACAAGCTCGGCGTCGGCGTCTGCTACCGCTGCAAGACCGTGGTGGAGCCGATGGTCTCGAAGCAGTGGTTCGTGCGCACCAAGCCGCTCGCCCAGGTGGCTCTCGCGGCGGTGCGCGACGGACGCACCCGCATCGTGCCCGCGCAGTGGGAGCGGACCTACTACGAGTGGATGGAGAACATCCGCGACTGGTGCGTGTCGCGGCAGATCTGGTGGGGTCATCAGATCCCCGCGTGGTACTGCGACAGCCCCGAGTGCGGGGCGATCATCGTCTCCCGCCAGGATCCCACCTCGTGCGGCCGATGCGGCGGGACGGCGCTCACCCGCGAGACCGACGTGCTCGACACCTGGTTCAGCTCCGCGTTGTGGCCCTTCTCGACACTCGGCTGGCCGGCCGAGACCGCCGAGCTCGCGCGTTATTACCCGACGAGCGTCCTGATCACGGGCTTCGACATCCTGTTCTTCTGGGTGGCTCGCATGATGATGATGGGCCTCCACGTCATGCGCGAGGTGCCGTTTCGCGAGGTCTACATCCACGCCCTGGTACGCGACGCCGAGGGGCAGAAGATGAGCAAGTCGCGCGGCAACGTGGTCGATCCGCTCGAGGTGATGAGCCGCTTCGGCACCGACGCGCTGCGCTTCACGCTGGTGGCGCTGGCGGCGCAGGGCCGCGACGTGAAGCTCGCCGAGGAGCGCATCGAGGGCTACCGGCACTTCATGAACAAGCTCTGGAACGCGGCGCGGTTCTGCTACCTGCACGTCGACGAATCGGCGGCGCTTCCCGAGCCCGGCTCGCGCGACCTAGATCTCGCGGAGCGCTGGATCCTGTCTCGGCTGCAGGACACGGTCGAGACGGTGCGTGGGGCGCTCGATGCATTCCGGTTCAACGACGCGGCGAATCGCGTGTACTCGTTCGTGTGGTCGGAATTCTGCGACTGGTACATCGAGCTCGCGAAGCCCGATCTGGGCGAGGGCGTCGATCCCGTGCGTCGCGGGGTGGTCCGCGGCGTGCTGCGCCATGTGCTGAGCGACGTGCTCGCCTTGGCTCACCCCTTCATGCCGTTCATCACCGAAGAGCTGTGGTCCGCGATGCCGGGAGCCGAAGGTTTCCTGGCTCACGGCCGGTTCCCGCGTGCCGAGGCCGGCCGGCGCGACGAGAGCGCCGAGAGCACCATGCGCCAGCTGATGGACGTGGTGGTGCGGATCCGCGAGCTGCGTCAGACGCTAGGCCTCGCGTGGCGGGACAAGAGCGACCTCGTGCTGGCCACGCACGACGCCGCCATGGTGGCTCGCCTGACGCGCGATCGTTCGGTCATCGAGCGCTCGGTGCCCACCGGACGACTCTCGGTCGCCGCCGAAGCGGCGCGCCCCGCGGGCGCGGTGTCGCTGGTGATCGGAGCGTGGTCGGTGCACGTCTCGGTCCCCGCGGAGACCGACGTCGCTTCGGTGCGTGCTCGCTTGTCGAAGGACCTGGCGACCGCGCGCGGCGATCTCGATCACCACTCGAAGAAGCTCGCCAACGAGGGGTTCATGGCTCGGGCGCCCGCCGACGTGCTCGAGAAGGAGAAGGCCGGCGTCGCGAGCGCCAGCGACCGGATCTCGCGAGTCGAAGCGACGCTCACGATTCTCGATCAAGCGGGGCTCTGATGAGCGTGGCCGTCGAGCCGCGGCAGGTCGACGAGCTCTTGCGTCGAGCGCTGGCGGAGGACCTCGGCGACGGTGACGTGACCACCTCGAGCTTGGGGCTAGACGCGCTCCCCCGCGCGGCCAAGATCGAGGCGCAAGAGCGCATGGTGGTCGCCGGTCTCGACGCCGCGGCCCGGGTCTTCACGCTTCTCGATCCCGCGGTTCACCTGGAGCTCCTGGTTCCGGACGGCGACGCCGTCGCGCCCGGCACCGAGCTCGCGAGGATCGAGGGCTCGCTCGGCACGTTGCTCGCCGCCGAGCGCACGTCGCTCAACGTGCTCGGGCACCTGTCCGGAATCGCGACTCGCACCCGAGAGTACGTGGAGGCCGTCGCGGGCACGCGCGCACGAGTCGCCGACACCCGGAAGACCCTGCCGGGACTGCGCATGCTCGCGAAATACGCGGTCTCGGTGGGGGGCGGCGAGAACCATCGCATCGGCCTCTTCGACGCGGTCCTCATCAAGAACAACCACGTCGACGCGGTCGGCGGGATTCACGAGGCGTTGCGCCGCGTCCAGACGTCGGGCCACACCGGGCCGGTCGAGATCGAGGTGCGAGATCTCGCCGAGCTCGATCGAGCGCTGGCGTTCGAGCCGCTCCCCGCATGGATCCTGCTCGACAACTTCGACCTGCCGCTCTTGACCGAAGCCGTGCGGCGCAACGCTGGACGTTGCCGGCTCGAGGCGTCGGGCGGCATGCGGCTCGAACGCGTGGCCGCGGTGGCGGCCACCGGTGTCGACCGGATCAGTGTCGGAGCGCTGACACACTCGGCGCGCTGGGCCGACGTGCACATGGTGTTGATCGAGTCTCGATGAGTCCCGCGCATCCCGAATCGAGCACGGCCGCGAGGGTAGTGGCGGCGTTGCGCGAAGCGGGCGACGGGTCGATCTCGGGCGAGGCGCTGGCGCAGCGCCTGGGCGTGTCGCGCGCCGCGATCTGGAAAGCGATCTCGGGGCTCCGCGGGGACGGTTTCGTCGTCGAGGCGGTGAGCGGGCAGGGCTACCGGCTGGTGCGCGTGCCCGATCGAGTGCGCGCGGAGCTCGTGGAACCGTGGCTCATGGCGAAGAGGCTCGGGCGGCGGCTCGTGTGCCTCGATCACACCGAGTCCACGATGAGCGACGCGAGCTTGCTCGCGCGTGCCGGGGAGCCCGAGGGTACGGTGGTCGTTGCCGAGACCCAGGAGGCGGGTCGCGGCCGCCGCGGGCGCGTGTGGCACTCGCCACCGGGGCTCAATCTCTACTTCTCGCTGCTCTTGCGTCCCGCGCTGCCGACTCACCGGGTCGGTCCGCTGACACTGGTGGTGGGGCTGGCGCTGGCGCGAGCCGTGGAGGGGCTGGCGGGTGTCTCCCCCCGCCTCAAATGGCCCAACGACCTTCACTGCGGTGGCCGCAAGCTGGCCGGCATCTTGACCGAGCTCAGCGCCGAGCTCGACGCGGTCCATCACGTGGTGGTGGGCGTGGGTGTCAACGTGAACGCCGACACGCAGGATTTTCCCGAGCCGCTTCGTGGGTTGGCGACGAGCCTCTGCCTCGAGTCGGGCGGCCGGAAATTCGATCGGGCGCAGGTCCTGGCCGCCTTCCTGAGCGAGCTCGAGCCTGCGTATGATCGGTTCGTCGGGGCGGGGCTCGAGCCGTTCCTCGCCGACATCGAATCGCGCAGCGCGTCGCGCGGGCGCACCATCGAGGTCGAGGTGGGAAACCAGCGAGTCACCGGCATCGCCCGCGGCATCCGGCTCGACGGGGCGCTCATCGTGGAGCTCGCGGGTGGTGAGATCGTGGCCCTTCACTCCGGCGAGATCGTGACGATGAGTGGCGAGGGGGATCGCTCATGCTGATGGTGGTCGACGTCGGGAACACCAACATCGTGCTCGGGCTCTTCGACGGCGAGCGGCTGGTGCAGAGCTGGCGCCTCACCACCGACAAGAGCCGCACCAGCGACGAGTACGGGATCCTGATCCACGAGCTCTACGCCCGCGAGCACGTGCCGCAAGGGGAGGTGACCGCGTGCATGGTGTCGTGCGTGGTTCCGCCCATGATCCCGACCGTCACCGAGGTGGCGCGCAAGTTCTTCCGGCTCGAGCCGCAGTTCGTCGGTCCGGGCATCCGCACCGGCATGGCCATCCTCTACGACAGCCCTCGCGAGGTGGGTGCCGATCGGATCGTCAACGCGGTCGCCGCGTTCGAGAAGCTCAAGCGAGCCTGCATCGTGGTCGACTTCGGGACCGCCACCACCTTCGACGTGGTCTCGGCGCGCGGCGAGTACCTGGGGGGCGCCATCGCGCCCGGCCTCGGGATCTCCACGGAGGCGCTCTTCCAGCACGCCTCGAAGCTGCCGCGTGTGGAGTTGGTGCGGCCCAAGACGGCGATCGGCAAGACCACGGTCCACTCCATGCAGGCGGGGCTGATCTTCGGCTATGCCGGCCTGGTCGACGCCCTGGTGCGCCGCATCATCACCGAGATGGGGGGGGAGAAGCCCGCGGTCCTGGCCACCGGCGGGATCGCCCCGCTGGTGGCCCAGGAGACCGAGACCATCGAAGAGGTGGACGAGCTCCTCACCCTGACCGGCCTCCGCATCCTCCACGATCGCAACAAGTAGCGATTCCGCAAGCAATTTGTTGCTTTCGGCCGGTGGCTTACGGTAGCTTCCTGCGGGCCTGTCCGCGCCCTTGCAAGGGGCCGGTTGCGCGGTCTGGCTCGGTTCGTTAAGGGGGCTCCTGTTTGGAAGCATCCAAGGTTCGGAGCGTCGCCCTGATCGGCCAGGTCGGGACGGGGAAGACCACCCTCGCAGAAGCGCTTCTGTTCCGGGCCAAGGCCATCGACCGTCTCGGGAAAGTCGACGACGGCACCGCGACGCTGGACTTCGAGCCCGAAGAGATCAAGCGGCACGCCAGCCTCTCCACCGCCTTCGGGCGTTACAAGTGGAAGGGGCTGGAGGTCACCCTGATCGACACGCCCGGGACGAGCGTGTTCCTCGCCGATACCAATACCTGTCTGGAGGCGGCCGACGCCGCGGTGCTGGTGCTGGACGGGCAGGGCGGTATCCGCATCCAGAGCGAGCGCCTGGCGGCCCGCGCCCGCGATCTCGGGATGCCGGTGGTGGTCTTCGTGTCGAAGCTCGACCGGGAGCGCGCGGATCTGGACGCGCTGCTCGGTGAGGCGGGGGAGCGCTTCGGCAAGAAGCTGGTTCCCGTGTCGATTCCGGTTCCGGGGGCGGGCGGGATCACGGGAGTCGTCGATCTGCTGCATCGCAAGGCCTATTCGGGTGCCCTGGCCGACGGCGCTGAGCCCAAGGAGGTTCCCCTGCCGGACGCGGTTCGCGAGCCGGCCGATGCTGCCGCGAAGGTGCTGATGGAGGCCGTCGCCGAGACCGACGATGCGCTGCTCGAGCGCTATCTCGAGGACGAGAAGCTCTCGGACGAGACGATCGACGAGGCGTTCGCTGGCGCGGTTCGCTCCGGCGCGCTGGTGCCGGCGGTGTCCGGCTCGGGCCTGCGAGGCGTCGGGATCGAGGTGCTGCTCGACCTGGTGAATCGCGTCGTGCCGCCTCCCACCGAGCGACCGCCGGTCACCGGTACCGATCCCAAGGGTGGCGGCGAGATCACCCGCGCTCCCGATCCCACGGCGCCCTTCTCGGCCCGCGTGATCAAGACCATCGCCGACCCGTTCGCCGGCAAGCTCAGCGTGCTGCAGGTCCGCTCCGGAAAGGTGACCCCCGATTCGACGGTGTGGAACTCGACCCGGGAGGCGCGTGAGCGCCTCGGGCACCTGTTCGCGCTCGAGGGGAAGAAGCAGCTTCCCGTGCAGGAGGCCGGTCCCGGAGAGGTCGTCGCCGTCGCGAAGCTCAAGGAGACCCTCACCGGCGACACGCTGTGCGACGAGAAGCACCCCGTGCGGTTTCCGCCGCTCAAGGAGTATCCGGCGGCCATCACCTTCGCGGTGCAGGCCGTGTCGCGCGGGGACGAGGACAAGCTCGCCACCGCGTTGCACCGGGTGCGCGAAGAGGACCCATTCATCCGCGTGGGCCGCGACGCGCAGACCTCCGAGACGCTCATCTCGGGATTGGGCCAGGCGCACGTCGAGGTGGCGGTCGAGAGGATCCGCCGCAAGTACGGCGTCTCGGTCGAGCTCAAGGAGCCCAAGGTGCCGTATCGCGAGACCATCCGCGGTCGCACCCAGGTGCAAGGGAAGCACAAGCGCCAGACCGGCGGACGCGGACAGTACGGTGACGCGTGGCTCGAGATCGAGCCGCTGCCTCGCGGCACCGGCTTCGAGTTCGTCGACAAGGTCGTGGGTGGAGTGGTGCCGCGCCAGTACATCCCGTCGGTCGAGAAGGGCGTGCAGCAGGCAATGGCGCGCGGTGTGCTCGCGGGATTCCCGGTGGTCGACGTCCGCGTGAAGCTCTTCGACGGCTCGTACCACGACGTCGATTCGTCGGACATGGCGTTCCAGATCGCCGCGTCGAAGGGCTTCAAGAAGGGCTTCCTCCAGTGCTCTCCGGTGCTGCTCGAGCCGATCGTGCATCTCGAGATCACCATCCCCGACGATTGCATGGGCGACGTCAACGGCGACATCATCCGCCGTCGAGGGCGCGTCGTGGGCATGGACTCGGGCGGCGGCATGCAGACGATCAAGGCGACGGCGCCTTACGCGGAAGTGCTGCGCTACGCCGCGGACCTGAAGAGCCTGACCGCCGACCGCGGCGATTTCACGCTCGAGCTCTCGCATTACGAGGAAGTGCCCGCGCACATCGCGGAAAAGATCGTGGCGGCGGCCCATCGGCCGGAAGAGGAAGAGGAGTGAGCACCGCGGTTCAAACGGTCCCGATCGAGGTCGACGAGGATCTCGCCCGGCTGGTCGGCCCCAAGGTCAAGCCGCCGGTCCGTCGCGCGTTCCTCGACGCGTTTTCCTCGCAGCCGCCCGAGTGGCAGGTGAAGGGCCTCTTCTACCTGGCGTGTCAGGGGCAGGGCTCGGAGGCGAGCGACGCGATCGATCGGTTGCGCGGACTGCCGCCCAACGTGGTCGACGACGCCTACCGTTCGGGTCAGCTCGAGCAGCCGATCCTCGATTTCCTGGCGCGCGAGTTCGGGACCCACACGCCGTTCCTGGGCCGGCTCATCCTGAACGGTCAGCTCAGCGATGACGCGTTTCACTACCTGGTGCTGAACGGCACCGACGCGGTGATCGACACGGTCCGACGCCGCAACATGAACCTTCTCAACTCGCCGCAGATCATCGAGGCGTTGTTCGAGAACCAGAAGGTCCGCAAAGGCACCGTCGACCGGATCCTGCAGATCCTCGGGCTCGAGGTGAAGATCTCGGTCGAGGACGACGAGGCCGCAGAGGGCGCGGATTCGACTCGGCCCGAGGACGATCTCGAGATGGAGGAGGTCGAGGAAGTCGACCCCGTCTCGGGCACGCCACGGCGCGTGCGGCGGCCGATGGGCACCGGTGGCGACGAGCCGGCGGGATCCGGTGCCGTCTTCAACGCCGATCTCTTCCGGAGCTTCCTCGAGGGCCGCGAGTTCAACTTCGCCGCGGAGCTCATGGGCGAGGACCGCGGCGAGGATCTCTCCGAAGAGGAGCGGACGTCGCTGTTCGTGTCGGTCATGAAGATGTCGGTGGCGGAGAAGATCGTGCTCGCGATCCGGGGCAACCGCGAGGCGCGGAACCTGTTGCTACGCGACTCGAACCGCTTGATCCCCCTCTACGTGCTGCAGAACGCGCGCATCACCGAGGACGAGGTCTCCCAGGTCACGACCAGCCCGTCGTCGAGCCGGGAGTTGATCTCCGAAATCTCCCGCAACCGAGAATGGACGCGCGCCTACAAGGTGAAGCGTGCGCTGGCCGTGAATCCCAAGACTCCGCTCGACAAGGCGATGCGGTTCCTGAACACCCTCAACTACAAGGACGTACGCGACATCTCACGCTCGAAGAACGTGCCGAGCGCCCTCGCCATCCAGGCCAAGCGGCTGGTCCAGCGCAAGCAGGACACCGGCAAGATGACCGATGGCGGCGGGGGCGGCGGGAAAAACTAGACCGGCGCACGACGGGCCGAGGGACGGGTCATGGCCTTCTTCAACTACGCCAAGAAAGAGCTCAGCGCGAAGATCGTTTATTACGGTCCGGGCCTCTCCGGGAAGACCACCAACCTGGAGGTCATCCACCGGCGGATGCGGCCCGATCAGCGCGGCAAGCTGATCTCGCTCGACACCCAGACCGACCGCACCCTGTTCTTCGATTTCCTGCCTCTCGAGCTCGGTGAGATCCGCGGGTTCAAGACCCGGTTCCACATCTACACCGTGCCCGGGCAGGTGTTCTACAACGCCACCCGCAAGGTGGTGCTCAAGGGTGTCGACGGAGTGGTATTCGTCGCCGACAGCCAGCGCGACATGATGGAGTCGAACATCCAGTCGCTCAAGAACCTCGACGCCAACCTCGAGGAGCAGGGCCGCAAGATGGCCGAGCTGCCGGTCGTGCTTCAGTACAACAAGCGCGATTTGCCGAATCTGCTGAGCCTGAAGGAGCTCGAGGCGACGCTCAACCCATCGGGCTGGTCCTATTACGAGGCCGCCGCGATCTCGGAACGCGGCGTGCTCGAGACGCTGACCGCCGTGTGCAAGCTGGTGCTCAAGGATCTTCGCGATACCCACGAAGGTCCCAAGAAACCGGCCAAGCCAGCGGGACCGAAGCCGCAGCCCAAGCCGCGCCTCGAGACTCCCGCCGCCGAGCCCCTGGCGCCGGTGGCGCGTCCCTCACCCGCGACCCTGGACGATTCGCTCGACGATCCCGTGCCCTTGGCGGCGGCGCACGAGCCCCTCATGACCGAGCCCGAGCCGCATCCCGCACCGGTGGCGGCGCGAGCGATGGAAGCGGACGACGTCGAGGTGCTCGACGAATCGGACTTCGAAGCGAGCGAAGACGTCGTGTACGTCGACGACGAGACCCCGCCCGAGCCACCGGCGCCACCGGCCGCGAGCCGCTGGGCCGAGAAGCCGGCGCCGGCCGCCGCGAGCGCCGCGAGGGTCCACGCCGATGGCCATCCCGAGCTCGTGTCCTGGGGAGGTCCCGAGCGCATCTCCAAGACCGCGGTACGGATCCCGCTGGTGGTGCGCGCGGGAGATGCCGGCGAACCGATTTCGTTCGCGGTCACCATCGACGTCTCCCGGCTCGAGCCAGGAGCCTGAGACCGTCACCTCGTCCAACTGAGCCGATGCCCGGTACCGACGATCCCGAAGGCGCGGGGGATCGGGTCGACGTCGAGAGGATCCTTCGCGGGATTCGCGAGGAGATCCGGCGCCGTCATCCCGAGGCCGAGCGGCCCTCGTGGGAGCCGCCCGGCGCGGGGCTGAGCGATACCTCCGACCCGGGAGAGCTCGGCTCCTTGCCGCAGCCGGCGATCTTCTCGCCGCACCTGCGGTACCTGAACGAGCGCTGGCAGCTCGACCCGCTGTTCCCGATCCACTCGCACCGGCCCGGTGTCGGCGCGCTGATCGTCGCGTGGAAGAAGCTGCTCCGGAAGCTCGTGATGGGGCTCTTCCTGCCGGTCTTCCAGGCCATCACGCTCTTCTTCTCGAATCTCACCAACTTCCTCAACACGTTCGCGAAGAACGTGGACGACGCGACCCAGCGGCTGGCGGCCAACGATCGCGCCCTCGCGGACCGCATCCGGCTGGTGGCCGAGGAGCGGCGCGCCCTGGTGGTGCGCGCCGAGCGTGCCGAGAAGTCGCTGGTCGACCGCATGGACTTGCTGTTCGAACGCCTCGACCGGGAGCGCCTGGCCCTCGAACGGCGCGTCGAGGATCTCGAGACCCAATCCGGCCGATCGGGGTCCTGACCGCGGCCGGGTGCAGCCCGGAGGCGAGCGGCGGGCGTCGGTCCCTCCTCCCTTCCATGCGCGTGCTCTTCGACGTCCAGGCGCTGCAGACGGCCTCGTCGCGCTCGCGCGGTATCGGCTTTTACACCCGGAATCACCTCCGGGGCCTCGCCGCGAGGCGCGAGGTGGAGCTCGTGGCGCTCGCGAACGGCTGGCTGCCGAGCTCCGACACGCTCGACGAGCTGGTCGGCTCGCTCGGCCCCGGCCACGGCGCGCGGTTGCAGGAGGGTGACCGGCTACGCGACGTCGAGGAGCGCGGCGAGCACCATCGGCGAGCCATCGAGGCCGGCGTCGCGGCCCAGGGGCTCGCGGTGGGCGCCACCATCTACCACTCGACGTCGCCGTTCGAGTGGGAGGTGTGGGTGCCGCTCGCGGTGCCGCATCTGCGGGTCGTCGCCACGGTCTACGATCTGATTCCCCAGCTCTTTCCGGGTGAATACCTAAGCGGTGCCTCGCCGAGATTCCGTCACGAGTACCAGCGGATCCTGGATGGCCTGGCCGGCGCCGAGCGCTTGCTGGCGATCAGCGAGTGCACCAAGCGCGACCTGGTGCGCACCCTCGGAATCCCGCCCGACAAGGTGCACGTGGTATGGGCCGCGGCCGACGACCGGTTCCAGCCGATCCCCGACCCCGATCCCGACGGCTCGCTCAGACGCCGCTGGGGCACCGGCGACCGGTTCGTGCTCTACACCGGAGGCTACGACTTCCGGAAGAACTTCGAGCGCCTCTTCGAGGCGTTCGCGGCGGCCGCGGCACGCCGCACCCACAAGCTGGTCGTGGTGTGCCGCTTGAGCGACGACGAGCGCCGCCGCGTGCGGGCCATGGCCGAGCAGGCTGGCCTCGCCGAGGAACTGGTGCTCACGGGTTTCGTACCCGACGACGATCAGGTACGGCTCTACAACCTGGCCGAGATCCTGGTCTTCCCGTCGCGCTACGAGGGCTTCGGGCTGCCGGTCCTCGAGGGCATGCGCTGCGGAGTGCCGGTGATCTGCTCCTCGGTCTCGTCGATGCCGGAGATCGCGGGCGACGCGGCGGAGCTGGTCGATCCGCTCGATCCCCGTGCGATTCGCGACGCGATCGACGGTGTGCTCGGGAATCCGGCGCGAGCCGCGGAGCTGCGGTCGCGCGGGCTCGCGCGCTCGGCGCTCTTCACCTGGGACGCCGTGGCGAAGGCGACCGCCGAGGTGTATCGAGATCTGGCCGAGCCGCCGCCGCGCCCGTGGATCGCGGCGAGCGGAGCGAAGCGGGGATCGCCGCGCGTGGCGCTCTTCGGCCCGCTGCCGCCCGCTCCCAGCGGCATCGCCGACTTCGCCGGCGTGCTCGTTCCCTCCCTCGCCGGGCGATGTGACGTGACCGCGTTCGTCGACGCGCCGGACCAGGATCCGCCGCCCGGCTCGACCGCTGCCGCCGCGGTCCACGACGGCCGGCTCTTCGATGCGGTCGACGGCGATCGCCCGTTCGATCACGTGGTGCACCAGATCGGCAACAGCCTCCACCACGAGCAGTCGTATCGCCTGGTGCTCGAGCGAGGCGGGGTGGTGTTGCTCCACGATCTGGTGCTGCACCACCTGGTGATGGCGACCACGCTGGACCGTGGAGACGCCCGTGCCTACCGCGAGGAGCTGGTGCACGCCCACCCGGAGCAGGGAGATCGGCTGGCCGACCTGGTGCTCGGCGGCTGGGGGACGGATTCCATATACTACGGGTTTCCGTGTATCGCCAGGCTGCTCGAGTCGGCGGACGCGCTGGCGGTCTTCAGTGCCCACGCGGCGCGGCGCGCCGCGGCACTGGGGTTCGAAGGGCCGATCCAGGTACTGCCGCTCGCGGTCCGTGGCGGGCCGGATCCAGTCGAGCCGCGAGCCGCGCGACGCATGCTGGGAGTCGACGAGAACGCCTTCTGGATCGGATCCTTCGGCGTGCAGACACCGATGAAACGGCCCGCGACCGTGCTCGCCGCGTTCGAGACGCTGTGCGCGGAGCATCCGTCGGCCCGGCTGGTGTTCGTGGGGGAAGCGCCTGCTTGGGTCGAACTCGAGGCGCGAGTGCGTGCCTCGCGCTTCGCCTCGCGGATCACCGTGACCGGGCGGGTCGACGAGGCGCAGTACCGCGCCTGGACCGAAGCCTGCGACGCCGTCGTCGCGCTCCGCTATCCTCACCGCAGCGAGACTTCCGCGGCGGTGCTGCACGCGATGGAGCGGGGGCGGCCGGTGGTGGTGAGCGATCTCGGGGCGATGAGCGAGCTGCCCCAAGGAACGTGCATTCCCGTGGACCTGGGCGAGCGAGAGCTGCCGGCGGTGGTCGCGGCGTTGCGCCTGCTGGCGAAGCGTCCGGACGTCGGCGGCGAGATCGGGCGGCGCGCGCGCGAGCACCTGCGGACCGTCCATGCCCCCGATCGGACCGCCGAGCAGCTGCTCGCGCTCCTGGCGGAGATCGGACCCAGCCGCGGGCGGAAGCGGCGAGGCCTCGCTTCGTGAGCGCGGCGCTCGATCCGCTGCCGGTCGAGATCGGCGCCGACGGAATCACCGCTGGCGAAGCGAGAAATCGGCTCGCCGCGGTCCTCGGCGGCGCGCCCTTCGATGCGGCGTGGCGCGCTCGCATCGAATCGGTCGAGCTGCGCGTTCCGATGGAGCAGGGCCCTGGCGACGACGCGCTGTTCGAGGCCTACCGCCGTCTGCTCCGGCTCTGGAACGTGGCCGAGCCGCCGCCCATCGCGTCGCACCGCCGATTCGTCGGGCCGCTGCTGGTGATGCTCAAGCGCCTGACGCGCCGGCTGCTCGCGTTCGAGATCGACCCGTTCTTCGCCCGTCAGGCCTCGTTCAACCGCGCGGTGCTGGACCTGGTCCGGGTGTTGCTCGCCGAGATCGGCCGCCTGCGCCGCAAGGTGAGCGAGCTCGAGCGCGAGCGCCGCTGATTCGCCGGGACCGAATGAAGCTCGCGTTCGTGATTCCGCGCTTCGCCGAGGGGCTGGTGGGGGGCGCCGAGACCCTGGCGCTCGAGATCCTCCGGCACCTGCCGAAGGAGCGCCATCAGGCCGAGGTGTGGACCACCTGCGCCCGCGACCACCACTCGTGGGCGGATCACTTCCCGGAAGGTCTCTCCACCGTCGGCGGCCTGCCGGTGCGCCGCTTCAAGACCAACCGCCGGAACCTCGAGCTCTTCGTGCACCTGCAGCATCGCATCCACCACCAGCTCGCGCTGTCGCTCGACGAGGAGCTGGCGTGGCTCGAGAACAGCGTGAACTCCGACGGTCTGCTGGGCCACATCGCCGCGCACGCCGCCGACGTGGACGCGCTGGTGTTCCTCCCGTACCTGTTCGGGGTCACGCTCACCGGCTCGACCCTCGCCCCCGAGAAGAGCGTGCTGATCCCCTGTCTTCACGACGAGCCGTACGCGTACTTGCGCATCGTCCGGAACCTGTTCGAGGGCGTGGGCGAGCTGGTGTTCAACAGCGCGCCGGAGCGCGAGCTGGCGCGGCGCCTCTACGGCCTCGGCGATGGCGCGGGCAGCGTGGTCGGCATGGGTTTCGACGACACGGGACCACGAGGCGAGGGCGACCGGTTCCGCGCGCAGCACGGACTGCGCGGACCGTACCTGCTCTATTTCGGCCGCAAGGAAGACGGCAAGAACACCAACTGGCTCGCCAAGCTCTTCGCCGATCCCGCGTGCCGCCGCCGCGCGGACGTGAAGCTGGTGTTCGCGGGCAGCGGCGAGGTGGAGGTGCCGTCCGCGGCCGCCGGCTCGGTCGTCGATCTGGACTTCCTGCCCGAGCAGACCAAGCGCGACGCGATCGCCGGCGCGCTCGCGGTGGTGCAGCCCTCGGTCAACGAGAGCTTCTCGATCGTGCTGATGGAGGCGTGGCGCGAGGGACGCCCCGTGCTCGTCCACGGACGCTGTGCGGTGACCCGGCAGCACGCCCTCGACTCGGGCGGGGGCCTCTGGTTCGAGACCGCGGCCGAGCTCGGCGGATGCATCGACTACCTGATCGAGAATCCCGAGACCGCGGCGCGCATGGGGCGCGGCGGACGCGAGTACGTCGCGCGCGAGTATTCGTGGGCGCCGGTCCTGGCGCGCTTCGACGCGGCGCTGGCGCGCTTACCCGGAGCCTCTTCGTGAGCGACGGCTCACTCCCGCGCGTGGCACAGATGGTGCTCAACGTCTCGGTGGCGGACGCCATCACGCATCACGTGCTGATGATCGACGACGAGCTCCGCCTGGCGGGCTGCTCGGCCGGGATCTTCTGCGAGAACGCGCACCCGGACCTCGCGAGCCGCGCCGCGCCCTACGCCGACTTCCGGGACGACGCCGCCGACGTGGTGCTCTTCCACTTCTCGATCGGCTCGCGGATCGCGGCGCGCTTCGCGGCGACGCCAGCGCGAAAGGCGATCGTCTACCACAACCTCACGCCGCCCGAGTTCTTCGACGGCATCAACGGCCGTGTCGCGGCCGCGTTGCGCGCCGGGCGCGGCGAGCTCCGCGAGCTGGTGGGGAAAGTCGATCTGGCGCTCGGCGTGTCGGAATACAACCGGCGGGAGCTCGAGGCGCTC
>CAZYWA010000071.1:0-21320 GCA_964650975.1 uncultured bacterium
TTCGACGCGTACGCGAAGCTGATCGAGGACCGCTTCCTGGAAGGCGAGCGCCTCGATCCCGACACCGACGGCCGACCCGATCCGCGCCCGTCGGTCCGCGAACGCGCCCACATCCTGGGCGACCTCGCCGACGACTTCGACTTCAGCCAGCCGCCGCGCCCGCCGATGCTGCTGCCACCGAAGTAGCAGTCGACCGATCGCCGCGGACCTGAGTCCGGCTTCGCGCGCGACGGACCGCGCGCGCTCCAAGCGGCAATCCCCCCGCGCTCCGGGCGGAGCGCCGACGGATCAGGGCCCGATGCGCACCACTCGGATCAGCGGGTGATCGAGCGCGACGTCGCCGCCCAGATCGACCTCGCCGTGGATCGCCCAAACGTTCTCGTCCTCGGGATCGAGCAGCGTCTGCTGGACGCTCCAGCTTTGCGGCCCGCTGCGCGCGACGTGGGTGAACTGCGCGAGCCGCGCGCGCGCGTCGAACACCACTCGCGCGTGCTCGGCGACGAACGGCGCCAGCTCCTGCTCGAAGCGCTTCGCGTCCCACGCGTCCTCGCCGGGCCGGACGCAGCGCGCGGCCTCGGCCCAGTCCTTGGCCGCGAGCGCCGCCACCAGCCGGTGCAGCTCGACGCGCAGCCGCGCCAGAAGCGCCTTCCCGGCCGGAGGCACGGGCGCGCTGGTGGCGGCGCTCGGCGCCGGCTCGGTCACGGCGCCGCTCTCGACCCCCATCAAGCTCTCCCACTCCTTCACCAAGCTCGAATCGACCCGCGCCAGCATCACCCGGAAAAACGCCGTCACCTCGAACACCGCGTCGGTCTTCGCCTCGAGCGGCACGCTCCGGGTGAGCGTGTTGTGCACCTGGTTCAGGTAGCGCAGCAGCAACCCCTCGACGCGCGCGATCTCGAGGTCCCGCACGTATCCCTCGAACGCGAAATACCCCTCGATCATCTCGCGGGCGATCGACTTGGGCCGGATGTTCTCCGAGCGCACCCACGGATGCTTCTCCGAGAACACGTTGAACGTGGCGTAGATCAGCTCCTCGTTGGGCTTCGGGTAGCTGACCTTCTCGAGCGCTTCCATGCGCTCCTCATACGGCACGCCCTCCGACTTGAGGCGTCCGATCAGCTCGCCCTTGGCGCGATCGATCTGCCGCTCCAGCACCGGCCGCGGGTTCTCGAGCACCGACTCGACGAAGCTCAGCACGTCGAGCGCATAGCTCGGCGACGACGGATCGAGCACCGAGATCACCTCGACGAGATAGAGCGAGAGCGTCGTGTGCAGCGAGAAATCGGGCTGGAGCTTGTCGCTCACGCGCACGGTACGGCCGCGCGGCACCGCCGATCCCGACGCCGACACCCGTGGCGCCAGCTCGATGATCGAGGCGCGCCTGAGTGACCGGAACACCACCGCCGCCTCGCGCTCGAGCCGCGCCTTCATGCGATCGCTCTCGTGGCAGCGCTTCACCAGCTCGACGATCGCGCGATAACCGCCCGGCAGCTCGACGTCGGCGGGGTCGCGCTGCAGCACGCTGAGCATCATTCCGTGAGCCACGGTGAAGCGCGATTGCAGCGGCTCGGGCGCGCTCGTGCGTAGCTTCTCGAAGGTCTCCGCGTTCCACGCCACGTAGCCGCGCGTGGGTGGTTTCTTCTTGACGACCTTCTTGCCCGCCGCGGCCTTGGCGTCGAGCCGCTTGTTCTCGACCACGTGCTCGGGAGCGAGCGCCACCACCCAGCCGCGCTCGTCGAACCCCTTGCGGCCGGCGCGGCCCGAGATCTGCTTGAAGTCGCGCACGCTCAGGATCGCGGTCTTCTGCCCGTCGAACTTGCAGAGCTGCGAGAAGAGCACCGTGCGGATGGGGATGTTGACGCCCACTCCCAGCGTGTCCGTGCCGCAGATCACGCGCAGCAAGCCCTGCTGTGCCAGCTGCTCGACCAAGAGCCGGTACTTGGGGAGAAGCCCCGCGTGATGGACACCGATGCCGTGCGACACGAAGCGGCGCACGTCGCCGCCGTAGGGTGAGTCGAAACGAAAACCGGCGATCGCCTCGCCGAGCGCGCGTTTCTGATCCCTGTCGCAGACCTTGGCACTGGTGAGCGCCTGGGCGCGCTCGGCGCACTCGCGCTGGGTAAAGCTCACCACGTAGACCGGCGCGCGGTTCTTCTCGAGCAGGCTCTCGACGGTCTCGTGGAGCAGCTCCTCGCGATACTCGAAATCGAGCGGCACCGGACGCTGCTCGGAGACCACACGGGCCACTGGCGTGCCGGTGAGGCGCGTGAGGCTCTGTTCGATCGGCGTGGTGTCACCAAGCGTCGCCGACATCAGCAGGAACGTGGTGCGCGGCAGCGTGAGCAGCGGGATCTGCCACGCGACGCCGCGATCGCGGTCCGCGTAGTAGTGGAACTCGTCGATCACCACGTAGGGGAAGCCGAGATCGGTGCTCTGGCGGAGCGCCATGTTCGAGAGCACTTCGGCCGTGCAGCAGATGATCGGTGCGTCGCGGTTGATGCTCGCGTCGCCGGTCATCATGCCGACGTTCGACGCACCGAAGTCCTGGCACAGCGCGAAGAACTTCTCGCTCGCGAGCGCCTTGATCGGGCTCGTGTAGCAGGAGCGCTGACCCTCGCAGATCGCCTTGAAATGCAGCGCTTCCGCGACCAGCGACTTTCCCGACCCGGTGGGCGTGCCGAGCACCACGTGCTTCCCGGACATGAGCTCGAGGATCGCCTCCTCCTGCGCCGGATAGAGATCGAGCCCGCGCTCCGTCACCCAGCCGAGGAACCGGTCGAGGATCTCGTCGCGAGTGGCGGTGCCGAGCGGAGGGATGCGCGCCGCGAGGTTCATCGTTGGGCCTCGCGCGCGAGGGACCCCGCGCGCTCCAAACGGCAGCCCCGCGATCTACCGGCTGGAGGGCCACCGGTCCCTCGGTGGCCAGCGATCGATCGCGCCCGATGCCGGCTCACGCGCCGGCCTGGTCGAGCAGATCGGGAGGAGGGGGCGGCGGCGGCGTGGGCCGCGTCACGCGCACCATTTGCACCGCTTTTGCGGTCGATTCCAGCACCTCGATCTCGTAGCCGTTGGGCGTCTTCACGCGGATGCCAGGCTCCGGAATCTTGCCGGCCATCGCGATCGTGAGCCCCGCCACGGTGGTCCAGTCGTCGCTCTCGGGCAGGTCGAGATCGAGATCGCGATTGAGCTCGCGCACCGACGCGTCGCCGCGCAGCACCAGCTTCCCTTCCTCGACGCGCTCGACCAGCGACGTGGTTGGCTCGTCCTCGCTGAACATCTCGCCCACCAGCTCCTCGACCAGATCCTCGAACGTCACCAGGCCGGAAAGCCCGCCGTGCTCGTCGACCACCATCGCGAGCGGGATGCGCCGGCTCTGCAGGTCCTGCAGCACGCGCACCGCGCTGGTCGCCTCCGCCACGAAGAACGGCGGCCGGATCAGATCCTCGAGCACGATCAGGTCGCCCTGCCAGGCGAGGTAGAGCAGATCCTTGGTGGTGATGTAGCCGACCACGTTGTCGAGGTTTTCCTCGTAGATCGGCAGCCGCGAGTGGTGGGTCTCGAGCAGCGCGCGGCGGATGTCCTCCTGCGCCGCGTCGCGCGGCAGGCCGTGAATGCGGCTGCGTGGCACCATCACGTCGAGCGCGGTCAAGTCGCCGAAGTGCAGCGCTTGCGCGGCGATCTCGCCGGCGCGCCGGTCGACCGAGCCGACGGTGGTCGCTTCCACCACCAGCTGCTCGAGCTCGTCGCGCGAGAGCCGCGTCTCGGTGAAGCTGGTGGTGTCGCCGAACGGCGAGAGCACCAGATCGGAGCTGGCGGTGAGAAAGCGCACCAGCGGCCGCGCGAACCAGGACAGCATGCGCATCGGCCGCCCGATGAGCATCGCGTAGCGCTCGCCGGCGCGCAGCGCCAGGCTCTTCGGCACCAGCTCGCCCAGCACCAGCGTCAGGTACGAGATCGACGCGACCACGATCGCGAAGCCCAGCTGCGGCGCGTAGGGCGCCACCTGCGGAAACTCACGCAGCCAGGTCACCACGCGCTGCTCGATCGAGGCGCCCCCCAGCGTCGCCGCCGCCGACCCCACCACCGTGACGCCGATCTGCACCGTCGCGAGAAACCGCTCGGGCTGATCGCGTAACCGGAGCACCGACGCGGCGGCGCGATGCCCTTCGTCGAGCAGCTGCCGCATGCGCGTCTTCCGCACCGAGAGCACCGCGATCTCGGCACCGGAAAACACCGCGTTGGCCGCGATGAGCGCCAGGATGATCAGAACTTGGCCGAGCATGGGGGTCCTCCGGGCATAACCCTATCGCACCCCGGGTGCACGGGCGCCGAGGGATGCGCTTCACCGCGTGCCTCGTAGACCTGGCGATGGCGTGTTTCCGCCACCCGGCTCCCGGTGGCACGGGCGCGGAAATTGGATGAGCCCATGACCCTCGCGTGTTCCCAGTGCGGTCTCTTGCAGGATTTGCCGCCGCTCGACCCCGGCGACGAGGCCGATTGTGCAATCTGCCAGAGCTCGATGGTGCGCACCCACGGCCGGAGCGTGACCGGCGGGCTCTGCATCGCGTTCGCGACGCTAGTGCTGCTCGTCCCGGCGAACCTGCTGCCGCTCTTGCGGGTCGAGATGATGGGGATGAGGCGCGAGGACTATCTCGCCTCCGGAGCGGCCGAGCTCTGGGACGAGCGCTTCGCCGCGGTGGCGATCTTCGTGGCGATCTTCGCCGTGGTGCTGCCGATCGTCCGCTTCGGGCTCCTGAGCCTGGTGCTGGGAACGCTGCGTCTCGTTCCCGATGGCGGCGGCCGGCCGCCGTGGCTGGGACGCGCGTTCCGCTGGACCTGCGAGCTCGAGCCGTGGGCGATGCCCGACGTCTTCCTGGTGGGCATGGCCGTCGGCTATCGGCGGCTCATCGCCAATCTCAGCGTCACCGTCGGATGGGGCGGCATCTGCTTCATCGGCGCCGCGCTGCTCAGCATCGTGGCGCGCGCGTCCTTCGACCGCCGCGCCGTGTGGAACACGATCCGGCCGGACCGCGAGGTCTCGAGCCGTGCACGCATGGTGTCGTGCGAGGCGTGCGACTGGATCGAGCCCGCCGAGAGCCAGGGATCGCCATGCACGCGCTGCGGAGCGCCGCTCCACGCGCGCCGCGCCGACGCCAGGAGCCGCACCCTGGCGCTGGTGATCGCGGCGCTCGCGTTCTGCGTCCCCGCGAACGTGTTCGCGATGAGCAGCGAGCTGCAGCTGGGCGAGCACGCGTCGTACCGGATCGTGGACGGCATTCGCGGGCTCTATCGGGCGGGGCTCTGGCCGCTCAGCGTGCTCATCTTCTTCACCAGCTTCCTGATCCCGTTCGTGAAGCTCGCGGGCCTGGGCTGGCTCCTGCTCTCGGTGCGGCGCCGGTCGGCGCGGCGGCTGGTGCTCAAGACCAGGCTCTATCGATTCATCCACGAGCTCGGGCGATGGTCGAACGTGGACGTGTTCACGATCTCCGTGTTCGTGCCGCTCATGCAGTTCGGCTCGCTCGCGAGCGCGCACGCCGGGCCCGGCGCCACCGCGTTCCTCGCGGCCGTGGTGCTCACCATGTTCGCGGCCCACTCGTTCGACCCACGGCTCCTGTGGGATGCCGCGGCGGAGGGCGAGCCATGACCGACGGCGCCCGGCCCGAGGCATCGCGGGAGACACCGCCGCAACGCACGCTGGCGACGGTCCACCAGAGCCGCTGGCCGCCGTGGATCTGGGCCGTGCCGATCGCGGCCGTCGGACTGGTGGCCTGGCTCGTGATGCGCAGGCTCGAAGACCACGAGATCGTGGTGGCGGTCGCGTTCGACGACGCCGCGAGCATCGCGCCCAACAGCACGCGGGTCCACTATCGAGGCGTGGACGTCGGCGAGGTGCGCGGTGTCCGGTTGAGCGAGGACACGCGCCGCGCGGTGGCGGAGCTGGGGATCGATCACACACTCGAAGCATATCTAACCACTGGTACGCGTTTTTACCTGGAAGCAGGATCGAGCCCGCGGTTTCCCGACCTGTCGTCGCTCAAGGCCGTGGTCTCCGGTCCGAACATCGAGATCGTTCCCGGGGGTGGTCCGCCCGCGCGCCACTTCGACGGGCTCTCGGGATCGCCTCCGGAAAACCTCACGGTGAGCGTGCCCTACCTGGTGCGTTTCGAGGGCGCCGTGGGCGGTCTCGCGACCGGCTCGCAGGTCACCTTCCGCGGCTTCGACGTGGGCCAGGTGGCACATGTGGATCTGGGCGTCGACGCATCGACCGGCCAGGTCGAGGCGCCGGTGCTCATCCACCTCGATCCGACGCGCTTCCACATCCGCGGCGACGACCAGCAACGAGACTGGACCGCGCGCACCAATGCGATGCTGGATCGCATGGTGCAGCAGCACCTGCGAGCCAGGCTGGCGCAGTCGCCGCCGCTCATCGGCAGCTGGCGGATCGAGCTGGCCTTCGTTCCCACCGCCGGCGACGCGACGCTCAAGACCGACGGCCGCTACCCGGAAATACCGACCACCGAGAGCGCCGACCTCGACGACCTCGAACAGAAGCTCGCGCGTCTGCCGCTCGACGACATCGCGAACAACCTCCGCGACATCACCGCGCGGGTGAAGGCGCTCGCCGAGTCGCCGCAGATGCAGGACGGCGTCGCGCACCTCGACCACGCGATGGCGGAGCTCGATCGCACGATGCAGCAGACCGGTCCGCAGGTGGCGCCGACGCTCGAGAGCATCCGCAAGACCGTCGACGCGCTGCGCGGCACCGCCGGTGAGATCGACACCACCGTCGTGGCTGCGAGGCGGATGATGGGCGGCGGCGCCGGCTCGCCGGACGGCAACCTGCAAGACGCGGTGCGCGAGCTGACCGAGGCGGCGCGCGCGGTGCGCAATCTCGCCGATCACCTCGATCAGCATCCCGAGAGCCTGATCCGCGGCCGATGAGGAGAGCGACGTGACATCGGTCCACGCTTCTTTCCCCACGGCGCGGCCGCGAGCGACGTTCGCGCGAGCGGCGACCGGCGGCGCTGCGCTGGTCGCGACGCTCTGCGCCTTCCTCGCCGGCTGCGCGACGAGCCGCCCCACGCACTTCTACACGCTCGACCCGGTTCCCTCGTCCACGCGAGTGGAGCTCAGGTCGCCGATGCACGTACAAGTGGCGGCCGTGCACATCCCCGCGACCCTCGACCGGCGCGAGCTGGCGCGCGAGAGCGCCGCCGGCACGCTCGAGCTCAGCGAACAGGATCTGTGGGGCGCGCCGCTCGACGAGATGGTGCGCCGCATCCTCACCCAGGACCTCATGCAACGTCTGCCGGAGGATGCCGTCGTGCTTCCCCAGCAACCCGCGCCGAGCAAGACCCGCGCGATCGTCGTCGACCTGGTCGAGCTCGGCGCCGACGCGTCGGGTGCCGTCTCGCTCGACGGCAGCTGGTCGCTCCTCGCCGCCGGCTCCGACGAGCCGCTGCTCAGAAACCACCTGCGCCTCACCACTGCCGCGAGCCCCGCCTACGCCGACCAGCCCCGCGCCCTGAGCCAGCTCCTCTCCCAGCTCGCCGACCACATCGCCCAGACCCTATCCGCCCGATGCGGACCCGGACCGGGCTGCTGACCGCGGACGCGCACCGCGCGTCCTTGCACCGGATCCCGCGGACGGACGGCGGCTCAGTGCTTTCTGATGATTTTCATCCGTGAATTTTGATGATCGTTGCCCACCCGGTCCCGCGCCTCCGCCCGGATCGCATCGCCACCGTCTCGACCTGGCCGACTGGCGGAACCTCGCGACCAGTGGCGGCGCGAACACCTGCGCGACTTCCGCCAGTCCCGTGACGGGACGACCGCCTACCGTGGACCGCGTGGAGCGTCGGTCGAGGTGGGCGCGTCCGACGGGGTGTCGCGTCGTTCGGGATCGTCGCGTGCGCAGCGGAATCCATAGATCCCGTTCGAGTCGATGGATCGGGCCTCTCGGCGTAACGTCGAACGCAGGTTGCGCGCGGTGTAGCTCCACGCGCCGCCGCGCACGATGCGGAGCGAGCTTTGTTCGGGCGCGGTCGTGCCCGGTGCCGGCAGGCGTCCGTCGGCGCGAGCGTCCTCGACGTCGGCTACCCACTCCCACACGTTGCCGGCCAGATCGAGCACGCCGTAGGGCGATGCACCGAGGGTCTTCGAGCCGACCGGCCACGTGGACCCCCGCCCGCAACCGTCGGCGATCGGGCTCGGCGTGGGGGTCTCGGCTGCGCCGGGTTCCATCACGGCGCGAGTGCAGTCCGGCAACTGGTTGCCCCACGGGAAGAGTCGCCCGTCGGTCCCACGCGCGGCCTTCTCCCATTCCGCCTCGGTCGGCAGGCGCTTCCCTGCCCAAGCGCAGTAGATCCGCGCCTGGCTCCAATCGACGCAATTGATCGGATGGTCCCCTCGATCGGGCTTCTTCCAGTTGCAGGTACCGTAGGCGTCGAGCCCCTCGGAGGTGCAGGCGCCCGCGGACACGCACCGCGCGTAAGCCCGAACCGTGACCTCGGTCACGTCGATCCAGAAGGCCGGAAGCTCGACCCGGCGCACCGGCCGTTCGTTCGGCTCGAAGACGTCCGAGCCCATTTCGAACGGTCCGGCTGGAACCCGGACCATCTCGGGAAGAGAAGCGGCCGCGGTCGACACGACGGCCACGAACGGTGCGAGCCACAGCGCCATGGCCACGAGCTGCCGGTGTCCGAGCGCGAGAAGAAGAAGGCCCGCCGCGCCGAATCCGGTTCCGACCTGGATGGCCGTGGGAAAGGCGTGACTGTATCCCGACCAAGCCAACATCATGCCGCGTAGCAGCAGCGCCGCGCCGACGGCCTGAAGCAGTGTCCCCACGATGCGCCGCCATCGAGATTTCCGAGCCGTCGGCCCCGTACGCGTCGAGCTCCCTTCGAGCACGAGCGGCGCCGCCGCCGCGGAAGCCTCCTTCGCTTTCGAGCCGTTCGTCGTGTCGAACGCATGCAGAACGACCTCACGCCATGCGGCGAGCTGCGCTTCTTCCAGACCCTCCCGCCGTAGGTAGGAATCGAGCGCCTGGCCCGAGAGCGTCCTCGCGTCGAACACCGCGCGCAGCTTCTCCTCGGCGGTCCAGTCCTCGGCGTTGCGCCGTGGCACGGTCTCGCTCACGGGTTTCGCCGGGCCGGAGGGCGTCATGTCGGAGACGGTACTCGCCTCTCGCAACCAACGCGAGAGCACGGACACGCAAAGCACAGCTTCCGTCGCCAGCGCATCGCCCGACCATCGCGGCTCCGCCGAGACCCGTCGCCGCCCTCGCTGGGCCGCATCGCAATCGAGCGTGAGCCGTTGCGCCGAGTCCTCCTCGGGAGCACAATCGCTCGCGTGCCTGCGTTCCTCCGAGCGCGAATTGACCCGGCTCCGGTAACGTGGTGCACGAACACGCACCGCAAGCGAAGCCGTGCTTCGACGTGCTGCCGCACGACATCGCGGATTCGGTGAAACGCTGGCCGTGAGCGCCGTGATCTCGTCTCGGGTCCGTCGTAGATCTTTCGCTCGGGGGGAATGATTCGTGGACCTCGACACGCAACAGTTCTTCATCGGATGCGGGCTCATCCTACTGGCGCTGATCTTCGCGCTGGGAAGTCACCGGGTGGTCGGCGTCAAGCTCGGGCGGTTCTGGTTCGTGGTGTCGATTTCGCTGGTCGTGGCGGGGCTCCACTTCATCAAGCCGAGCTTGCTGCCGGACGCGGTGAACCAGCTCTTCCCCGGCCGTTGAGCGCTCGGGCCACTCGATCGCTGCGTACGCGACGGAGCGACGACGGAGCGCGTGCCCTCCCGACGGCGGCTTGCCCGGTTTCTCGCGCCGACCGCTGGTTCATGGTGACGTCAGGGACCACTCGGAGGTGGTGCCCGTCTCGAATCCGTCCTCGAACATGAGTTGCCGGGTCACGTTCAGGTAGAGAACCGTGTCTCCGGCCGAGTCGCCGACCAGCGCGTCGAGGTCGCCGTCGTCGTCGAGGTCGGCGAAGGTCGGCACGCCGAACGCGGCCTCGGTGCTGGCCCCGAACGGGTCGGCGGGCCGCACGACGAACGAGGGGCTCACGGCGGAGCCGGTGTTCACGAAGAGGCGCGCGCCGCCGCTCGCCGTCCACACGACGCCGTCGAGATCGCCGTCGCCGTCGATGTCCACCAACGCGGGCGCGGCGTAGCTGCCCACGTTCGCGAGCCCCAGCGCGTTCATCGCCGGGGCGCCGAACGCGGGGCTCGTCGCGGTGCCGCTGTTCGCGAGACGCCAGATGTCGCCCGACGCCACGCCCACGAGCAGGTCGAGATCCCCGTCGCCGTCGAGGTCGGCGAACGCGAGCACCGGATGGGCACCCACGGTGCTGAGACCGAACGGGTTGGACGACAGGAATGCGAACGCCGGGCTCGCGGCGGTTCCGGTGTTCCGGAAGAGGAACGTGGTGCCGCTGGCCTCGCCCACGAAGGCGTCGATGCGCCCGTTCGCGTCGAGGTCCGCGAAGGCCGGCGTGGCGCGGTTTCCGACGTCCTGGAATCCGAACGGGTCCGCCGAAGCGGCCGAAAACGCGGGGCCCAGCGCGGATCCGGTATTCCGGAAGAAACTCGTCTCGCCGGTGGCGCTTCCGACGAAAAGATCGCCACGGCCGTTCCCGTCGATGTCGATCCACGTGACCGCGGCGTAGCTCGTCACCTTCGTGAGCCCGAACGGGTTCACCGAAGCAGGAAGAAACACCGCGCTCGGCTGAGCGTGCTGGGTACTCTCGAAGAACACGACGTCCCCGTCGCCATCGCCGACGAAGGCGTCGATGTCCCCATCCCCGTCGATGTCGGCGAACATCGGCCTCGCGTCGTAACCGACGTTGGCCAGCCCGAACGGGTTGGTCGACGGCGCGCGGAACGCGGGGCTGATCGCGTCGCCGGTGTTCTCGAAGAAGATGGTGTTGCCGGTGGCCTCACCGACGAAGGCATCGAAGTCACCGTCTCCGTCGACGTCCACGAACGTCGGGGTGGCCAGGAATCCCACGTCGGCCAGGCCGAAGGGGTTCGCGGTCGGGGACGCGAAGGCCGGGCTCGAGACGGTGCCGGTATTCCGGGCGAAGAACATGTTTCCGTAGTCGTCGCCGGTCAGCGAGTCGAGATCTCCGTCGCCGTCGAGGTCGACGAATGCCGGCGTCGCGTCGACCTTGACGGTCTTCAGCCCGAACGGGTTGGTGGTTTGCCCCTGGAAAGCCGGGCTGGTCGCGGTCCCGGTGTTCCGGAAGAAAATGAGGGTCCCGTATTTGTTGCCGATGAGGGCGTCGAGGTCGCCGTCGCCATCGAGGTCGGCGAAGACCGGCCGCGGGAATCCCACGAACGTGAAGCCGAAAGGATCGGACGACGCGAGCCCGAACGCGGGACTGGTCCGGGTCCCGGTGTTGCGCAAGAAGAGCATGTGACCCGAATCGCCCGCCACGAAGGCATCGAGGGCGCCGTCACCGTCGATGTCGACGAAGGACGGCGCGGCGGCGAACGAGACGTTGAGAAGCCCGAAAGGATCGGTCTGACCAGCCGCGAAGGCTGGCGGCGGCAGGGTCGCGGCGCTCGCCGCGATCCGTCCAAAGGGGGTCGACGCCGTGAGCCACCCGCAGAAGAGCCACCGCCTCAGACACCGCACGCCGTTCCGCCGGCCGCGCATGGTGCGGACCTTCAAGGCAGCACGATTTGGCCGCCGCCCGGAGTGAAAAACTTCACGTACTGCGGATCGTAGGTGGTGAGCGCACCGAGGTCGATCGAGGTACCCGACCCCGATGCCGTGAAGGAGATCGCGCCGCCCGGGGACGTGTCGGCGGTCACCAGGGCCGGGGCGTCGATGTGACCTCCGCCGTTGCCGGGGTTCTCGGCCAGGAAATCCAGGTTCTGACCGTTCGACGAGATCGTGAGCAGATCCGGAAGGCTCACCAGCGAACCGGTGCCCTGCGAGAAGACTTCCGAGCACGACGGGAAATCGCAACGGTACTCGGTGAAGGTGTAGGAGCCGACGCCTGGCAAATCGAGGTGGCCACCGGAGGCAGCGGAGAGCGTGGTGTCGTCGATGTCGGCCACGGCCGTGACGGTCAACGCCGAGGAAGATCCGCTGATGGTGAGCTCCCCGCTGGTGAAGCTCGTGAGCGCGGAAGCACCGAGCGAGCCCGAGCTCGAAACGGCCATCGTCGTGTCGTGCGCCGTGGTTAGACCCGGCAAAGCGAGCGCGCCGCCGCTCGCGACGAGTGTCGATCCCATGACGCTGGCCACGCCCGCCAGGGTCAGCGACCCGCCGGTGGAAACGGCGACGTAAACGTCGGAGAGCTGCGTCACCAGCGGGTAGGACAGCGTGACGCCGGAGATCGAGAGCGCGCCCGTGATGGACACGACCGAGCCCGCGTTGAAGGTGTTGCCCGACCCGGTCATCACGATGTCGCCGTCGATCGAAGTGAGCTGCCCGGCCTCGACGTGGCCGCCGTTGTCGACGACGATCTCGTCGGCCGCGGGCAGCTTGACGAGCCCGCTCAGGTCGAGGAGCGTGCCGGCGCCGACCGAGAGGAAGCTCACGGTGCCGCCGTTCGGGGTGAGAATGGTACCGAGCTGCGGCAGGTCGACGCGCCCGCCACCGCTCCCGACGCTCGCGGCCACGGTCAGGTCGTGCCCGTCCGAGGTCAGCGTGGTGAGGTTCGCGAGAGTGACGCGCGATCCCGTGTCGAGAGCCTGGATCTCGTCGCCGCTGATGTCGGCGCCGTTGAAGGCGTAGCCGTGCACGTTCGGCAGACTCAGCACTCCGCCTGAATTGGCCTTCAAGGTGGTGTCGTCGATCGTTCCCAGCATCGGCGCGGTGAGAACGGAGGTTGCGCCGCCCAAGGTGATCGAGCCGCCGGTCAGGGACGTCAGCACCGGGGCCGAGAGGGAGCCTCCGTCCGAAACGCTCAGACTGGTTCCGGTGGCGCTGGCGAGCGCCGCGAGCGAGAGGCTGCCGCCACCGGTGCTGAAACCCGCGTCCGTCGCGCTCACGAGCGCGGGGAGCGCGAACGACGCGGAGAGCGCCGTCGAGATCGACCCGCCGTTCACGTTGCCGATGATCGGCGCGTTGAGCGAGCTCGTGCCCTCGGCGATCGAGATGCGGTCCGCCACGGTCGCGAGCTTCGCGGCGTTGACCCGCCCGCCGTTGCTGATCGAGATCTGGGCGCCGTGGGGAAGCGTCTGGAGCGCATCGAGGTCGATGATCGCGCCGTCGGAGAACGTATCGAGTCTCACGCTCCCGTTGTTGGGCACGTGGATCGTGGTGAGCTTCGCGAGGCTGATCCGTGCGTTGCCCGCCCAGATCTCGAAGGTGAGCTGGTGTCCGTCCGCCGTCACCGTCGTGAGATTGGGAAAGCTCAAGTGGCTGCCCGTGCTCGCCGCTGCTATCTGCATCGACGTGTTGTTCTGCGGGAGCTGACTCATCGTGTACGACGCGACACTCGGCAGCGTCAGGACGGCACCCGACTCGACCGCGAAGGTGGTGTTGTCGACGTTCGCGAGGGCGCCCAGGTTGAGCGCGGACGAAGGCGTGTCGATCGAGATGTCGCCACCGGTGAGGCTGGTGAGCGCCGCGGCCGTCAGCGAGCCGCCACCCGACACGGCCATGCTGGAGCCGGGCGCGGTGGTGAGCGCGGGCATGGCGAGCGTGCCGCCCGGCACGGAGAAATCGCAGCTGGTGGCACTGGTGACTCCGCCGAGCGTGAGCGCTCCCCCGGCCGAGACGGTTAGCTCGACGCCATTCAAGGTGGTGACCAGCGGGAACGACAGCGTGGCTCCTGCCACATCCAGCTCGCTCCCGATGCCGGTGATCCCGGGCGCGTCGAACGTGTTGCCCGAGCCGCCCATGACCACGCCACCGGTGAGCGTGGTCAGGGCGTTTGCTTTCATGTGACCGCCGTTGCTGATCCAGAGCGACCCGGCGGCCGGGAGCGACGGCAAGGCGCTCACGTCCACCACGGTGTTGGCGCCGTTCGACTGGATCAGGACCAGGCCGTTGTTCGCCGTGGCGACGGTGGTGAGCGACGGCATGTCGATCTCGCCGCCGTGGTTGCCGGTGTCGGACGCGAAGATCTCGAGCCCGTTCTGCGAATTGGCGCCGGTGACGGTCTGCAGGTTCGGCAAGCTGAGCAGCGAGCCGGTTCCGTTCACGCACACCTGCACGCTGGTTTGCACGCACGAGCTTCCGCCCGAGTACTTCTCGGCGAACGTGTACGAAGTCACGCCCGGGAGAACGAGGTGGGCGCCACCGTCGGCCTGCAGGGCCGTGTCGTCGATGTCCGCGAGCGCCGGCAGGCTCACCGCCGAGGTCGCACCGTTCACGGCGATTCGCCCGCTGGTCAAGCCGACCAGCGCCGCGGCGCTGAGCGCACCGCTGGCGATCGTCACCGTGGTGTCGACGCCGGATGTCCAACCGGGAAGCGAGAGCGAGCCACCCGTCTTGGCGCTGAGCGTCGCGTTGACCGCGTTCGTCGTGCCGTTCGCCTGAAGCCCGGCGCCGGCGCCCTGGACCAGGAGCACCGCGCCGTTCCCGACCGCGAGCCGGTTGGCGACGGTCACGACGTGGTTGTTGATCGTGAGGTTGTTGCTGACGGTGAGATTGGCTAGCGAGAGGTCGGCCGTGTTGTTGGTCACCGGCCCGGCCAGTCCTGGCAGGTCGATCGCGACGTCCGATCCCGCCGGCGGGACCTGTCCGTCGCGCCAGTTCGCGCCGAAGATCCAGTCCCCTCCCGCCGGATTGGCCCAGCAGTGGAGAGTCGGCGCCGTCGATGTCCACGGGCACGGGCTGCCGGTTTCGAACCCGCTCGCGAAGATCGTCTCGGCCGCGGCGCTCGCGACACCCGAGACCGCGAGCAACGCGGCGAGCGCGACCACGAAGCACCGCTGGAGGAGAGCGGGCCTGCGTGCGCCCGGGGCCGGTTCGTCTCTCGGGATCGTCATCTCACCACCGGATCATCCTGCCACAGGGCCCGGTTTCTTGCGCCGGTCGGCGGGCTCAGCGAAAGTGCCTGCGGGTATGCGGATTCAGCTCGTCCATCCACCGGTTTACGTGAATCTCCGGGCGCTCACGGCGCTGCGGCCGGGGCTGCCGCTCGGGCTCGCGTACGTGGCGGCGTCGCTCGAGAAGGCGGGGCATCAGGTGTCGGTGCTCGACGCGGTGGGCGCGGCGCCGGCGCGCGTGACGGCCGACGGCGCGATGCATCGCCTGGGCCTCCCGCCCGACGAGATCGTCGCGCGCGTCGACCCCGCCGCCGACGCCATCGGCATCACCAACATGTGGTCCTTCTCGTGGCCGCTGGTGCGCGACATCGTGAAGGGGATCCGCGCGGCGCATCCGGCAAAGCCGATCGTGGCCGGCGGGGAGCACTTCACCGGGCTCACCCGCGAGTCGATGGAGCAATCGCCCGTCGACTTCGTGGTGCGCGGTGAAGGCGAAGACACCGCGGTCGAGCTCTTCGCCGCGCTCGAGGACGGTGGGCTCGACGCGGCGAGCGTTGCCGGCATCGCCTGGCGGCGCGGCGACGAGATCGTGATCAACGCGCCGCGCGACCGGACCCGGGACGTCGACCAGATCCCGTGGCCCGCGTGGCATCTCTTCGACGTGCGCGGTTACTACGCGCACTCGCTCATCACCGGCATCGACGCGGGGCTCACGGTGCCGATCCTCGCGACCCGCGGCTGTCCTTATTCCTGTACGTACTGCTCGTCGCCGCGCATGTGGACCACCCGCTGGGTGCCGCGCGAGCCGGGCGACGTGGTCGACGAGATCGCGAGCTACGTGCGCGATTTCGGCGCGCGCAACTTCCCGTTCCAGGACCTGACCGCGATCGTTCGCAAGGACTGGATCGTGAAGTTCTGCCGCGAGCTCTTGGCGCGCGGGCTCGAGGTGAGCTGGCAGTTTCCGTCGGGCACCCGCTGCGAGGTGATCGACGACGAGGTGGCGGAGCTGCTCGCGCGAAGCGGCGGCCGCTCGCTCGCGTTCGCTCCCGAGTCGGGCTCGGAGACGACGCGCCAGAAGATCAAGAAGCGCATGACCGAGGAGGGCCTACTCGGCGCGGTGCGCGCGTCGGTGCGCCACGGGCTCAACCTCACGGTGTTCGTGGTGATCGGATTCCCCCACGACACCGAGGCCGACCTGCGCGAGACGCTCAAGCTCGCGAGGAAGCTGGCGCGGCTCGGAGTGGACGATCTGGCGATCGGATTCTTCTTCCCGATCCCGTCGACCGAGCTTTACGACAGTCTGGTCGCGAAGGGCCGCATCACCCTCTCCGACGAATTCCTGAAGACGCCCATCTTCGCCAACGAGAAGGTGCTGCGCGACGCCAACAACTACTGCGAGCACCTGACCGCGCGCGAGCTGACGCGCTGGAAATACCGCATCCACCTGGCGTTCTATCTCAAGTCGGCGCTCCACCATCCGGCCAAGCTCGCGCGCCTCGCGTGGAACGTGGTGCGCGGCCGCGAGACGCGCAAGATGGAGACGGTGCTGATCGAGCTGGCGCGAAACACCGCGCGCAGGCTCTTCTTCTGGCGTTCCGCGCCCGTGCCAGCGGCTAGCCCGAATTATTCATGAAGCGTTCTACTGCGGCCGCCGATCGTCGGCATCTTCGCTTGGCGGCCTCGCTACGAACTTTCATGAATAACCCGGGCTAGAGCGTGATTCCGAACCGGGAGCCGAGCGCCCAGCCGGCGTCGAGACCGGCGACCGCCGACGGATGGATCACGCACTGGAAGTCGGGCTGCACGAAGAGCCAGGTCGCAAGCTGAACCCGATACGTGAGCTCGACCACGCTCTCCGCGGCGGTCAACGGCTCGCCCGCGGCGCGCTGTGCGGCGCGGAAGGGGCCGCCGGTGAAAGCGTTGGCAGCCGAGAGGCCCAGCTGATCGTCGTGACGCTCGGGCAGCAGCCCGGTGTAGACGAGGCCGGCGCCCAGGTAATCGGCGAACGAATTGAAGCGCGGGTTCGCGAGACCGAGGCGTACCCAGCCCGCGAGCCCGGCGTCGTCCACGCCTAGCGGATTGCCGAGCTTTCCCGAGACCAGTCCGTAGACCCCGAAGTTGCCTCGAGCGCGTTCGGGCCGGACGGCCGGATCGAGGGCGCCGCCCTGCACGTCGAACGACGCGGTGTAATACCAGCCGCCGAGCGCGAGCTTCGATTGCTGCTCGTCGTCGTGGTCCGCCTCCTGCGTCACGACTCCCGCCTCGCCGGCCACCAGGAGGCCGTCGCCCTCGTCCCAGCGAACGTGGGTGCCGTGTGGATGGTTGGGATCTCCGGGCACGCCGTCCGCCACGACCGCTTGCACGTACGTATCGCCGCCGGGCTTCACCTTGACGCGCGCGGCCAGCGAGGTGTCGGGGCCGTTCGATGGACCGTTCTCTCCGCTTCCGGAGAATTCCGTGCCCATGCCGTGAGCGGCGTTGAGAAAGAGCCGCGCCGGCTCGATGGTCGAGAACTCGCCGTTCACGTTGTAGAGGCCGACCAGCAGCGAGAGTCCGTCGTCCCAGAAACGCTGCTGAAACCATGCTTCGACGAGATTCCAGCCCTCGGGCACGTCGAGGCTCGAAACCGTCTGGGTGGCTCCCGCGGGGCTGGTGCGGGGGATGCCCTCGTTGCCGAGTCCGTAGATGAAGAGCCCCGCGCCGCTCCAGCCGGCGAGCTTGTCGAGATCCACGGTCAGGGTCAGGTCGGTGTCGTCGACGTAGGCTCCGCGGAGCGGGCCGCCAGCGCCCGAGGCGCCGATCGCGTCGGCGGTGTAAGCGGCGCCCAAGGCGACCCCGCTCGCATCGAGGCGGGTGCGCAGACCGAGCCAGCTTCCGGTGAGCGTGGGACGCTCCCAGAGAGCGGCCTCGTTCGGGTCGGGGCAATCGGCCGGCGACCGGGCTTCCGGGGCCTCCGCACCTTCCTCGGACACCGCGACCGACTGCGCCACGGCCACCCCGGAAAAGAGGTGTCCCAGTGCCAGGGACGCAGCGGCCATGACCGCCTGCGCCGCACGGAGCAGTCGTGCTAGCCTGGAAGTCATGAAAGCTCGCCTCCTGCCAGTCATCACGCTCCTCCTCGGGTTGACAGCGCCGGTCGTGCCTTGCCGTGCGGAGTCGGCCGTTCCAACGGCTCCCAGCACGGCGCCTTCCTCGGCGGCCACCGCCCCCGAGACAAGCGCGCCCGCGGTCGCGTGGACCGCGGGGTCGTGCAAGCACCAGGGGCCGGATCGCTCACGTCCCGGGCATCGGCGACCTGCGTTCTGAGTTCTTCGGGGAGCTTTTCAAGCCCCCCGCCCCCGAGACACTCGCTGCGCTCGCGGGCGCCTCTCGGCGCCGGAACGAGATCCACGCGAGCAGTCGGTTCGGGGAGTCACGGCGAAAGCGCCCCGAACCGACTTACACGGGAATCTTTCACACGCTCGGAGCTCTCGGCCGCCGACGTGGCGCTGCTCGGCGCGGTTTGCGGTCGCACTGCGGCTATCGGCGAGGTTTGCCGAAAGCTTGAGGCCGGCGGATGCCGGCCGGTTCGTTCAGGTGTGCGAGCCGGGCGTCAGGACCGCGAACGTTCGTCGTCCGCTCCGGGCTTGCCGACCTGGCTTCGGGTGTCCCTGCGAAATGCCCGAGTCACGGCCACGGCGATGCCCACGCAGGCGAAGCTCAGCCGGTCGATGCTGGCGAGCGTGACCTGCTTCCAGCTCACGTCCTTCTGCCACTCGATCATGCGCAGGTAGGCGAGGACGGTGCCGCGCAGCTCGCGTCCCAGGGTCCGGAACGCGTCGCCGATCCCGACCGGCACCACGTCCTTGGCGAGCTGGGTCGGGGGCGAATCGCCCGCGTGGCGCGCTTCCTGGGTTCGCTCGAGCTCGGTCATTGGCCTCTCAGGCTAGCAGGCGGGTTCGACCGATCGCTTCCGGAGGGCTGCGGTCTCTCTCAGCCGCGGCGTTCCATCGCGAGCAACCGCCGCGGACGCGAGGGACCGCGTCCCTCCGACGAGCTCGACCGGTTGCTCCCCCGGCAGGGGGTCCGCTAGAGTCGCCGGCTAACGCAATCGAGTTGCGGTTGCGGGTCTCGCCCTTCGTCATGCTGCGCATCTGGATCGCGACGCTCGCGAGCGTGCTGCTCGTGAGCCTGTTGTCGCTGCTCGGCCTGGTGTTCATCGCGCTGAGCGAGGTGCAGCTCAAGAAGATTGTGTTCTTGCTGGTGAGCGTCGCGGTGGGCGCGCTCTTCGGCGACACGTTCATCCACCTGCTGCCCGAGACGTTCGCGCACGGCGACGGCGGCCAGTCGGCGTCGCTCTGGGTGCTCGCGGGGATCCTGCTGTTCTTCGTGCTCGAGAAGTTTCTGCGCTGGCATCACCACCACACCGTCGAGGACGAGCATCACGTCCACCCGATGGGCTACATGAACCTGGTGGCGGATGCGGTCCACAACGGCATCGACGGACTCCTGATCGGCGCCTCGTTCCTCAACAGCATGCAGCTCGGCATCGCCACCACCGTGGCGGTGGTGCTGCACGAGATCCCGAGCGAGATCTGCCACTTCGGGGTGCTGGTGCACGCAGGCTTCACCAAGAGGCGGGCGCTCTGGCTCAACCTGCTCTCGGCGACGGTCGCGATCGCGGGCGCCGTGGCGGCCCTGCTGCTGGGCCGCCACTCGCACGGCTTCGTCGAGATGATGAAACCGCTCACCGCGGGCGGGTTCATCTACGTCGCGGGCACGGATCTGCTGCCCGAGCTCTCCCACGACGTCGAGCCCAGCAAGTCGCTGCTTCAGGTGCTGTGCATGGCGACCGGCGTGGGCCTCATGTGGGCGCTCACGCTGGTCGAGTAACTGCGCCGGTTCGATCGGCCATCCCGGCGCAACGTGCGGATTTTCTTGATCCGCGGGGTTCTCTCCGGGAAACAGGTCAGATACAGTATTGCGATTGGGACGCGGCGACTTGGTGCCGCCCGACGAAGAAACGTACACGATTCACCCTGCGAGTGCCCCGTATTGGTGCACTTTCAGGGAGATCAACAAGGTCCATTCCGGTAGTCTCCCCCGAGAGTCCGGAAGGGCGTACAGAGGTAGAAATGGCAGTTGGTACCGTGAAGTGGTTCAACGACGCGAAGGGCTTCGGATTCATCACCCCCGAGGATGGCTCGAAGGACGTGTTCGTCCATCACAGCGCCATCAACATGGACGGGTTCCGAACCCTGTCTGAGGGACAGCGGGTCGAGTACGAAGTGACCCAAGGAGCGAAGGGGCCCGCGGCCCAGAACGTGCGTTCCGTGTAACGACCGCTCTCGTTCCGGCCCGAGGCCGGGATGTTCGCTGAACGCCCCGCCGGGAGACCGGTGGGGCGTTCGTTTTTTTCGTGGGGCGCGGAGCGGTCTACTCGTCCTCGCTCGCTGCCGGAGGACTTCCCGGTGCGCGCTCGGCGAGGACTCGCAGTTTCTTTTGCAGGCCCATGCGCGAGAGGCCGAGGCGTTCGGCGGCGCGGGAGGCGTTGCCGCCGACCTCGGCGAGGACGCGGTCGATGATGCGGCGCTCGAAGGCGTCGCGGGCATCGCGCAGGCTGCCGGTGACGAGCGCCACGGGAAGCTCGCTCGCGGGCGACGCCGCGGCGGGGACCGGCGCGGAACGCAAACGTGGCGAGAGCTGGGCGACGTCGATCCAGCCGTCCGCCTCGACCAGCACCGACGCCCGCTCCAGCTCGTTCTCGAGCTCGCGGATGTTGCCTGGGAAGGCGTAGCGCGCCAGCAGATCCAGCGCCCCCGGGCGAATGCCGGAGATCCGCTTGCCGAGCTTCTTCTGGGTGCGGCTCAGGATCAGCGCGACCAGCAACGGCACGTCCTCGTGTCGCTCGCGGAGCGGCGGCAACGAGATCGGGAAAACGCTGATCCGGTAGTAGAGGTCCTCGCGGAAGCGGTTCTCGTGGACCTCCTCGGACAGGTCGCAGTGGGTGGCGCTGATGAGCCGCACGTCGACCGCGATCTCGTCCACTCCTCCCACCGGACGGATCACCCGCTCCTGCACCGCACGCAAGAGCTTCACCTGCATGCCGGGCGACATGTCGGCGACCTCGTCGAGGAAGAGCGTGCCGCCGCTCGCCACCTCGAAGAGACCCTTGCGGTCGGCGGTGGCGCCGGTGAACGCACCGCGGCGGTAGCCGAAGAGCTCGCTCTCGAGCAGTGTCTCGGTGATGGCGCCGCAGTTGACCGCCACGAAGCGGTTTTCGGCGCGCGAGCTGGCGTCGTGGATCGCGCGCGCGATCCGCTCCTTCCCGGTGCCCGATTCTCCTTGCAGCAAGACCGACACGTCGGAGGGCGCCACCTTGA
>CAZYWA010000072.1:0-15804 GCA_964650975.1 uncultured bacterium
CCCCCCGCCCCGGCCGGAGTGAATCCGGCCGGGGCCCCACCCCCGAGGCGGCTCGCTACGCGCTCGCCGGCGCGCCGTCCGGCGCGCTGGGCAGATTGGGCCTCAGGGCGCCGAGGCGCCCGGGTGCCTGAAGTCCGGCGATCAACCGCTCACGGGCCAGTGAGGTTTTCCAGTGCGATCGGCGTGCACGCGGGGCTCCCGGTGACCGGGTTGCAGCGTGCGGGATTTCCGTCGGGGATTTCGAGCCAGTCGGGACGGCTCGTGACTGGGGCGGGGAAGTCGTCCATCAGCATCTGGACGCCGTTCGCGAGACCGGCGGCGCGCTGGGTCTCGCAGGTTGCGGTGTCGGTGCCCGCGGTGCAGGTGTTGCTCGCGATCAAGAGATGGGCGGCGTGCGCCGCGGGGATGTTCGGGTCGGCGGGATCGTTGATCTTGGCGACCGCGGCCCACGGCTCGGCGAACTGCGGCGGATCGGCGGTGGCGAACATCGCGCGGCCGGCGAGGGTGGTGCCGCCGTTCGTGTAGGTCTCCTGGTGCGCGTCGTCGTTGAGCAGCATGAAGAGCACCTTGCCGCGCAGCGACCCGAGGCTGGGCCAGCCCTCGGCGACCAGCGCGTCGTGCGGTGACGCGTACCCGGCCTGCAGATCATCGGGAGTGAAGAGCCGCGTGGGGCCGAAGACGCCGCGGATCAGCTGGTCGACCGGCGCGAGGTCGGTGATCGGGAAGCCGCCCACGTCGTCCTTGACCTCGATCCAGATCTGGAGCGGCAGGTGGTCGCGGTGCGCGTCCGACCAGTCGCGGATCTCCGTCAAGCAGTCCTGGAACGTGTAGCAGGTGCTGATCGGGTCGATCACTTCGATGTGGTAGACGCGGAAACCGTCCTCGTGGCGGTGGATGTCGAGCTCGAACGCGCGCACGCCTTGCTGGTCGAGCTGGGTGGTGAGCGGCGCTTGGGTGTAGGCGTGGCTCGGGTCCCACACGAAGAGCGGCTGCACGTGGTAGCTGTTGTGGGTGCCGCGGACTTGCGCTTCCTCGAGGGTGAGCGAGTCGTCGAGCGGGTAGCGGTCGGCCGAATCGCAGACGCCGTTCGCGTCGGCGTCGTCGGGATTGTCGAGCGGGCACGGGTCGCTCGCGTCGCACACGCCGTCGCCGTCGCGATCGCCGCCCGGCTGGTCGGGACACACGTCACAAGCGTCGGGGATGCCGTCCTGGTCGGCGTCGACGCGATCGTCGAAGCCGGGGCAGACGTCGTTCCACTCGCAGACGCCGTCGCCGTCCGAGTCGGTGGTGCACGGCGGATTGGGATCGCACGGTTGCGAGCCCAGGAGCAGGGCGGCGAGACAGGGAACCAGCCAGCGTGCCTTGCGCACGTTCACACCTCACTCGATGTCGGACGATGTCGGGTCTCCCTTCATCGTACACACCTGCGTCACGCTGCCGCCACGGGGGCGGTCCGCGTCGGCATCGCGATCGATCGCTGCCCACCGAGGGACCGGTGGGCCTCCAACCCGACAATCGCGGGGATGCCGTTTGGAACACGCGCGGTCCCTCGCGCGCGAGGCCGAGGACCCTACCGCTAGGCGGGAACGGCGCAGGTCTGGATCGGCGCGCGTGGCGGCTGCGGCACGCGGGCACCGCGCAGCCAGGCGCGGGCGGCGCGGGCCAGTCGCCGGGGATGGACGTAGAACGCCAGGAAGGCGCGCAGGTGCGCGGCTCGGATCGCGCGCGGCGTGAGGGTCGGGTGCTGCCAGCCCTCGCCGACGCGGTGGAAGTTGAGGCGCGCCGCGGCGTCGGTCGCCAGCAAGCCGCGGCGCTCGAACTCGTCCCAGTCGGGCGTCGACGGCAGCGGCATGAACACGTTGAACTTGGCGAAGGTGGGATCGAGCCGCTTCGCGTAGCGCCAGGTGTCGCGCATCGTCGCGGGCGTGTCGGTGGGTAGCCCGAGGATGAAGAACGCCATGGTCTCGATGCCGGCCTCGCGAGCGAGCTGGAACGCGCGATCGACCTCGCGGACCTCGGTGCCTTTCTTGGCGGAATCGAGCACCGCCTGATCGCCGCTCTCGACGCCGAACGACACCCGGTAGCAGCCCGCCGCGCGCATCCGCTTGAGCAGGTCCGCATCGACCCGGTCGGCGCGGATGCCGACGCGGCAGTTCCAGGGGAGCGGCGACCCCGCCGCGATCAGCCGGTCCGCCACCTCGCGGGCGCGCCGCATCGAGAGGTTGAAGGTGTCGTCGTAGATCACCGCTTCGGCGTAGCCGTGATCGCGGATCCGCAGCATCTCGCGCACCACGCGCGCCGGCGACTTGACCCGGAAACGCCCGCCGAAGACCGCCTTGGTGCAAAAGGTGCAGAGATAGACGCAGCCGCGCGAGGTCTCGATGGGCGCGGCCGCGCCGCGCGGCCCGCGCCGGTAGTCGGCGGCACGCACCAGATCGAGCGCGGGGAGCGGCAGCTGATCGAGGTCGTCGAGCAACGCACTGAGCGGACCCTGCTCGGCGTGGCCGTCGCGAAGGTAGAGGGCGCCTGGTGGAGGGGGAGCGCCGGGATCGGCGGCCAAGACGTCGCGCAACGTGAAGTCCGCCTCGCCGATGGCGATGCCGTCGGGCACGAGCCGGCGCGCGACACCCTCTGGGTCGACAGACGGTCCCACGCCGCCCAGCCACACCCGGGGCGCGCTGCGATGAGCGCGCGCGACTCCCATGAGCGCGCGAACCTCTCGTTCCTGCGGCGAGAGGAACGTGAGCCCGACGAGATCCGTGGGCTCGCGGTCGAGCTCGCGAGCGAGCGCCGCCTCCGCATCGTCGACCAGCGAGAGATCGAGGATCCTGACGCGATGCCCCGCGTCGCGGAGCGGCGCCGCGACGGCCATCAGGTTCTGCGGCGGTAGCAGCTCCACGAAACGCGCGAGCAGCGTCCCTCGATAGCCCGCCCAGAGCGACGGGTTCACGAGCAGGATCGATTGCGTGGAACCCAAGCGCTGATTCCTCGTTCCGCGAGCCGGCATTGTACCAGGGGTGTTCCGATATGATGCGATGCTCGGCCATGTCCGCTCGCTCGCTCATCGTCCTGGGGATGCACCGCGGCGGGACCTCCGCGCTCGCGGGGGTGCTGAGCCGTCTCGGCGTCGATCTCGGAACGCACCTGCTCCCGGCGACGCCGTTCAACGCGGCGGGCTACTTCGAGGACGTCGACGTGGTCGGTCTTCACGACCGCGTGCTGTGGGCGCTCGGGCGCACCTGGCACGACGTGCGGCCGCTCCCCGACTCGTGCTGGGACGATCCGCTCGTCGAGCCCCATCGCGCACGCTTGCGCGAGCTCCTGAGCGAGCGCTTCGGCGCGTCGCCGCTCTGGGGAGTCAAGGACCCGCGCCAGAGCCGCTTGCTCGGGCTCTGGCTGCCGGTGCTCGCGGCGCTCGACGTCGAGCCCGCGTTCGTGCTGATCGCGCGCGATCCGCGCGAGGTGACGGCGTCGCTGGCGGCGCGCGAAGGATTTCCCGAGTGGAAATCGCAGGTGCTCTACCTCGACCACTTGCTCGCGGCGGAGCGGGACTCGCGCGGGTTCCGTCGCACGTTCCTGACCTTCGAGCAGCTCCTCGGCTCGCCCGAGGAGACGGTGCGCCGCCTGGCGGGCGAGCTCGACCTGGGTGTGGCGGCGATCGACGGGCCGTTGCTCGGCCAGGTGCGTGAATTTCTCGAGCCGTCGCTGCGCCACCACGTGGCCCCGGTTCGAGCCAAGCCACCCGGCTCGCCGCTCGAGGCCATCGCGGATCGGTGCTTCGACCAGTTCGGCGCGCGGGCGGCGCTCGACGAGAGCCAACGCCGCGCCGCATTCGACGCGCTGCAGGGCGAGTTCGAGCAGGCGCGCCAGCCGATCACCGCATGGGCCGTGGACCTCTGCACCGAGCTGGGCGCGGCGCTGGCCGCGCGCCAGTCGGAGCTCGAGCGGGCGCGCGCCGGAGCGGCGCAGCTCGAGCGCGAGATCGCCGAGGCGCGCGACGGACACCGGCAGCGCGACCGGATCGAGCAGGACCTGCGCGGCTGGATCGCGGCGCAATCGGGCGATCTCGACCGGGCCCGGCAGTCGCTCGGCGTGCTCGAGACCCAGATCGACGAAGCGCGCCTCGCCCACGGCGCGCGCGATGCCAACGAGGCAGCGCTGAAGGAGCGGCTCGCGGAGGCCGAGGCGCAGCTCGACCGCGCGCGCGCGGCGATGAGTGTGCTGGAGGCGCAGATCGCGCAGGCGCGCGACGCGCATCGGGCTCGCGACCTGACGGAAGCCGAGCTTCGCCGGGTGCTCGGCGAGCGCGACGCCGAGCTCGAGCACGAGCGGGAAGCGCTCCGCGCTGTCGAGGAGGAGAGAGCGCGCGCCGAGGTCGCAGCCGCCGCGCTCGCCGCGAGTCCCATTCCAGACGACGAGCCAAAGGCTGCGCCCCCGACCACCGTGGTGCGGCAGCGCATCCCGGCCTCCCGCCCGTCTCCGCCCACGCTTCGCTCCGCGCTGGGCCGGCTGCGGCGGCGAAGCAGCCGGGTGACGGGCGCGCGGCGGAACCTCGAAACCAGTCCCGAGCATCTGTTCGTCCTCGAGGCACCCGAGGCGGAAGCCGTCCCGGCTTCGCAGGTCGAGCTGGTCGGATGGTGCGTCGCGATCGACTGGCCGCCGATCACGGCGATCCGCGCGCGCATCGGCGATCGCTGCTTCGCCGGCGAGGTCGGTGGGCGTCGTCACGACGTGCAGCGCGTCCACGGCCAGCTCGCGAACGCCGGGACCTCGGGATTCCGGATTCCGGTGGATCTCGGCGACGGGACCTCGGTGCTGATCGAGGTGCAGCGCGTGAGCGACGTCTGGACCTGGGCCGCGCGCCGGCGTCTGCGGGTCGGCGCGGACCCGCTGCTGGCCGCATTCGACGAGCCGCGCGTCTGGACGCAGCGTCACGGCCTGGTGCACTTCTCGGGATGGTGCTTCCACCCGCAGCACGCGATCGAGGTGCTGGAGCTTCGCTGCGGAGAGATCGCGGCGGAGGTCCACGGCGGGATGCCCCGGCCCGACGTGGGGCGCGCGTTTCCGGGTGTTCCGGGCAGTGCCTCGGCCGGATTCGAGATCGCGCTGCGCCTCCCGCCGGGGCGCTACCCGATCTCCCTCTGCGCGCAGCTCGAGACCGGTGAGTCGGTGGAGTTCGTGGCGGCGGAGCAGCTGAACGCCACCCGGCGCGACGTGGCGGGCCGCGCCCGTCGCATGCTCCGCGCCGTCACCCTGGCGCCGCGCTTCGTGCGCTATGGCGTGGGGCTGGGCCTCGACTATCGCCGGCGCCATCGCGGCTTCCCGCCGCTCCGGCGCGTGCCGGGGATGCTGAAGCGCGCCGCCAAACGCTTCCGCGAGCGTCACGCGATCGTCCCACTCGGCACGTTTCCGCCGTCCTTCCAGCTTCCCCCGCGCGCGGAGCCCTACGACGCATGGCTCGCCGTGAACGGGTGGAATGCCGCGGCCCGCGAGGAGCTCGCCCTACGCCTCGCCGCCCACGGCGACCGCTTGCCCACGATCTCGGTGGTGATGCCGGTCTACAACCCGGACCCCAAGCACCTCGATGCCGCGATCGAGAGCGTCTTCGCGCAGGTTTATCCACGCTGGGAGCTGTGCATCGCCGATGACGCGAGCACCGATCCGCGGATCCGTCCGGCGCTCGAGCGCTGGGCCGAGCGTGAGCCGCGGGTGCGGGTCACGTTCCGCGAGCAAAACGGTCACATCAGCCGGGCCACCAATTCGGCGGCGTCGCTCGCGACCGGCGAGTGGCTGGCGTTTCTCGACCAGGACGATCTGCTCGCGCCCGATGCGCTGGGCGAGGTCGCGCTTCACGCGTGCGAGCAGCCCCACTGCGACGTGATCTACACCGACGACGACAAGATCGGCGAGGACGGCCACCGCTACGCCCCGCAGTTCAAGCCCGACTGGTCGCCCGAGCTGCTGCTCGCCTACATGTACCTGAGCCATCTCTTGGTGCTCAGACGAACCCTCTTCGACGCGGTGGGCGGGCTGCGCGCCGGCTTCGAGGGTTCGCAGGATCACGATCTCGCGCTGCGCGCCGTCGAGCGCGCCCGTCACGTCGGCCACGTGCCGCTGCCGCTCTACCACTGGAGGGCGGTGGCGGGCTCGACGGCGACCTCGGGCAGCGCCAAACCGGAGAGCTTCGAGGCGGGTCGTCGGGCCGTGCACGAGGCGCTCGAGCGTCGCGGCGTGCCGGCGGTGGTCGAGCGGCCGCCGTGGGCGGTGGCCGGACACCTCGGTCTCTTCGCCCATCGCTTTCCCGACGACGGGCCCTCGGTCGCGATCATCATCCCGACCAAGGATCAGCTGCGCGCGCTGCGCGTGTGCATCGAGTCGCTGCGCTCCACCACGTACCGGAACTACCGGGTGGTGGTGGCCGACAACGAAAGCGTCGAGCCGGAGACCAAGCGCTACCTGAGTGGTGCGGGAGTCCAGGTGGTGCCGGTCGCGAACCGGGGCGGAAAGTTCAGCTTCTCGGCGGTGGTGAACGCGGCGGTCCGCGCGGTCGACGCGGACTACGTGCTGCTGCTCAACAACGACACCGAGATCCGCTCACCCGAGTGGCTGAGCCTGATGATGGGCTACGCGCGGCTTCCCGGCGTGGGCGCGGTGGGTGCCCACATGGTGTTCCCCGACGGTCGGACGCAGCACGCGGGGATCGTCCACGGCTTGCATCACGGGCTCGCGGGCCACGCGTTCAAGCTCACCCCGGCGAGCGATCACGGCTATCTCTCGTACAAGGCCGTGTGCCGGAACTACCTGGCCGCGACCGCGGCCTGCCTGCTGACGCCGCGCGCGCTCTATCTCGAGCTCGGCGGGTTCGACGAGTCGAGCTTCGCGGTTGCGTACAACGATGCCGACTACGGCTACCGGCTCGCCGCGCGCGGGCGCCGCGTGGTCTATGCGCCGTGCCAGGTGTTGCATTACGAGGGGTTGAGCCGCGGCTTCGGCGACGATCCCCGCGAGGTCGCGACCTTCCGGCGCCGCTACAAGTCGCTTCGCGATCCCTACGTGAGCCCGCACCAGTCGCTGGCCGACGAGTCGCTGGCGATCCAGCCGCGGCGGCTGGTGCGATCCACGCGCCGCGTTCGCGCGCTGTGCTTCTCGCACAACCTGAACCACGAGGGAGCGCCGCTTCACCAGTACGAGCTGGCGGTCGAGCTGGCAAGGCGGGGCGACCTCGAGCCGGTGGTGATGTCACCCGTCGAGGGACCGCTTCGCGAGCTTTACGAGCAGCAAGGCTTCGAGGTGCACGTGGTACCGGGGTCCCTGGCCGGCCTCGACGTGTCATTCGAGGCGCTCCTGGACGCGCTCGGAAAGGCGATGGCGCGGCTCGAGCCGGAGGTGGTGTACGCCAACACGATCCACGGCTTCGCGGTGGTGGCCGCGGCCGCGCGCATCGGGCTGCCTTCGGTGTGGAACATCCACGAGAGCGAGGGCTGGAACCGGCTCTTCGAGCACCTCGGGCCCGAGATCGTCACGCACGTTCTCGAGAGCTTCCCGCTTCCCTACCGCGTGGTGTTCGTGGCCGACGCCACCCGCGACGTCTACGCCGCCCTGGATACCCAGCGGAATTTCACCGTGATCCACAACGGGATCCATCGCGACCAGCTGGAGGCGGCAGAGCGGCGCTGGCCGAGAGCCGAGACGCGCCGCGCCCTCGGCATCGAGGAAGGCGAGCTGGTGACGCTGCTCCTGGGCACCGTGTGTGAGCGCAAGGGGCAGCTCGATCTACCGCTGGCTCTCGCGTCCCAGCCGCACGAGTCGTGGCCGCGGGGGCGCTGGTTCATCGTCGGCGATCGCGGTCTGCCGTACAGCCGGCTGGTGTCGTCGGCGATCTCGTCGCTGCCGCCCGGGCTTCGCGAGCGCGTCACGATGGTGCCCGAGACGCCCGAGGCGGCGCGCTACCTGAGCGCCGCGGACGTGTTCGTGTGCAGCTCGCGGATCGAGAGCTTTCCACGGGTGATCCTGGAAGCCATGGCGTTCGGGCTGCCGATCGTGACCACGCCGGTGTTCGGGATCCACGAGCAGGTCCGTGACGGCGTCAACGCGCTGCTCTACGTGCCGGGGAATCCGTCGCAGCTCGGTGCGCGGCTGCTCGAAGTCTTGACCGACGAGGCGCTGCGGGAGCGGCTGGCGTCGAATGCCAGACCGGTCCTCGACCGGCTCAACGACTTCGGGGAAATGGCGGATGCGTATGCGGAGATTTTGCGCGCCGCGAGCCTCACCGGATCGGGCCTGCCCCGTTCCGCGGCGGGCCGTCGCCCGCGGCCGGCGGCGCGAGCGGCGGGCCCGTCGGCTTCCGACCGGCGACCCGTCGCGCCCGAGGCCGAGGCCCGCCAGAACCGGCTGCCGACAGGTTGAAGGCGTCGCGGCTCCCGGCGGCGGGCGAGGCGCCGGCCCCCGTCGACCCCCGTTCGGTTGCGGCTGGCGCGCCAGCTGCTACCTTTGGGATCGGTTCGAGAAACTTCCTTTCGCACCCGGGGTGTGGTTCACTAAGTCACGGTCGATGCTGGCAGTTTGGCGATATTCCTCAGTTGAGCCCGGTCGCGATCAAGCCATCGAGCAGCGAGTGACGGGGAACCAGATCAGCCTCCGGACGAAGAGCCGCCGCCAAGCACCGGCCGCTGGGCTCAGAGAGGCCGGTCTGGATGCGTTGGGTTCGCTGCGTGAGAGGGATCACCGATCGAGGGCGGTAAACCGCCCGGGAGACCGGTGATCGCAGCCACCGAAGTACGTCGCCCCGGTTCAGGGCCCTCTGGCGTGGCCGGGGACTCCGGGAACCGCGGCGGAGGGATCCCCAGAATGCCGACCTACGTTGCTGGGATCGTCAATCACCGGTCGTACGAAGACCTGGTCGGGTGCATCACCAGCCTGGAAAACCAGGTGCTGCCCCCGCAGTGGATCGCGGTGGTCGACGGCGAGCCCGAGGAAGAAAAGGCCGCCGAGATCCGCCGGCGGTTCCCGCGCGTCCGCTGGCTCTCGGGTCCGAACCGTGGCTTCGGCGCCGGCGCCAACCGCGTGCTCAACGCGTTGCGCGACGAGGCGACCCTCCCGGCGGCCGCGCTGATCCTGAATCCGGACGTCGAGCTCGAGCCGCACTTCGCGGAGCGCATCCTGGCGGAGATGGAGGCTCGGCCGCGCGTCGCGATCGCATCCGGCAAGCTGCTGCGCCCGGGCGGCACGCACATCGACAGCGCCGGCATCGTGCTGCCGCGCTACCGCCGTCCTCACGACCGGGGCAGCCTGCAGCAGGACCGCGGGCAGTTCGACCGGGTCGAGCCGGTGTTCGGTGTGTGCGGCGCCGCCATCATGATCCGCCGCACCGCACTGCCGGCGCTCTCGGTGCACGGCGAGGTGTTCGACGAGTCGTTCTTCGTCTACCGCGAAGACACCGATCTCTGCTGGCGCGCGAACTTGCTCGGGCTCGAGGTCCTTTACGTCCCGACGGCGCGCGCGATCCACGGGCGCCGCTGGCGTCACGAGAGCCCGCGCTCGCGCCGCTCGATCGCGGTGTCGGTGCGGTGCCATTCGTTCAAGAACCACTACTTGCAGCTGGTGAAGAACGAGCAGCTCTCCACGCTGCTCAAGAATCTTCCCTTCATCCTGGGGTTCGAGGCGCTGCGCCTCGGCTACGCGTTGCTGGTCGACCGGGCGATCCTGTCCGGCTACCGGGCGGCGTGGGAGCTGTGGGACCAGACACTCGAGAAGCGGCGCGTCATCTTTTCGCGCCTGCCGCGCGCGACGGAACCCGTCGCCGAGAGCTATCCGCTGGTCGAGGCGGCACCCGCGGTCGAGCGCGTCCTCCGCGCCGGGTGAGAGGATTTCCCCATTGTGGATTCGCGGAACGAGTTGGTGATAGTGTGAAGGTTCCTGAGCGCCGCGAGGGGCGGGGTTGGGATCGAAACGAGTGGAGGCTGAGATGAACGGAACGAGCTCGGTTCACGGCGGTATCCGAAATTCGGTGCGTATCGCGTTGGCGCTTGCCGCCGCCGCACTGCTGGGTGGACCGTCGGCGCACGCCGGCAGCCTCACGGTGGATGGCGCGGCCGCGATGAACGGCACCACCAAGGGGCTCGAAGCCATCATCACGGACACCACGTCTCTCTACGTCGAGGACGACACGCCGAACGCCGAGAGCCATTACCACGGCAAGTTCTACTTCAATCCCAACACCTTCGATCCGGGCGAGGCGCAGTCGCACTTCCGTACCCGCATCTTCATCGGGTTCACGAACCCCGCCAGTCCGCGCCGCATCTTCGCGGTCGTGCTCAAGCGCCAGGGTGGGGCCTACTCGCTCGAGGGACGCGTTCGCCAGAACGACAACAGCCAGAACGACACCGGGTTCTTCGCGATCAACGCCGGGCCGCACCTGGTCGAGTGGGACTTCACCAAGGCGACCACGGGCAACAGCAACGGCACCTTCCAGTTCTACATCGACGGCGCCCTGAAGAATACGCTCAACGCCAACACCAACGACGCCAGCGCGGTGGACCAGGTCCGCATGGGCGCGCTCTCGGTGAAGACGGGCGCCAGCGGCTCGATGTACTTCGACGAGTTCGCGTCGACCCGCTGAGCGGGCGATCGACGTCCTGGCCCGCCGAACGCGGGCGGGTCCGAGAGGGGTCCGGAAACGGGCCCCTCTTCGTTTTCGGCGTTTCGGGTTCGCGGCGCGTCCTTCACCAGCGGATCACGGCGTAGGTGCCGAAGCGGTCCACCTCTTTCCCCAGCTGCGCCGCGCGCCGCGCGACCCGCCCCGACCCTCGACCGGTGCGGACGATCACCAGGTCGAGGTTCCGCTGCTCGATGGTCTCGACGGGGTCGCCCGGCTCGTCGCCGCGGCGCAGCCCGCGCAGCTCCTCCACGGGCCGCCCGAGCAATACCGCATAGGCCGCGCCGAGATCGCCGCCGATCCGGCTGCTCGGCGCCGCGACCTCGCGTACTCGCCGCATGGCCTGCTCGAGATCGTCCCATTCCGCACGCGCGCCGGCACGGGCGAAGTCCGCTCGCAGGTGCGGCCCGAGCCAGGCGAGCAGCACGGCGGCCGCGAGCACCACGCGTGCCTCGGGGCGCGCGAGCCGGCTGGTCGCGATCAGCACCGCTTCCCCCACGGCACCGATGGCGAGCACGAACACCGGGAGCAGCAGTCGGGGCGAACGCGTGAAGTAGACGGCGAGAATCGCGATCGAGATCCACGCGTACCACTCGAGCACGCCGCGCCGCCGGGCGAGCACCGCGGCGAGCGCGGCCAGGACCGCGAGCGAGATCGCCCAGTCGCGAGCGACCGGCTCGTTTCGTTCCAGTCCGGAGCCGAGCTGTGCCGCGTAGAAAGTCACGTTGGCGCGCAGCCGCTCGCCCAGCACCTGGGTTCCCGCGCGCGCCGATTCCGGATCGGTCGAGTCGGCGTTGAGAAACGCGGTCTGGTAATCGTGGACGCGGTGATCGCCCTGCGTCGGGTGGCGTGCGGCGTAGACCATCCACGGGCCGTAGAGAAGCACCACGACCGCGAGCACACCCGCCGGTCCCAGGAGCCGTCGTGCGGTGGCGTCACGGCCGAGCGGCCACAGCCGGTCGAGCAGCAGTGCCGGCAGCAGCGCGAGATTCGACGCGCGGACGTGGATCGCGGCCGCCACCGCGAGCCCGGTCACGAGGTCCCGGTGCGGCGATTCTCCCCGTTTCGCCCAGGCCGCGACGGCGATCGCCAGCAGTGCCAGCGCCGTCCCCGGAACGTCGGACATGGCACCGTTGCAGAGCCGCTGGAGCTCGGGGTTGAGCCAGGCGAGCGCCGCCACCAGGCACGCGAGCGGCACCCCGACCCGATCGCGGAACTCGACGAAGAGCAGCAGGGTCGCGAGGATTCCGAACAGGCTCACCCACAGATTGATGGCGCCGAAGTCGACACCGCGCGCCGCGAGCGGCGGCACCAGCAAGAGTGACATCCCGGGCGGCCGGATCGTGAACGGCTGACCGTTCACCGCGAAACCGTCGCCGCGCAGCAGCGACTGCGCGACCAGGATGTAGTGCGCCGCGTCGGCGCGCGGGTCCCACCAGCGCTGCACCGACCACGCGAGGCTCGTGGCCGTCGCGCCGAGCAAAAGACACACTGGCAGCCAGCGGCGGGTGGGTCTCCGTTCGCTCGAGATCGAACCCGCGCCGGTCACCGTGCGAATCCTACTCGACGTGCGAGCACATGCGAGACCCGGAGGGACGATGAATCGACTCGCTCATCCTGCCGTGCGCGCGGCGCTGCTGGCCGCGCTTACCCTGGCAGGGACTAAGAACGCGGCCGCCACGTTCCACGAGATGCAGATCGAGCAAGTGATGGGCGGCTACTGCGGCGCCGTCGACCAGCAGGCGGTGCAGCTACGGCTGCGCGCGCCCGGTGAGAACATGGTCTCTGGCAAGCGCCTCGTCGCGTACGACGCGGCCGGCCAGAACGGCGTGACGCTCGCGACGCTGCCGTCGAACGTCACCAACGCTGCGCAGGGCGACCACATCCTGGTCGCGACCGCGTCGTTCGCGAGCGAACAAGGAATCGTGCCCGACTTCACCCTCACCACCGCCATTCCGCCGGCTTACCTCGAGGCCGGCCGCATCACGTGGGAGGATGGGCTCGGGACCGTGTACTGGTCGCTGGCGTGGGGCGGGACCGCATACACCGGATCGACGACGGGGAGCACCTTCAACGACGCGGACGGCGATTTCGGCCCGCCGTTCGGCGGTGTCGTCCCCACGTCGACCGGCCAGGTGCTGCGCTTCCAGGGCGCCGCGGGCGCGCTCAGCACCTCGAATTCGCTGGACTATGCCGTCGATGCCGGCGACGCGACCTTCGTGAACAACGCGCGCGCCTCGGCCCAGGTGGTTCCGGGCTGCGTCTTCGGCGACGGCTTCGAGACCGGCGTGGCGAGCCGCTGGTCGGTCGTCTCGCCCTAGCTAGCCGGAAGGATCGCCAGTCTCCCATCGCGATCCTCCCGCGCGATAGCCGCCGTTGACAGCGGCGCGGGATGCGCCGATCTTCCGCACGGATGAGGATGCGGAGACTTGCCGCGTGCATCGTGTGGGCGGTCCTGGGGTCGTGCCAGCCGTCGTCGGTCACTCCGCCTGGAGTGCGAGTGGTGCTCGTCACGCTCGACACGCTTCGCTACGACGCGTTCTGGGACGATCGCGCGCAGAGCACCACCATGCCGCGCCTGGTGGCGCGGGCGCGGCGCGGCCTGTGGTTCGAGCGCGCGTTCTCGGCTACCTCCACCACCCAGCCGACCCACGCGAGCCTCATGACCGGCCGCCCGCCGTGGGAGCACGCGGTGCTGCAGAACGGCGTGCCTCTCCCGCCCGACGTCGACACCATCTCCGAGCACCTGGCCGCGCACGGATTCGAGACCGCGGCCGTGGTGGGCTCGTTCCCGCTGGCACGGGGGTCCGGCTTCGAACAGGGCTTCGGCATCTTCGACGACGAGCTCACTCGCGGGTCCACCCGCCCCGAACGCCGCCCCGCGAACGAGGAGGGCGACGTTCCCTTCTATCGCCTCGGTGACGCGGTCACCGACGCCGCCATCCGCACCCTCGAGCGCCTGCAGTCGCAGAAGCAGTTCGTCTGGGTCCATTACTTCGACGCGCACTCGCCCTACGGCGACACGGCGGGCGGCGATCGGCTGAGCCCCGGGTTCATCCTCGAGCGGGTGCGAGCCGGAGACCCGGTGGGTGAGCTCCTGACTCGCGCTCGAACGCTCTACGACACCGACGTGCGCAATCTCGACACGGCGCTCGACCGCTTGCTGGCGCGGCTCGACGCCGACCGCGACCGGTTCGTCACCCACGTGGTGATCGTCTCCGATCACGGCGAGAGCTTCGGCGACGACGGCTCGGTGGCGCACGGCAAGCGCCTCACCCAGGCGCAGATCCACGTTCCGCTGGTGATCCTGTCGCCGGCGGTGAAGGCCGCGCGCCGGGTCGACGTGGCCGGCTCGATCGACGTCACCGCGACACTCGCGTCGCTGGCCGGAGCGCCCTGGGATTTGCCGGGGGCTCGCGATCTCTCGGCCGGCCCGCTGGCCGGCGCCCGTGCCTTCGGCATGCGGCGCACCTTCGTCCGCGCCCGCAGCGAAACGCGCATCGACGGCAAGGCGTATCCGCTCGAGCCGCGCTTCTTCTTCGTCGCCGAGCCTGACGGGACGCTCTTCACCGGCAACTCGGAGCGGCTCACCGACAGCACCGGCGCAGCGCCCGCGATCCCCGCGGCCAGGGACGCCGAGGTGCGGCAGACGTTCGCGACGTTCGAGGCCTCGCTGGCGTCGCACGAGCGGCCGGTCGAGCCTCCCAACGCCGAGACCGAGCGGGCGCTGCGCGCGCTCGGCTACGCGGACTGAGGATGCGCGCCGGCCCGCTGCTGGCGGTGGCGCTCGTGTGCACCGCCGTGGCGCAGGGGCGAGCGGCAGACCTTCCGGCGCGCCCAAGCGTGCTCCTCGTGACCATCGACACGCTGCGCGCCGATCGCGTCGGCGCCTACGGAGCGTCGCCCGGGCTCACGCCGCGTCTCGACGGGTTCGCCAGGAACGCGCGTGTTTACGAGAACGCGACGGCCCCGATGCCGCTCACGCGGCCGTCGCATTTTTCGATCCTCACCGGGCTCTACCCCCGCGAGCACGGAGTGCTCAACAACCAGACTCCGCTGCCCGCCGACCTGCCCACGATGGCCGAAGCGTTTCAGCAGGCTGGCTATCGTACCGGCGCCTTCGTGGCGGTGAGCTTGCTGGCGCCCGACTCGGGCGTCGCGCGCGGTTTCGGTACCTTCTCGGCCCCCACCGACGCTCACGGGTGGAGCGCCGACCGCGTGGTGCCGGCGCTTTCCGCGTGGCTCGACGAGGTCTCGGCCGGGGGCCAGCCGTTCTTCGCATGGCTGCACCTCTTCGATCCGCACATGCCGTACGAGCCTCCCGCCGGCTACCGGCCGTCGACCGGCGGCGTGCCGGGAATCGGCGACGTGTTCTCGTGGCCGATCGCCCGCGAACTGGCGGCGAAGAGCGGAGGCGCGCTGTCGGCCGCGGTGCTGAACCGGGCGATGCAGCTCTACGACGGCGAGGTTCGATACACCGACCACTGGCTCGGCGAAACGCTCGACGCTCTGAGGAAGCGCGCCCTGGCGGAGAAGACCCTGGTGGTGGTCACCGCGGATCACGGCGAGTGCTTCGATCACGGTGTGTTCTTCGAGCATTCGGACTGCCTCTTCGACGGTGCCGTGCACGTGCCGCTCGTGGTCCGCGATCCGGGCGCACCGAAGTCCGGCGAGCGGGTCGCGACACCCATCGGTCACCCGGAGCTGGCTCCCATGATCCTGCGACTTGCGGGGGTCCCGGCTTCCGGGCGGCTCGCAGCGGTCGATGGCCCCGAGACCAACGGCCGTGGCGGCGAACGGTTCGCGACGATCGAGGGACCGAGCTATCCCGCGGAGGCGCAATCGAGGCGCTCGGAACGCCAGCAGCAGATCCGCGAAGTGGCCGGACATCCCACCCGTGCTCCGCTCGGCGCCGAGGCGCCGCTCGCGCTCCGCACCCGCGACTGGAAGCTGATCGCGACCGGGGCCAAGAACGAGCTCTACGATCTGCGTCACGATCCCGCGGAGAGCCGCGACGTTGCCGCGGGCCAGCCGGAGCTCACCATGCGTCTGCGCCGCGACCTCGACTCGTGGATGGCCGCGCATCCACGACGGGTGTTGCCCCAGGTGGTGCCGAGCGCCGAGCTCGAGGACGCGCTGCGAGCGCTCGG
>CAZYWA010000072.1:15814-21288 GCA_964650975.1 uncultured bacterium
CGGCTACGTCCCTTGAGCCCCGCTACGGCGCCGCGGCGCGAAGGCGCTCGACCCACTCCGTGGGCACGCGGTTCATGCGCACGATCGCGGCGCGTTCGCCCTTGGCGTTTCGCGCCGGGTTCCAGAACTCCCATACCAGGTCGCCCTTGGGCGTGACCTCGAAGGCGTGACCGCGGTCCGACTCTGCGATCATCGTGTTGCCGTTGGGTAGCCGCTCCGCCGAGCCGCGGCTCGCCGTATAGAAGCCGGCCGCGCTTCCAGGAGCGGCGTTCCCGCCGTCGTACTGCCACACGATGCCGCCGCTCGACGGGTCGATCTCGAGCACCCGCGATTGGCCGCGGCCGAGCCCGTTGTCGAACACCAGCACGTGGCCGTTGGCGAGTACGCTCGCGTCGTGCGGTCCCGCGAGCGTGTCCTGTCCCCACGCCCACACGATGCGCCGGCTGGACCAGGAGATCAGCAGGATCGCGTTCTGGTGCCGCACCGTGACCAGGGCGCAAGGTCCCGAGTCGCGCTCGGCGAGTCCGAACGACGTGGGCGCGCGGTTCCACCATTCGACCGCGTTGGCGTGAAAGAGGTCGATCCCGCCCTTCTTCACCTTGCGCAGCGGCAGCAACCGCACGCGGCCTTCCGATGCGGAGAAGAGGTCGTAGAGCGAGACGCTCTCGAGCACGTTGCCGCGAGCGTCGAGACGGGCCACCCGGTTGTCGCGGACGGGCACCGCGCCGTCGATGGCGGGGAGAATCCGCTCGGCGACGATCAGCGCCACCAGCCCGTCGACCGCCGGCGCCACGTCGTGATGGACCGCGAGCGAGCGCCGCCACAGCACGCGGCCGTTCCAGTCGAGCTCGGTCAGGTAGCGGCGCCCGAGCTCGGCCGAGCCTTCGTCCTCGTCGCTTGCGTCGCTTCCAGGTACCAGCAGGTTTCCCGATTCGAGCAGCCGCGCGTGGAACCAGCGCCCGCACGGCTGGCCCTGCCACGATTTCACGACCACTCCTACGTGATCGATGAGCATCGCGGAGCACAGCACCGGATTGGTGTAGAGCAGGTAGCCCGGGTAGGATCGGGCCGCGTCGATGACGCGCACGCCCGCTTGCGGTTGCGCGGCGCTTGACGCGTCGAACCCCGCGTAGCCCAATGCCTGGAGCGACTCGACGGCTTCCGGGCTCGGTGCCGGCGACGGCGCGGGTGCCGGCGCGGCTGGCGGCTCGGCTCGCGACGTGGCCCCGGCACATCCCAGCGCGATCGCGAGCGACAGCGTCGCCAGCGCCCGGCCGCGCCGTGCGCGTCTCATCCCCGACCTGAGACCGGCCGGCGCGATCGATGCGGATTCGCTACCCGACCGCGCTCGCGATGCTGGGAGCCTTGGGAGTGGCCGGGCTGCACTTCTTCTCGTTTCCGTACCGCGATCAGGCCATTGTCTCCGACGTTCGCTACTTCGTCCATTTCGCGCAGCGCACCGCGCACGGCGGCGTGATCTATCGCGACTTCTTCGATCCCAAGACGCCGCTCGCCACCTGGGCCGGAGCGCTGCTTCACGCCGTGGGCGAGAGAATCGGGATCGATCCGCTGCTGGCGATCCGCGCCGGATACCTGGCGCTCGCGGCCGCCACGGCGCTCGTGGCCTGCGCGCTGCAGCGGCGTCTGGCCGGGGGCCGAACGATCTGCGGCCTCCTGGCACTCGGTCCTCAGCTGGGCTTCCTGCTGCTCGGTGTCATGCCGGCGATCGGCAACATCCCCAAGCTCCTGATGGTGCTCTTCGCCGGAGTCGCGGCGCTCGGCGTGGCGCGCGGCGCGTGGGTGATCGCAGGAATCGCGACCGCGCTCTCGTTTCTCGACTGGCAGATCGGAGCCCTGGTCGGCGCGGGCGTGCTGGTGGCGGCGCTCTTCGAGACCGGGCGGGAGCGGGTGCGCGGTCTCTCCGCCGCGGCGCTCGGTCTGGCGATCGGGCTCGCACCCGCGGCTCTCTATCTGGGCGCGCACGATGCGCTCGGTACGGCATTGCGCCAGACCACGTTCGCCGCGGCGGCGCGCGAGCGGGCGACCGCGGCGCGACGATCGTTCCGCGAGGACTGGCCGCGCCGATTCCAGCTGATCCACACCGGCTGCGGCGGCGCCGAATGGGCGCTGCTCTTGAGCCTCGCCGGGATCCCTGGTTTCGCGCTCACCGTCCGTCGCGTGCGACACCTGCCGCAGGAGCGGCGCGCGGTGGCGGTGGCCGGGATCTACCACGCCGGAATCCTCGCCGTGAGTGCTCGCGAGCTGCAGGGCTTCGGCGATCTCTTCGCGCTGCTGCACACCGGAGCCTTCCTGTCGGGAGCAGCGCTGAGCGAGCTGTGGCTCGCCGGCGAGCGCTTCTCCGGCGCCGAGGGCTCACCCGCCCTGCGCCGATTCGGGCGACCGGCGTGCGGGGTGGCCGTGTTGCTCGCCGTAGTCGTGGCGAGGCCGTGGGCCTCGCGGGCGACGGCGCGGCTCGCGACTCCCACCGCGAGCGTCGCCGTGCGGCTCGCCGATCAAGAGCGCGTCGCGCGCGAGCTGCACGCTCACCTCGCGGGAGATCGAGTCGCTTACCTCGGGCCGACCGAGATCGCGTTTCTCGACGGCGCCTCCTCCGTGTCGCCGTGCGTCTACTGGAATCCCGCGGTTTACGGCTATTTCCGCGCATCTCCCGAGGAGAGCCCGTCGCAGACGCTGGATCGCATCCTCATCGGAGCAGGCGCCACGGTCGTGATCACCGACCGCGTCGGCGCCGTGCCGCTCGGCCCGAGCTGGATCCACGAGCCCGTGACTCCGGCGCAGGCGATGAGCCTCTACGGAGTGAGCGTCTACCGCCGGCAAGAGCTGCTCACCCGATGACGCGAGAGGAATTTCCTCACAGGACCTTGTAGACGCAGCTCGCGCCGTCGTTCGCGAAGTCCACGATGCGCGTCACCGTGAGGCCGACCTCGCTCTCGACGCGCAGCGCCAGCGCGTCGAGGATCCGGTCCAGGTACCGCTCCTCACCGTCGATCAGGCCCACGACGCCCGCGTTGAAGAAGTAAACGCCGGGAGCGAGCCGCGCGCGGATCGGGAAGCGCACCTCGAACTCGGCTCCCGCGGGGACGTCGAGCCCCTGGCCTTCGGGATGCGACGCGAGCCCGCCCAGCTCGACGCCGGTCACGGTCTTGAGCAGCATCCCGAAGCGCACCCGGCGACACGCCTCGGAGAAATGCACCCGGTAGACGTAGTCGATCGCGGCGCCGCGCTTGAGCACGTTGACCGGCTGGCCGGTCTCGTCCTGGAGCAGCACCTGACCGATCGCCGCACCGCGACCGACGTAGCGCGTGGTGCTCTTGGGGGAGAGCGTCGGATCGAGGGTGCCGGTGGGCGGCCGTTCGAGTGCGTTGCCGGACGCGGAGCGGGCCGTGGCGGCCGCGGCGCTCGTGGCCAGCGCATTGTCGAGGCCGCTCATCGCGTGGGTGGCATCGGCGCCCGCGCGGTCGAGTGCGATCAGCGTCTGGCGTACCGACTCGCGTCCGTCCGCGGGCGCGTAGAGCATGCGGTGGTAGCCGTTCACGACGTCGCGCGGAGCACCGAGGAGCACACGCTCGCCGCGATCGAGGAGCAGCGCCCGGTCGCAGATCTCGAGCACCGCCTCGGAGCTGTGCGAGACGAAGAGGATCGTGCCGCCGCGCTCGCGAATCGCCGCGAGACGCGCGAAGCACTTGCGCTGGAACGACTCGTCGCCCACCGCCAGCGCCTCGTCGATCACCAGCACGTCGGCGTCGACGCTCACCGCCACCGCGAACGCGAGCCGCACGTACATGCCGCTCGAGTAGGTGTGGATCGGGCGGTCGATGGCGTCGCCGATTTCCGCGAAGGCCAGGATCGCGTCGAGCCGGTCGCGGATCTCCGCTCGCGTGAGACCCATGAGCGCCCCGTACACGAACACGTTCTCGCGGCCGGTGAAGTCGGGATGGAATCCCGCGCCCAGCTCGAGCAGCGCCGCCACGCGGCCGCGCACCGCGATCTCGCCGGTGGTGGGAGAGAGCGTGCCCGCCACCAGATGGAGAAAAGTCGACTTGCCCGAGCCGTTACGGCCGATCACGCCGAACGTCTCGCCGCGCTCGAGCTCGATCGAGAGCTCGCGCAGCGCCCAGAATTCCTCGAAGTAGCGCCGGCGTCCGCGCCACAACCCTTGCTTCAACCGGTCCTGCGGCCGCTTGTAGACGTGATACTGCTTGCCGAGCCGCTCGACCTGGATGGCGGCATTCGGGGCGCCGGTGTCGGCGTCCGCGGCACGCGCCTCAGAGGACATCGGCGAAGCCTCGCCGGGTGCGCTCGAACCATGCGAGCCCGAGCCACGCCACCACCCACGCGCCGGCGGTGTAGACGGCGAGCGCGTCCCAGCGCGGCAGCTCGCCCCACAGGAGCACCGAGCGCGCCGCCTCGACCGGCAGCGTCAGCGGGTTGAGCTCGATCAGCACGCGCAGCGACTCGGGCACCGCCGAGATCGGGTAGAGGATCGGGCTCACGTTGAGCAGGATCATGAGCACCAGCCCCACGAGCTGCCCGACGTCGCGGAAATAGACGCCGAGCGACGCCAGGAACCACGAGATCCCGAGCGCCAAGAGCACCAGCGGAACCAGCACCAGCGGAAAGAGCAGGGCCGTGAGCGGCGGAAGACCGACCAGCACCAGCCGCACGATCAGGAACACCAGCGTGCCGATCGCCGCGTTGAAGAGCGCACCCAGCGCCACCACCCACGGCAGCACGTGAAGCGGGAACACGATCTTCTTCACGTACACCGGGCTCGTGACCACCAGGCCGGGCGCTCGCGCGATGCAGTCGCTGAAGAACCAGAACACGATGAATCCGGGGAAGACCACCAGCGTGAAGTCCGAGTGTCCTCCCGGATGGCCGCCCGCGAGCGGCCGGTTCCAGCCGGCGTGGAACACCACGCTGAACACGAACGTGAAGAGCAACAGCGTCAGCGCCGGAGTCACGAACGACCACAGGACGCCCAGCATGCTGCCGCGATAGCGCGCCAGGATCTCGCGACGGGTGAGCTGCCACACCAGATGCGGCGTGCTCGCCAGACACTGAAACGGCGCCCACGGAAGCGGCCAGCGGGGCCGCACCCCGGCCACACGCCGAACCACTGTTGTGGGCGCAGCGGTACTCATGAGCCGCGCATGTTAGCAGGCGTCCTCGGAGGGCCGCGGTGTCGTAACGCGCTCGAGCACTGCGGACGCGAGAGACCGCGTCCCTCCGGAAGAGCACGGAGGTCAGAGCGTGTGAACGAATCGCCGGGGAAAGGGCAATCGTTCGTGAGGCGTGGTCGAACCGTGATTCCGGTCGGCGCGTTGTCCCGCAGGATCTGGGGCGGGGGCTTGGAACCCCCCGGGAAACTCAATCGCGCGGCCGCGGCGCCGCTGGCTTCACGTCCCACAAACGCACGCATAGGTCTCGGCAATCGGTGGTGCTCCACTCGT
>CAZYWA010000073.1:0-21232 GCA_964650975.1 uncultured bacterium
GCCCCAGCCGCGCGTTCCGCTCGAGCAGCAGCACCGTGCGGTGGGGTGCCGCGAGCGCCGCCGCCGCGGCCACGCCGAGAGCTCCACCTCCCACGATGGTGACGTCGGTGTCGATGCCCGCACCTCAACGATCGATCGCGCGCTGGCGCCTGGGCGCCAGCGCGCGAAGAATGCGCATTCGATGGACCGCCTTACCGTGCAACGCGATCAGCACGCTGAGCGAGGCCCATGGGAGAAAGACGGTAGCGAGCCGCAGCGACGGCCTCTTCTCCTGGAGAGCGCTCGATAGCTGGTAGATCGCCAGCCAGATGCGACCCTCCAAGACGCACGCCGGGAATCCGCAGAGACCGTCGATCGAGTGCTGACCGACACCGACCGCGCGCAAGGCCACGGGAGCGATCACGATGAACGCGAGCTGGCCGAGCACCAGCGTGAGGAATCTCGAATGGGCGCGGGAGATCGTGCGTAGTCGCCGCAGCGAATCGTCCACGACGCGAGTGTAAGCCGGCGGCGGCTGCGACGGAGCACAGCCCTCCCGATGGGCGTTGACTCGATCGCGGCAAACCGCTTGGATCGGCCGGTCATGACGGTTCGCCCGAGTGAGTCCGCGAATCTTCGGTTCGCGCAGCAGCGCTACCAGAACGACCTGCACGCGGCCCTCTTCGGCCTCTGGCACATCCCGAGCCACGGCTTCGGTGCGTTCATGCCGCTGGCGCTGGGCTTCCTGCTGGGCTGGATGCGGCTTCGCAGCGGACGCCTGGGGCCAGGCATGGCGCTCCACGCGATTCACAACGGCGTCTTGGTGCTGCTCACGATCGCGCTCAAGGCGTGACCCGTCCCGGGCCGCGTCCCGCCGCGTCGATCGATTGGCCGCATCTCACCGGTGTGTTGTACGAAGAATGGATGAACTTCCTGTCGCACTCGTGGACGCTCGGCGAGCAAGCGCCGGCGCTGGCGCACGTCGGTGTGGCGCTGCCCGATCTGTGGCCGCACCTGCCGGTGCGGCCGCTGCCGAAGGTGGTGCTCGCGCGCCTGCGAGTCAGCGCCGACCAAGACGCCGCGAGCCTCGCGCACGGCATCGCGCATCACATGAAGGGCGACGCCGCGTTCCACGGCCATCCCTCGTTCGCCGCCCGCGTCTCGCGCGCCGGCGAGCGCTTGGCTCCTCTGCTGCGCGACCCGCGCTGGGGCGGCCTGGTGGGTCACGTGCTGGTCGAGATGCTACTCGACCGCTGGCTGATGGAGCGGGACCCGGGACTGGTGGAGCGGTACTACACGCGCTTTGCCCCGGAAATCCGCGATCGCGCCGCCGACCTCGCCACCCACGAGCCCGACCGGCGCCACGAGCTGGCGGCTTTGCTCGAACGCTTCGTCGAGCTCAAGTTTCTCGCCGACTACGTCACCTTCGAGGGCCTCTGCTTCCGCTTCGTTCGCACCCTGGGCCGGGTCGAAGGCTGCGGAGTGCCCGAGGAGCGCATGAGCGAGCTGGTGCGCGAAACGGAACGTCTCTACTCCGAGCTCGAGCCGGGCTCGGCGGAGCTGCTGGCCGACGTCGCGGCGGCCATCCCGTCATGACCGCGATCGAAACCGCCGTCGAGACGGTGCACCTCCTCGAGCTCCCGCACGCGCAAGCGCGAGCGCTGCTCGCGACGGGAGCCACCGTCACGTTGTGCGTGAACCCCGTCGAGTACCACGGGCCACATCTCTCGCTGCAGAACGACCGCCTGGTGAGCCTGGGGATCGCGCGACGGCTGGCCGCGCGGCTCGCGACTGGCGGTGCGCCGCCGGTCTTCGTGCTGGCCGGCGACATCGAGGCGGGGGTCGAGCCCGCGTCCGGACCGGGGAGCCGCCACGTGCCCTATCGCGACGTGCGCCGCGCCGTGCTCGAGTCGTGCCGCGCGCTGGCCGAGCTCGGCGCGCGGCGGGTGGTGCTCATGACGTTCCACGGCGCGCCGATGCACAGCCACGCGCTCGAGAGTGGGGTCGAGTGGCTCGTGAGCCATGGGATCCCCGCGTTCGCGCCGCTGGTGCTGGCGCTCGAGGCGATGATCTCGGGCGAGGTCCGGGAATTCGCCCCCGCGCTCGCCGGAATCGAGGACCCGGCCGAGCGAGCCACGATGCTCGCGGGCCTCGCCGACGACTTCCACGCCGGCTTCTTCGAGACCTCGGTGGCGCTCGAGCTCACCCCCGAGAGCGTTTCGCCCATCCACCTTCGACTGCCGCCTTGCCCATCGCTCGAGCGCCCGCGGGCGCTCGTCACCCTTTCTCGTTTGATGGCAATGGCGGGCCACAAGCAGCTCGCCGGCGAGCTGCGGGTGGCGGCGGCGGGCCTCGCCTGGGCGGCGCTACGGCCTTTCCCGGGCTACACGTGTCGCCCGCATCGAGCGAGCGCCGCGGCGGGTGCCGTGTTCGTGCGCGAGATGCTCGACCGGATCGAGGCGGTTGCACGCGGGGTATTTTTCGGGGGTGCCGCGCCGCCACCGGCGCCCTTTCGATGGATGCCGGCGCTCACCCTGGGAGGCCGGATGGCGCGGCCGCCGGTGCCACTCGAAGCGATCCAGAGCTTCGCTATCGAGTGATCTTCGTGATCGCGAAGCGGTCGAGCGTCGAGCCGTCCAGGCGGATCGCGGTGGCCTGGAGCGAACCGCCCGCGACGTCGATCTCGACGAAGTGGAACGTCGATTCGGAGACCACCGTGAAGTCGCTGTGCCCGGCCGGATAGAGCGTCTGTCCGCCGCCGCCGGTCACCACGAAGATCGTACCGGGCGGGTTCACGTAGCCGGGGCCCGCGTCGGACGAGGCGATCTGGCCCGCGGCCATCGGAAAGCTGCGCTCGTAGTCGTGATCGTGGCCGTTGAGCACCAGGTCCACGTGATGCCGGTCGAGCACCGGCGTCAACGCATCGCGAATCGCCAGGTTGCTGCCGTGCTTCGACGAGCTGTAGGGCGGATGGTGAAAGAACACGATCTTCCACACGGCACGACTGGCGCCGAGATCGGCGTCGAGCCAGGTGAGCTGGGCACCGCCCGGCGCCAGCGAGGCGTTGCTGTCGAGCGCCACCGCGTGCACCGGGCCCCAGTCGAACGAATAGAAGTGGGAGCTGCCGTCGGTCGAATTGGTGGGAAGCGCCACGGCCGCGAGCAGCGGAGCGCCGTTCCCGGTCTCGACGTCGTGATTCCCCAGCGACGCGTAGAGCGGCACGTGATCGAGCAAGGTCGCATACGGATCGAGGAAGCGGGTCTCGACCTGCTCGTTCGAGCCCCTGCCGTAGGCGATGTCTCCGGTGTGGAGCACGAGCTCCGGATCGGCGGCCTCGATCTCCGCCTCGATCCCGCTCTCCTCGGCCGAGCCGGCGCCCGAGTCGCCGACCGCGGCCATGCGAAACGGCGTCGCGGGATCCGGGGGCGCGAGCCTCACCTCGTGATCGGCGAGCGCGGGCCCGACCGTCGAGACGTCGTCGTTCGCCGCGAGATGGATCCGGTAGTGGAAGGACGGGCTCGAACCGAGGCCCGCGAGATCGAAGCGGTGGTCGGTCGTCGGGATCGTGTCGGCGGCGGTCGAGCCGTAGCCGGTGTCCGCGCCCCACTCGAGCACGCCGATCTCGGCGGTGCCGGTGCGCCACGCGATCGTCGCCGAGGACGTCGTCACGCGCCCCACGACAGGACCGTCGAGCAGTCCCGGGACTGGCGGCGAATGGCTCCCGCCGCCGCATCCCGCAGAGATGACGACGATCGCCGCGAAGGAAGCGGAGCGAACGCGATCACTCGCTGCGGCTGCGAGGGACCGCAGCCCTCCGGACGAGTTGGACCGCTTGGTGGAATGGCGTGCGCCACAAGTCATCGATGTACCCCAGCTCTTGCGGGCCGCCGGTTGCAAAAGGCCTTGCAAGTATCGTAGGCAGACGAGGACTCCGACCATCGAGCACTCGTTCGATCGCGGTCGAGCGACGGACGTGGATCCCTGAATGACATCCAAGCCGCCCACCATCCGCTTGCTCGACGGCGCCTTCTACGCCGGCGACCCGTACGCCGCGTTCCGCTGGATGCGGCGGCACGAGCCGGTCTTCTGGGACGAGAGCGGGAGTGTCTGGGGCTTGAGCCGGCATGCGGACGTGGTCCACGCCTCGGCGCACCCGGAGCTCTTCTGCTCGGCGGGCGGATCGCGCCCCGACGCCGAGCCGTTCCCGACCATGATCAACATGGACAACCCCGAGCACAACGCGCGGCGCGCGCTGGTCAACAAGGGCTTCACGCCGCGCCGCGTGGCGCAGCACGAGGAATTCCTGCGCGCCAACGTGCGGCAGCTCATCGATGGCGTGGCGCCGCTCGGCCGCTGCGACTTCGTGCAGGCGCTCGCGGCGCCGCTGCCGATGATCATGATCGGCACGCTGGTCGGCTTCCGTCCCGACGATCGCGAGCGGCTCCAGCAATGGTCCGACGACATGATCGCCGGCACCGCCGCCGACGCTCCGCCCGACATCGCGGCCGCGGCCGCGATCGCGCTGGTCGAGTACCGCGAGCACCACGAGGTGATCGTCGCCGACCGCCGCGCCCATCCGCGCGACGACCTGATGAGCATCCTCGCCAACGCCAGCGAGGGCGGCGAGCACATCGACGACTACGCGCTGCTCCACGAATCGCTGCTGCTCTTGATCGGTGGCAACGAGACCACCCGCAACGTGATCTCGGCGGCGATGGCCGAGCTGCTCCGCCATCCCGACCAGCGCCGCAAGCTCGCCGCGGATCCCGGCAAGATTCCCGTCGCCGTCGAGGAGTTCCTGCGCTGGGCGTCGCCGATCGTGAACATGAACCGGACCGCCACCCACGACGTGGAGCTCTGCGGCCGCACCATTCGCGCCGGCGACAAGGTGCTTTTGCTCTACCCCTCGGCCAACCGCGACGAGGACGTGTTCATCGAGCCCGACCGCTTCGACGTGGAGCGCGATCCCAACCCGCACGTCGCCTTCGGCGGCCACGGCGCCCACCACTGCCTGGGCGCCAACCTCGCGCGCCTCGAGATCCGCGTGCTGTTCGAGGAGCTGCTGCGCAGAATCCCGGAAGTGGAGCTGGCGGCGGGCGCCACGATCGAGCACACGCCGTCCAACTTCGTGCGCGGCATCCACCACCTGCCGATCGAGTTCCCGCCCGAGCGGCGGTGAGCGCTCACGACCGCTCGACCACCAGCGTTCGCCCGAGCGTCGGCGCGTCGCGCTCGGGGGTGGGCGGATGGTTCCCCTCCCACACCTGGTCGAGAGGCGCCTCCACCACCACCTCGCCGCGCAGCACGCGATCGCCGGACTCCAGGAGGATCGGAAGCGTCACGAAACTCGCGAAGACCGGCGGCGCGATTCGAGGACGGAGCCAGGCGAGGTTCATGGGCGCTCCTTGGGATCGCCGGAATCGGGCGATCCCGTGATCGCTCGGCAGGCGGCGACGAAGCGGTCGCGGAACACCAGCTCCCACCCGCCGTCGTAGGACGCGCGCGCTGCTTCGGCGCGCTCGGCCAGGATCTCCCAGCCGCGATGCTCGAGGTCGACGCGCGTACCCTCGGGAATGGGGCTGAATCGCACCTCCACCTCCTGGGCCAGCGCTGCGTCGCGGCCCGGGTGCCAGGTCATCACGAAGCGGTTTGGCGGCTCCCACACGCGCACCTCTCCCCAGGCACAGCGCTCGCCGTCGTCGCGCACCTCGTAGACGGCGCCGCCCGGACGCGGCTCGATCGCGCACGACACCGCGCGCTCCTGCGCGATCGAGTGGCTGGCGAGCGGCCACCAGCGCCCCATGCCTTCGGTGAAGAGCGCGAACGTGCGCTGCGGCGTCAGTGGTACCACCACGGACTTTCGAACCGGTTCGATGGGCGCGGGAAACGGGATCACTCGGCTCATCGCTTCCTCCGGGATTTGGCTCGCGCGCGCTGGCGGAGCGCGGCCAGCTGGGCGGCGCGCGCGTCGGCCCGCGCGACCGCTTCCGCCTCGGCGCGAAACGCGTCGAGGACGTCGGTCCAGAACGAATCGAGATAGACGCGCAGCGCTTCGAGGCCGGCCCGGTCGATCCGGTAGATGCGCCGGGTGCCGTGGCTGCTGGCGGTCACGAGCCGGGCGCCTTCGAGGGCGCGCAGGTGCTGGGAGACCGCGGGGCGTGAGACCGGAAGGCCGTCGGCGATCTCGGTGACCGTCCGCGGCCCGCCGCGCAGCCGCTCGAACACGGTGCGGCGGGTGGGATCGGCGAGGGCGGCGAATGCCGTGTTGTAAGCCATGGCTTACGTAAGCTTTAACTTACGTATGAGATCGGGTCAAGCATGCTCGAGGGCTGCGGCTGCGAGGGACCGCAGCCCTCCGACTTCCGCGCCGATTCGACGGGTCCGGAAGGACGCGGTCCCTCGCGTCCGCGGCGGCGGATTCGGGCTTCGACGCGGCGACTGCGAGCGAGGCATGCTGAGCCGCGACATGCGCCGACGCTCGATCGGGCTTTGCTTCTCGCTGCTCCTGGCCTGCGGCGGCGGAAGTGGGCACCGCGACTCCGCGGCTTTTCCGGCGCTGCCGGCGCCCGATGACGGTTCGCCGGTCGCGGAGCGGCTCGGCGTGTCGATGGGCGTCGCGTGGGGCGCCGATCCGGACGCGGTGGCGAGCCGGGTCGCCGCCTTCGCGAAGCTTCACGAGCTCGGCATCCACCGCGTGCGCACCGACTTCACGTGGCACTCGATCGAGCGCGAAAAGGGCGTCTTCGACTACTCGGCGCTCGACGCGATGGTCGACGACGCGAGCCACGCCGGCATCGAGCTGCTGGCGATCGCGGACTACTCGAATCCGCTCTACCCCACGACGGCCGGCAACCTGCCCGGCACCGGCCTGCCGGGCGACGTACCGGGAGCGGACCTCTATCCGCCCACCGATCCCGCACCGTTCGCCGAGTACGTGCGCCGCTCGGCCGAGCGCTACGGCGCGCGCGTCGCGGAGTGGGAGATCTGGAACGAGGAGAACATCGGCTACCGCTTCTGGAGACCGTGGGCGAACGCCGGCGACTACGCGCGGCTGGCGCGCGCCGCGGCGACGGCCGGACGCAGCGCGTGCTCGAGCTGCACGTTCGTGCTGGGCGGCATGTCGATGCCGCAGCCGATCCCCAAGATCAACGCGTATCCACCCGGTCCCGTTTACCTGCCGCTGGTGCTCGACGCGGCTCCCGATCTCGCGGATTGGGTGGACGCGGTCGCGTTCCACCCCTACCAGTACCCGAAGGACGCGCCCGAATTCGAGACCGCGCCGTTTCCCGACCGCGTCGAGGGAAGTCTCGCCACCCAGCACGCGACGCTCGCGCGCATCCTGCTCGACGCCGGGCTGCCTCGCCCGCTCTGGATCACCGAGAACGGCTGGCCGACCAACCCCGGCGTGCCACAGTCGGACGACGACTTCGCCCGGATCTTCGGGCTCGATCCCGCGCTGGTGTCGCTCGGCCGATTGCTGCTCGGCGCCGGCGATTTCGGCAAAGTGGTCGAGACGCTGCGCGGCGTCGACGAGGCCGCCCAGGCTCGTTACACGGTGCGCGCGATCCTGATCGCGGCGGCGCTCGGCGTGCCGCGGACGTTCATCTACACCCTCGAGGACGGCACTTTCGAGCCGGACATCGATCAGGAGTCGGTGTTCGGCGTCTACCGCGCCGACGGCTCGCCCAAGCCGGCCGTGGCGGCACTCGCGGCACTCACCTCGATTCTCGGTCCGTTGCGCTTCGCGGGTGACGCGAGCGCGGCGCTCGGTCTCGCGGATCCCGATCGAGCGCTCGCGTTCGGCGACGGGACCGCGACCGTGCTGGCGCTCTGGCGCTGGACCGACGGCTCGTCGACGCTCCATCTCGCCGCGTTGCCCGGCGACGCCGAGCTGCTCGACCAGCAGGGCACGTCGCTGGCTCACGCGACGCGCGGCAATGCGATCGACGTCTCGCTCGGGCCCGACGTCGTCTACCTACGCATCGCCGGCTGATCCGGCGCCGGCTGGTCCCTCGTCAGCCGTCCCTGGTCACTTGGCCGGCGCCGTGATCTTCACCACGAAGTAGTCGAACGGTCCCTTCACTTCCTTGAACCAGTGCGGAACGCCGTTGGGGACGATGACCGCGTCGCCCTTCTGGAGCGTCATTGCCTCCCCGCCTTCGATCCGCGTGCCGCGGATCTCGTTGGGCGCCGTGGTCTTGGGCTCGACGGCGGTGCCGCCGGTCACGAACGTGGCCGTGCCCGCGACCACGTAGAACACGTCGGTGTCGAGGGTGTGGATCTCGGCCACGCCAGGCGCCTCGCGATGGCTCGCGTGCACCTTGTAGAGCGGGGTTTCGCGGACCATCGCGGCGCGCGCGAAGAGCTGTGCCATCTCCTTCGCGGGCACGTGGCGCACGGTCGCCGCGTCGTCGGCGGCGTGCGACGAGACCGTCGCCACTCCACAGAAGGCCAGCACCATCCAGCGGCGTTTCATGAGAATCCCCTTGCTCTCTTCGCGCGTCGGCGGCCCGGCGACGGGCTCGGCGCGCGACGGTTGGTTGCATTGGCTCACGGCTCGCCTATCTTTCGCGCCCAAGCAACGCAACACGATTTGGCCTCACTCGACCACCCCTTTCCATAGCGAGCCCACGTGTCCGATTCCAGCCCACCTCGCGACGGCCGCATCTCGCCCAACTCGACCGCGAGCCTACTCCCCGCGGCGACGCTCGCCGATCTGGCCCATCGGCCGATCGTCGAGTCCCCCGACTGCATGACGTACCCGTGCGCCCAGGACTGCTGCAGCCACGGCGCGGACGTCTGGCCGGTGGAGCGTGACGCCCTCATCCAGGCCGGCGAAGCGACCGCCGCCGACTTCACCGGACCGGAGCTCGACGACGAAGGCGACTGGCTCTACCGCACCGCCGTCGGCCAGGGCGGCTGTGTCTTCCTCAAGCCCGAGGGACGCGGGTGCCGGCTGCACTTCACCGGTCTCAAGCCGGAAGTCTGCCGCGTGGTTCCCCGCGACCAGGACGAGGCCGAGGAGATGCACACCGACGGCCAGCTTCCCTGCATCCGTTCCTGGCGCTTCGGCTGAGCGCAGTCCGATCCGTGCCCTCCCGCCGGAGACCGGCGGGCTCCATGGAGCGCGACGGTCCCCGGCGCGCGGGCCCTCGAACGGGGTCGACCGGAATCGCCCGTTTGCGACGCTTCGGACCCGCGTGAGACAATTTCGTCTCTCGCTCGATCTCGATTTCTTCACCCGAGCGCGCCCGCGCGCTCCGTCCGAGGTTTCTCCGATGACACGATTTCGCCTCTCGTCGTCCGCCGTCCTGGTGGCGCTCTGCGCCGCGCTCTCGATGGGCGCCGACGAATGCCAGCCCGACGACTACGTGGCGCCCTGGCCGCAGTCGAACGTACAGCCCGCCACCTACGACGAATCGGCGGTGTCCGGCGCCATGCGCCACAAGGCCGAGGCCTACGACGCCTGGCACAAGGCGTGGCACCAGCCCGACAAGGGCGGCACGGTCAACGTCTCCTTCACCGACCCGAGCCGCACCGCGGTCGCCGGGATCGACGGTTACGGCGACAGCACCATCTGGACCGGCACCTACCTCGCGAGCCAGTCGTTCCGCTACCACGTGACCGGCGATCCCGAGGCCAAGGCCAACGCCATGCGCATGGTCGGTACCCTCGACGGCCACCTGCACGTCACCGGAGCGCCCGGGTACATCGCGCGCTACTGGGCCACGCAAGCGACGTCACCGGCGTACCCGGGCGACGCCGGCTGCGACGCCGACGATCGCTGCCACCGCGTCGAGAGCGGCCCTTACGCCGGCGACTGGTGGTCGGGCGAGACCAGCCGCGATCAGTACACCGGCTGGATCCTCGGCATGTCCACGGCCTTCGACCTGATCGACGACGACGCCACCAAGGCCACGATCGCGGCCGACATGCTGGAAGTCTTCGACATGCTGGTCAGCCACAACTGGACGATCATCCGCCAGGACGGCCAGCCGAGCTCGGTCGCGCCGGACCTGCTGCCTCCCGCGCAGCTCGAATGGTCGCTCGTCACCTACCACATGACCGGCGACGCAACGGCGCTGCAGCAGGTGAAGAACCTGGTCGGGAACGGCGCGCGGATCGGCTTCGAGCTGGCGGGGATCGACCTCTTCAACCGCTACTCGCAGTACTACTCGAACAACCTGGGCCACAGCATCTGGTACGTGATCCTGCGACTCGGGAAGGTCTACTTCGGCAGCGACGACTACAACTGGATGCTCTCCTACTTCAACAGCTCGGTCGAGACCTACTCGCGGCTCTCGCACAACGCCTGGTTCACCGGCATCTACATGAGCCAGGGAGGCTGGCAGCCGGCGCCCAGCGACGATCCGTACATGGGCCAGCTCACCGACGACCTGACCCGCTTCCGGCCGGCGCCCAACACCAGCTACGCGCTGCCCGAGCGCGACCCGTCGACCTACACCGTCGACCCGGAGTCGCAGACCTGGATCGACCTGCAGACCGAGTTCCCGTTCCTCATCGATGCCATGGGTCAGGTGCAGCTGCAGGCGCTCCAGGCCTTCCCCGTCGATCAGCAGTGCACCACCGATTTCCTGTGGCAGCGCGACCCGTTCACGATCCCCGCGTGCGGCACCGACAACCCGCAGTACGTGAACCCGGGCGTCGACTATCTCGTCGCGTACTGGCTCGCCGAGTACGAGAAGCTGGTCGACAAGACGTTCTAGGCACGAGTCCGCGATCGAGCGCTGCCCACCGAGGGACCGGTGGGCCTCCAGGTGAGACGAATGGCCCGACCGGCTGGAGCGCGCGCTCAGGGCGCGCGCGGCAGCTCGAGCGGAGGGTGGTGCGCGCGGGCGCGCAGCGCGTTGATGGCGTGCAGGATCTTCGGGTTCCGCACGATGCGCAGCTCGACGGCGCGCTTGCCGGGGAAGTCCAGGAACATCAGCCCCGCCACGATCGTGAGCACGCCCTGGCCGGGCGTGACCAGCATCACCACACCGGCCGCGACCAGCAGCACACCGAATGCATTCTTCGCCAGCTGCAACGCCGCACGCGCGGCGGGATGGCGCCCCGCCCAGCGCGACGGTGCCGGCTCGTCGCGCGCGAAGTAGTCGGCCGGCATCCATGCCAGGAGCGCGGCCAAGAGCAGCGGGCTCGCCACCATCATCACCAGCGAGAACGCCGCGACCACCACCAGCGAGCCGAGCATGGGGACCTCGAGGCCGCGCCCTCCGGCTCAGTCCTTCTTCGGCCGGGCCGATTTCACGTCGGCGAGGCCCGGCACCAGCGAGCCGCCCTCGAGCACTTCGACCGACGAGCCCTCGAAGGCCTGTCCGATCGGCTCGTAGCGGCCACCCAGGTGCTTCGAGAGGAAGGCCTCCATCACCGCGAAGAACGAGATGCGGTTGGCGGGCTTCTGGAAACCGTGGCCCTCGTCTGGATAGAGCAGGTACGTGACGGGGATCTTCTTGCCGAGCATCGCGTTGACGATCTGATCGGACTCCGCCTGCTTGACCCGCGGATCGTTGGCGCCCTGGCCGATCAAGAGCGGCCGCTCGATCTTGTCGACCCGGGAGAGCGGTGAGCGGCTGGTGAGGAACGCCTTTCCCTCGTCGGTGCGGTAATCGCCGACCCGCAGCACGATGTCGTCGAGCGCGGGCTTCCAGTAGGACGGGATCGAGTCGATGAAGGTGAGCAGGTTCGACGGCCCCACGATGTCGACACCGCAGGCGAATTCTTCCGGCGTGAACGTGAGGCCGACCAGCGTCGCGTAGCCGCCGTAGCTGCCGCCCGCGATGCACACGTTCTTGGGATCGGCGATGCCCTGCTTCACCGCCCAGTCGACCGCGTCGATCAGGTCGTCGTGCATCTTGCCGGCCCACTCGCGGTTGGCCGCGTTGAGGAAGCTCTTCCCGAAGCCGGTCGATCCGCGATAGTTGACGCTCAGCACCGCGTAACCGCGATTCGCGAGCCACTGATGGACCGGCTCGTAGCCCCAGGTGTCGCGATACCACGGACCGCCGTGCACCCACAGCACCGTGGGGAGCGGCTTCGAAGGCTTGCCGGGCGAGCCGGCGTCGGCGCCCGGTGGCAGCGTGTAGTAGCTCACCATCTCGAGCCCGTCCCGGCTCGAGATGGTCGCGGGATGCCTCTTCGAGAGCCGGACGCCTTCCAGCTTGGTGCGGTTCACGAACAGGAACGAGGCCTTCTTGGTGGCGCGATCGTAGGCGTAGAAGCGCTGCGGGCCGTCGTCCACGTCGAGCCGCACGATCCATTTCTTGTCGTCCTGGGACCGATCGAGGACCTCCCAGTCGGCGTCGCCCAGCGCCTGGATCGCGTCGACGTCGGGCTGGATGCTCGCATCGAGCACCTTCCACTTCACCCGCTCGCGCTCGAACGAGACCGCCTGCACCGTGTAGCGCGTGGGGTGGATCATCGCCCCGGAGGCGTCGGCGCGGGGGTCCTCCGCGAGCACGCGCGACTTGCCGGTGGCGAGATCGACCGCCAGCGCGGCACCGGTGTCGCGGCCGCGGCTGTCGCGCATGTAGATCTCGCGCTCGCTGGCGTCGAAGCCGAGCACGTCGGTGGTGGCTTGATCGCTCGGTCCGACGCGCGCCACCAGCTTGCGTTCCTTCCCGGCCCCGATCGCCAGCAGGTCGCGGCCGCCGTCGGGAGTGGGCTTGCTGCCGATTCGCGGGCGCAGCTCGTGGTCGACGACGAAGCCGTCGAACTCGCCCTGGTTCCGGAACACTTCTCGCAGCGCACCGCTCTGGATGTCGACGCGATAGACGTCGTGGTAGACCGGGTCGCGCTTGTTGAGGCCGATCAAGATCTCGCCGGGGACTTTCGGGCTGACACCGAGGATCAGCGCCTTCGGCTTGAGCGGTTTCCCGTCGGGGCCCTTCTGGGGCTTGTGGTCGGGGCCTAGGATCTCGTCGAAGGGTGTGAGCACGCGCTCTTTGCCGTTCGAGACGTCCACCGCGTAGATCTTGTCGTTCTCGTCTCCGTTGGTGTCCTGGAGGTAGAGGACGTGCTTGCCGGTGTAGGCCCAGAAGTATTCGTGGATGCCACGGCCGCGATCGTGGGTGAGCGGCTTCGCCTGGTCGGGATGGTCGATGGGCGCCAGCCACACGTTGAGCACGCCTTCGTCGGAGGCCAGAAACGTGAGCTGCTTACCATCGGGGCTGATCTGCGGGTTGGCCCGGTCCGGGTTGCCGAAGATCGCGTCGCGAGGCAGCAACGGAACCTCCGCTACAGCGGTCGTCTCCGCCGCGGGCGTCGCCTTGGGCGGCGAGGCGGGCTGGGCCGCGGGGGGCGCGGGCCGCGCGCAGCCGGCACAAACCAGAGCAACCAGCCAGAATCCCGTAGCGAATCGCGTCACGTGAGATCCTCCCCCTCGAATCGATCCCGCCATCGCCGGCAACTGGATCAGCCCTGAAACCTACTCGATTCGGGCTCTGATCCACGAACCGCCCGTCTCCACCCCGCCATGAGCAGAGATCCGGGCGAGCCGTCGCATCCGATGCACGAATCCGAGGTACCGGATTCGACGTCGGGCGCAACGGGGTTCATCCGCGCCGCGCAGCGCAAGACCGCCGCGGAGGCACTGAGCGCCGGCGCCGGGCGCGAGCTGGTTCCGCTCGAGGCCTTGCTTTCTCAGGCCGAGCGCTTCGCCGTCCACCTGACCGACACGCTGCGCGGCGAGAGCCGATTGCACGAGCGCATCGCATGCGGGGCCGGATGCGGCTGGTGCTGCCACGTGCAGGTGGTGGTGAGCGCCGCCGAGGCGCTGCGCGTCGCCCGTCATCTGCGCGAAACGCTCGACCCAGCGGAGCTCGCGAAGACCATCGCGCGAGTCGCGTGGCTCGACCGCGTGACCCGCGGCTTGAGCCGCGAGGCGCGCGCCGACACGCGTTTGCCGTGCGCGCTGCTCGTCGATTTCTCGTGCTCCGTGCACCCGGCGCGGCCGCTGCGCTGCCGGAGCTGGAACTCGCTCGACGTCGAGCGCTGCAAGGTCGAGCAGGCCCGGCCGCGCAGCGGCGATCTCGAGATCGAGAACGTGCAGTGGGAAGTCACGCGCGCGGTCGCGGCGGGCGTGGCCGACGGCGTCGCCGACGCGAGCCTCGACGGCGCGCGCCTCGAGCTCACCGCCGCGGTGCGGATCGCGCTCGAGACCCCCGACGCGGAAGCGCGCTGGCGTGCCGGCGAGCCCGTCTTCGCCGGCGCCGAGGCGTCGCAGGATCCACCGCAGGAAGGAGCCGCTCATGCGTGAACGCTGGTTCGACTCTCCGTCCCTCATCTTCGCCTTGGCCGCGCTGGCGGTCCTCCCGCTCGCGAGCCCGACACAGGCGCGCGCCGGCGAGAAGCGGGCCAAGCTCGAGGTGCACGTGAAGGTCGACGGCAGCTACTCCGTCGCGGGCAAGGGCGGCGAGCAGGAGACCGGGGAGTACCACGACGCCTACGAGCTCATCACCTACGTGAAGACCGACGGCGACCTGACCACGGTCAACACCAAGGACCCGGCCTATGGCCAGAAGACGATGGCGCGCGCCGCTGCGGCGCAGCAGCGAGTCGCGGAGGCGCAGGGACATGCGGCGCCCGTGAAGAAGATGACGCCCCAGGAGCTGCAGACGCTGCTCAAGAAGAAGCAGGCCGACTGCAACGGAGACCAGAGCTGTCTGATGAAGGTGGCCATGGAGGCGTCGCAGCTCATGGCCAACGTCGACTTCGGCGCGGCGCCGGGGGCCGCGCCGCCCGCGGCGGATCCACCCGGCACCGGCGGCGACCCGCTGGAGGACGAGGAGCCGCGTTACCTGACGTACTTCGGATTCGAAAACTGCGGCGCCTCGACCCACGTCACGATCGACCGCAAGGTCTCGGGCAGCTACGACGACGTGCAAGGAACGGTGCCCTACTCGAGCTCGGAGAAGGCCGATTACCACGCCGACCCCACACAGCTGCGCGTCATCTGCAACGTGCAGAACCTGGTTCTCGACGTGAAGACCCACACGCTCTACACCGACGGGCTCGCCGCTCCGACCGCGGAGAGCGCCTCGCAGACGACCGATCGCGGCCAGACCACCGAGAGCCGCGGCAGCGGCTGGAAGGACCCCGGCTGGGACTGGGTGAGCGAGCAGCTTCGCCAGGCGCCCACGTCTGGCCAGCGCGGCACCACGATCGATCTCTCGAACGGCAAGGGCGCATCGCGGATCCAGGGCAAGACCACCGGTCAGGCGAAGGTCGAGCTCTCCTGGAAGTTCGAGGACGTGCCGGGATGACGGAGCGGATCTCGCGATGCTGACGCTGCTCGCCAGCTGGGCCGCGATGGTGGCGGTGGCCGTGATGGTCGCGCGCCGCGTGCCAGGGCGCGCGGCGTTCGGGTGCTGGCTCGCATTCGCCGCGGGTGCCTGCGCGCTGGGAGCACTGGCGATCGCCTCGCAGCCACTCGAGGAAACCACCGTGGCGGGGCGGATCGGCAGCGCCGCCGTGCACTGGGGATTTCTCGCCGGTCAGGGCCGGCTGTTGCCCGCCGCCGCGATCTCCTGGCTGATCTGGGCGCTCGCCGGCTCGGGGCTGATCGCGGCGCTTCGCCACCGTGGCGATCGCCGCTTCCGGCTGCTGTTGCTCGCGTGGAGCGTCGATGGCGGAGCGCTCCTCTACACGCTCGGCGTGCTGCTCTCGAATCCAGGATCGAGCCGCGATTTCGCGACGTCGTTGCTCTCCGTGGCCGGCGCGCTCGCGGCGATGATCGGCGTCAGCGCGGTGCTGTGGCGGATCGAGACACCGGCGAGCCGTCGCACTGCGCTCGCGATCGCAGGCGGGCCGCCGCTCTTCCTGGGCGTGGGCTACGGACTCTTTCTGCTGGTGATTCTCGTCGCAGGCAGCCACGCGCGCTGGAACTGAATTCCCTCGGGTGCCCTTCCAAGCCCCGCCACACTCGAACGCGTCGGACGCGAGGGACCGCGTCCCTCCGAACGACGGAGCGGCAGTCGGAGGGCTGCGGTCCCTCGCAGCCGAAGCGACCGATCGCGTCCACCGGCCGAGAACCTCGCTCGACGCCTTCGAGAAAGGCTCCCGGCCTTGACATAGTTGCTCATTAGTGCAACTATTGTGTCATGGCACAAGCAAGCAACCATGATCTTCCCAAAGCGCTCGACGAGGGGTGCTGTCCGAGCCTGGGCGAGCTGCTGTCGACGCGGTTCTTCAAGGCGCTCTGCGATCCCAGCCGGGTGAGCATCCTGAGCCAGCTCGCCACTGCGGGACGAGGCACCAAGGTGAGCGAGGTGGCCGCGTGCTGCCCCACCGACCTGTCGGTGGTGTCCCGCCACCTGAAGACGCTGTTCGACGCCGGCATCCTGGAATCCGAGCGCACCGGACGAGAGGTCCGCTACACGGTGCGGTTCACCGAAGTGGCGCGCACCTTGCGCGCGATCGCCGACGCCATCGAGTCGTGCTGTCCACCCGACGCACCCAGCTGCTGCACGCTCACTTGCTCGCCCCCGGCGGAACCGGCCAATCCGCCGAAGGACGGGGCCAGGAAGCGCGCGACCAAGCCCGAGACGTCATCCACCAAGCGCAAGCCACGACGAGGAGCCAAGCGATGACCACCACACAACCCATCCCCGCCCACGACCTCCCAGCCCCTTCGCAAGCGGGCGCAATCCGGGAGTCGGTGTCGCGCGCCTACGCCGACGCCGTGACCCGCGGCTCGTCGTGCTGCGGTACCCAGACCGCCTGCGGACCCACAGCCGAGAAAGCCGAGTCGATCGGCTACTCGGCGGCCGAGCTCGCGAGCGTTCCGAGCGAGGCCACGGGCACCACGTTCGGCTGCGGAAACCCGACCGCCCTGACCGAGATCGCCCCGGGTGACGTGGTGCTCGACCTCGGTTCGGGCGCCGGTCTCGACCTGATCCTCGCGGCACGGCGGGTCGGCCCCACCGGCCGCGTGATCGGCGTCGACATGACCGACGAGATGATCGAGCGGGCGCGGAAGAACGTCGCTGCGGCGGGTCTTTCCAACGTGGAGATCCGCAAGGGAATCATCGAGGAGCTGCCGGTCGAGACCGGCTCGGTCGACTGGATCATCTCGAACTGCGTGCTCAACCTCTCGCCCGAGAAACCGCGGGTGTTCGCCGAGGTCGCACGGGTGCTCAAGCCGGGCGGGCGGATGCTGGTCTCGGACATCGTCGCGGAGGAGATGCCCGACTGGGCGAAGCAGAGCATCTCGCTCTACGTGTCTTGTCTTTCGGGCGCGATCGCGGAGGCCGACTACCTCGGGGGCCTGCGTGCGGCGGGCTTGGCCGACGTGGAGGTCCGGGACCGCTTCGTCTATGACGCGGAGTCGTTGCTCGGGTTCGCCGCGGACGCCGAGGACGAGCTCATGAAGCTCTTCGCGGAAATGGGCCTGCCCCAGACCCGCGAGACCGCGCTGGCGCTGGCCCGGCAGCTCGAGGGCAAGATCGCGAGCGTGCGCGTGTTCGGCCGCAAGCCACTCGCGAGCTGACCCTGCGGCCGCGCTGCGACGGCTCGTGGTGCGTCCGTTCGAGTCAGCGGCGGGTGTCCTCTTGGCGGCGCGGCAGCGGGCGCCCGCCCCGGGGCACGGCCGGCCATTGCATCGACGCTGAAGGTGGGCCGGCCTGCATTCGGCCTCGCGCCTGCGTCATCGCGACGACGACGCCGTCGCGATGCTCGGCCTCGAGCACCCCGGGGCGAGCGCCCGCTGCCGCGCCGCCTTCGCGAGTGATCGCAGGCGGATGCAGCCCGATCCCTCGGCGTCACGCGAGTGTCACCACCGGCCGCGGTCTTCCGCTTAGACTGGGTGGCTCGAGCGGCGGGCCTTTTGAGAATCCATTCGAGCACACACGGCGGCGCTGCGCTCGCGAGGGCGGCCGCTCTCCTTTCGCTACTCGCGGCTTTGGGCTGCGACAGCTCCGGGCCGCGCTGCCGGTCGTCGGCCGACTGCGCCGGCAGCACGGTTTGCAGCACCGGGCGCTGCGCCGCCGCGCGAGCGCCGGTGCCGCAGCCGTTCGCCTTCGATCATCCCACCGCGGACGGCGTCGACCAGAACGTGCTCGTCAACGGCCGTCTGATCCGGCCCATCGCTCCCTCGATCAAGCTCGGCACCTTTCCCGACAAGATGACGCTCGATCCGAGCGGCCGCTTCCTCGCCATCAACGAGAACGGCTTCGGTACCATCCTCGATCCCGACAACCACGAGCAGAGGGAGCAGCGGCTGCGCATCGTCGACACCCAGAGCATGCAGATCGTCCAGGAGATCGGCATGCCGCGCCGCTCGATGCACATCGGCCTCCGCTACGATCCCTCGGGCAAGCTGCTCTTCGTCTCGGGCGGCTACGACCGGACCGTGCAGCGCTATCGCGTCGCTGACGACGGCAAGGTGACGCTCGACCACCTCTGGGAGCTTCACGACTGCTACACCAGCGACATCGCCCTCACTTCCGATCCGAATCAGCTCTACGTGAGCTGCTACCAGCAGAAGAAGGTCGCGCGGCTCGACCTGACCAGCGGCGCACAAACCGATTTCGACGCCGGCACTGAGCCCTACACGATGGTGCTGTCGCGCGACGGGCGGCGGCTCTTCATCGCCAACACCTCGACCGTGCCGCACCCGCCGCACGGCGACACCGTCACGGTGCTCGACCTGCCGAGCGGCTCGAAAGCGGGCGAGGTCCACGTCGGGCTGGGTCCCGAAGGCCTCGCCCTTTCGCCCGACGGCAAGACGCTCTACGTCGGCTGCAACAAGTCCGATGACGTGTTCGAGATCGACACCACCACGCTCAATCCCGGCCGTCAGTTCTCGCTGGTCGGTCAGGCCTCGGCGCTCAAGGGCGTCTCGCCGACGCTCATGGCGCTCGCCAGGGACGGCAAGACGCTCTACGTGGCGGGCGCAGGCGAGAACCTGGTGGCGGTGCTCGATGTTCCGAGCGGCGCGGTGCGCGGCACGATCCCCACCGAGTGGTATCCGACCGACGTCGCCCTCTCTGTCGACGGCAAGACGCTCTTCATCCTGAACGGCAAGGGACGGGGCGATGGTCCGACCACGTTCACCAAGATCACGAACGGCGACTTCGCGAGCACCGACCCGGTGGGCCGGGCGCTCTTCGGCTCGCTCATCAAGACCGCCATTCCCTCCGCCGACCAGCTCGCGAAGCTCACCCAGACCGTCACCGACAACAACGACCGCCAGTCGCGCTACTACGATTTTACGGGCGGCAACGACACCGCGCTGCCGAGCCCGGACGCCACCCGAAAGTCGCCGATCAAGCACGTCTTCTACATCCTGAAGGAAAATTTCTCCTACGACTCGGCGTTCGGCGACCTCGGCAAGGGCGAGGGTGAGCCCAGCTACACGCTGTGGAGCGAGGACGTGAAGCGCGAGGGGACGTCGAGAGTCACGTTCGAGATCGAGCCGGTCGGGGACTCGTGCGCCCTCACGCTGACGCACGACCAGCTGCACGCTGACGCCAGTCCGGAGATCTACGGCGGCTGGCCGATGATCCTCTCGGGGCTGAAGACACTGCTCGAGACCGGCGAGAACCTGACCACGCCCGGCTCGCTTCGCTACGCGCCGGGATCGTAGGCAGCCCGGTGAGCGGGGCGGCCGCAGCGGCGTCGCCGCCGGCCCGCTCCGGCGCTTTCAGAGCCTGCGCCGGATGAAGCGGCGAAGACCTCGCGCGCCCTCGTCGGCGGCGTCGCGCAGCTGCTCGCCCGCGTCGCGCAGGACCTGCGCCACGCTGTCGGTCGACTCGTCGGGGTGCGCGCCGCGGGCGGCCATGCCGGCGAGGCGGCGGGCCTCGTCCTCGAGCCGGCGCGAGTGGGCGAGCAGGTCCTCCATCGACGCGCTCGCCGAGTGCGCCGGAGCCGGCCGCGGACGAGCCGTTGCGGCGGGCGGGGCGCGCCAGGCCGCGCGACGCGCGGGATCGCGCAGCACCTCATAGGCCGCCTGCACGGACTCGAACGCATCCGAGCTGCCGCCGGCGTCGGGATGGGTGCGCCTCACCGCCCGCCTGTAGGCGGCGTGGATCTCGGCGTCGCCGGCGTCTCGCGGTACTCCGAGCACGGCGTATGGGTCGCCTGCGGCGGGCACGGCTCAGGCCGTGGGCTCGTCCTCGCGAGGTGCGATCGGGCCGAGCGGCACCAGCACCGGCTCGCCGGCGCCGATCGCCTCGCTGACCTCCTCCTCGATGCCGAAGGCCGAGCCGTCGCAGTCGATTCGGAAGCGCTTCGGCGCGACGCGATCGTCGGCGAGCACCGGGACACCCCACAGCTCGTCCCAGCCGAACAGCTCGTGGTTGCCCGGGTTCAGCAGGATCGCCCGCGGGGCCAGCGGGTACGACTGCGCGTGATGGTCGAGGCCCCGCCGGATGAACTCCAGCATCTCGGCTTCCAGCGACGGCATGCTGTCAATGTAGTGGTTCGCGCGTGGCGTCGTGCGCGAGCAGCGCGGCGTAGTAGCCGTCGCGCGCGAGCAGCTCGTCGTGGGTGCCGCGTTCGACGATCTCGCCGTGATCGAGCACCACGATCTGGTCGGCGTCACGAACCGTCGAGAGGCGGTGGGCGATCGTGATCGTCGTGCGTCCCTGCGCGAGCTGGTCGAGCTCCTCCTGCACGTCGCGCTCGGTGCGGGTGTCCAGCGAGCTCGTCGCCTCGTCGAGCACCAGCACCGGCGGATTGCGCAGGATCGTTCGCGCGATCGCTATGCGCTGCTTCTCGCCGCCCGAGAAGCGGTACCCGCGCTCTCCGACGACGGTGTCGTAGCCGTCCGGGAGCGAGGCCACGAGATCGTGGATGCGAGCCGTCCGCGCGGCGGCCTCGATCTCCTCATCGCTCGCGTCGGGGCGGGCGAAACGCAGGTTCTCACGCACCGTCGAATGGAACAGGTAGGTCTCCTGTGAAACCACGCCGACCGTCGCCGCAAGCGACTCGAAGGTCGCGTCGCGCACGTCGATCCCGTCGATCGTCACACGGCCCGCCTGGGGCTCATACAGGCGCGCGATCAGGTAGCCGAGCGTCGTCTTGCCCGCCCCGGTCTCACCGACCACGGCCGTACGCGTCCCGGCGGCGACCACGAGGTCGACGTCGTGGAGCGTCCATGGCGCGTCCTCGCCGTAGCGGAAACCGACACCCTCGAGCGCGACTTCCCCGAGCAGCTCGCCGGGCCGCAGCACGACCTTTTTATTGGTCTCGTCGATGTTGTGATGTTGGTCGTGTTTTTAAATATTGTTTTCTT